>CAMHKW010000007.1 GCA_946185835.1 uncultured Bacteroidales bacterium
ACGATGATGCTGTCTTGTTGTAACTCCATATTGAGTGCAAAGGTACTGCTTTTTTTTGAATTATGTGGGTATCTGCAAAAATATTCTATACCTGAATAATTATTCGGTACTTGCACAGATAATGATATACTTGTAATTTTGCAGCGCATTTCAGGAGCGCGAGCACCCTTGCTCGCGACAACCATGATAGCGGAAGTGTAGGAGCGCGAGCACCCTTGCTCGCGACAAGAACAAGACAATTTGTAACAAATTATAGAAGCGACATTAAGAACGCAAGCTTTTATACTTGCGTTAACGCAAATAAATAATCAACTAAAACAAACGAATATGAGAGCACCAATTTCAGAGTACAAAGCAGTGGAAGAAGCTGCTTTAAAATTTGTCAAAAGCGTGGCAGAAGGCAACAGCAAGTATGCTCGCGAGTTATTCACCGATGAAGCAGTCCTGTTCGGCTATTTAGACGGCGAGTTGGAGCACGGCTCTATCGAGCAGTTCTACCACAACGTCGATACCATAGGTGCAGGTGCAGATTTCAAGGCACGTGTGGATATCGTATCGATCGAAGAGACCGTTGCCGTGGTCCGCGTGTTAGAGGAGAAATGGGGCGGGCGCATCGACTTCACCGACTACCTGCTGCTTATGAAGATGCAGGGCGAGTGGAAATGCGTTGCTAAAGCATACAACCAGAACTCCGACACCATCAAGAAATAATAAAAAGCCACCGGCTCGAATTGAGCCGGTGGTTGGTAATTTTTCACCTCATTCTTTCGGCGGGATGGTTTTGATGACTTTGGCAGGATTGCCGGCGACGATGGTGTTGGCAGGGACGTCTTTGGTGATTACTGCTGCAGCGGCCACTACTGCGTTCTCGCCGACCGTCACGCCCGGCAGGATAGTAGCCCCTGCCCCAACCCAAGCGTTCTTACAGATGCGCACGGGTTTGCAGATGAGAATCTGGCGCTCATAAAGGTCGTGGTTATTGCTGATGAGTTGCACGTTAGCGGCAATCATCGCACCGTCTTCGATTGTAATACCGCCGCGCGACATCATCAGACAATCGGGCATAATCATAACATTCTTGCCGATATGTACCATATCGAAGCAGACACCTTTCAATGGCGGCTGTACGATAGCTCCTTCGCCGAGGTTTTCGCCAAAGAGGGCTTTCGTTGCCTCTATATTCTCCGGTGTGAAAGGAACGGTCTGGTTGAATGCAAATAGTCTGCGCCCCTGCTCTATATACGCCGCCTGCGCTTCGGGTGTCGTCACCCGCGGATCTACACGAAACTCTTCCATATTACAAACTGTCTATTAAGATTTGTTTAATATCCTGCTCCGTGAGCGGCGCGTATGCACTCTCTAAACCTTCGTTCACGGCAATATGATGCGCCATCTCGTCTAAGCGGCTCTCATCGATACCCACTTCCCTGAGGTGCATCGGGATACCTATTGACTCAAAGAAAGCGTAGGTGGCTTCAATCGCTTTGTTGGCAATCTCCCACTGGGTCAGCGACGGGTCGATGTCAAAGACATTAATGCCGTACTTGACGAACCGCGGTAGGGTGTGCTCATTCAAGATATGTTTCATCCACCGCGGCGTGATAATCGCCAAACCCTCGCCGTGAGTGATGTCGTAGTATGCACTCAATGCGTGCTCGATACCATGGCATGGCCAGCCGGACTCGCTGTTGCCGAGTGCCAGAATGCCGTTGCAGCCGTAGGTGCAAGCCAGCATCATCTCCGCGCGGGCTTGGTAGTCCTCCGGATTAGCGATACACTTGCGTCCGTTCTCCATGAGCGAACGAAGCATGGACTCGCAGAAACCGTCGTTGAGGAGCGTGGTGTCTTCCGCAAAATACTGCTCTATGGTGTGGTTCATCGCGTCGGCGATGCCCGCTGCGGTCTGTTTCTTGCTAACGGAGAAGGTATAGGTCGGGTCGAGGAACGAAACGGCAGGGAACAAGTGGCGGTCCAGATAACCGATCTTGTCGTTGGTCTCCGTGCGGGAGATAACACCACCGCAGTCGTACTCGCTACCCGTGGCAGCCAGCGTGATGATATCTACAATCGGCAGAGCTGCCTGAGCTTTGACCTTGTAGGAGATGAGGTCCCACGGGTCGCCGTCATAGCACGCACCGGCTGCAATAGCCTTGGAGCAATCGAGTACTGAGCCACCGCCAACGGAGAGGATAACATCCACCTTGTGCTCCTTGCACAACCGCACGCCGTCCAGCACGGAAGGGTTGTATTTGGGGTTCGGCTGAATGCCGCTCAGTTCAATGATTTCGAAGTCTTTAAGTAGCGTGTGTACATAGTCATAGAGACTACCTGCTGAAGGCTGATTTCTAAGAGCCGGAATCTTCTTAATACTGCCTCCGCCATAGGTTAGGAGGATAGTCTTGCCGAACGTGCTCATCACCTTCGGCAGTTTCTCTACTACGCCCTCGCCAAATACGAGGCGTGTCGGTGTTTGATAATCAAAGTTTTGCATAGGATATATTATTTTAATGTTAACGCTTATTTTGTTTTTCGGTGCAAAGGTAGTGCTTTATTCTGACTTATCTATTACACATTTTACGGCAAATGATACACAATTGGAAGAAAATGCTGATATTTTGAATATCTGCAAAAAAAGTAGTATCTTTGCAGCCGAAAGTTGCAAAGAGTAATGGAAAATAATGCTATCATATCCATCTCACAGGCTGTTGAAAACATTAAGACAGCTATTCTGAAGAGCCAATACCGTGCGTCCAAACAAGTGAACGCAGAGCAGTTGTCTCTCTATTATGGTATAGGGAAATATATATCTGAAAATTCTCGTGAGGGTTTCTGGGGTACAAGCGCGATAGAGCAGATTAGCGAAAAGTTGCAAAAAGAGCTCCCCGGACTTCGTGGCTTCTCTGCCACGAGTATCAAAAAAATGCGTCAGTTCTACGAGCAATGGAAACAATTGTTAATTCGACCGCTGTCGGCGGTCGAAAACGCTAACTCAGAAAATCGGTCGCCAATGGCGGTCGAAATTTCTTTGCTTACACCGAATAAACAATCGCAAGCTGTAAGTCTGACGCAATTAAACGAATTCTTATCCATTGGTTTTACACATCATATTGAGATTCTAAACAAGACATCCGATTTTGACGAAAGATTCTTTTATATTCATCAAACCTATATCAATCAATGGAATAAGGACAAACTGCGGGATGTGTTAAAGTCAGATCTATACCACCATCAATCATTGATGCCGAATAACTTCATTCACGCAATGTCAGATAAGAAGACCGCTATTCGTGCCATAGAGATGTTTAAAGATGAGTACTTGTTAGATTACATAAATGTTGAGCAGTTAGGTGAAAGAGATGTTGCCGATATAGATGAACGAATCGTAGAAAAGTCCATCATTCAAAATGTTAAGAACTTCATTATGACGTTTGGTAATGATTTTACTTTTGTAGGCAATCAATATCATTTGGAAAAATTCGGACATGATTTATATCCAGACTTGCTTTTTTATAATCGTGAGTTGGCAGCATTAGTGGTAGTTGAACTGAAGAAAGGAGATTTCAAACCAGCCTATCTTGGACAACTAAGTGCCTATTTGCGAGTGTTGGATGCAGAGATTAAAAAGCCGTTTGAGAATCCGAGTATTGGTATAATCCTATGTAAAAATGCGGATAAGAGTTTCGTGGAATTTCTAATTCAGGGCTATCAAAATCCAATGGGTGTAGCCACATACAAAACACAAGAAGATATCCGCCGTGTCCTACCGTCTGAAGAAGACTTGCTCAAACTATTGCAGGATAATGACGCAAATGCTAACTGATGGCAAAAAATAACCGTCCCCTCTCCGAGACGATAAATAGGAGAAAGCGTAAAGCGTTGCGCAATAACATATTAAAATAACACAAGCATTACTATTATTTCGCGTTTACCGAAAGTGTCAGAAGCTTAAAAGGAATAATCAGTCGAAATAATAAAAAGGCAGCATACTACAGCGCAAAATAATTTGTGCTGTGAAGGTATGCCTTGTCCATCCGTAATAGATGCTTACACTTTTAGTGTGAGTTTCTTAGGATGGACGAAGGCTCCTTTTCTGACACTGCCTTGGTAACGCGATAAGAAACTCGCACTTTATATCTGTTCTTTTATGCGTTGTAATGACTTGATGACATCAGTGCGGTTAGAGAAAGCGGAGAAACGGACAAACCCTTCGCCGCATTGTCCGAAGCCGGCACCGGGGGTAGAGACTATCTGACATTGATGTAACAACCTATCAAAGAATGTCCATGAGTCCCAGCCGTATGGAGCGTGACACCATATATAAGGCGCGTTCTCTCCTCCATACACTTCGTACCCCATGCTTTTAAGTTCATCGTGAATCATACGGGCTGTCTCTTTGTAGTAGTTGAGATTCAGCGCAATACCCTCCTTCCCTTCAGGACTATAAGTAGCAAGCGCAGCACGTTGGGAAATATATGATGTCCCATTATATTTGGTGCATTGGCGTCTCATCCACATCGCTTGCAGACCTGTTTCGTACGGCACAACGGTGTAGCCGCATCGCACACTCGTGAAGCCTGCACTTTTGCTGAAACTATGTACCTCGATGGCAACTTCTTTGGCTCCGACAATCTCGTATATACTATGCGGAATGTCGGGTGAAGATATGTAGGCTTCGTACGCGGCATCGAATATGATAACTGAATGGTTATTGCGAGCGTATTCCACCCACAAGCGCAGTTGTTCGCGTGTAAGTACAGCCCCTGTGGGGTTGTTGGGAAAACATAGATAAATGATGTCAACCTGCTCTTTAGGAAGGTCGGGAACAAACTCATTCTCTTTCAGACATGGTATCAATGTTATTTCACGTCCTGCCATAATATTAGCATCCACATAGGCAGGGTAAGTTGGATCCAATATCGCTACTTTGTTTGAACGATCGAACAGGTCGCTGAGGTTGCCTAAATCGCTTCCGGCTCCTTCACTGATAAATATCTCGTCAGGATGAAAATCTATTCCGCGTGGTCGGAAATCGTGTTCAATAATGCATCGTTGCAACCACTCGTATCCGTTTTCAGGTCCGTAACCGCGAAATGTTTCGGAGTACGCCAATTCTTCGGCGGCTGATTGCATGGCATCGACTATAACGCGAGGCAAAGGTCTGCTCACATCGCCTACACCTATTCGTAATAATTTGCTGTCGGGATGTGCGGTAAGATAGTCCTTCACACGCAGGTCAATATCATGAAAGAGATAATGAGTCGGCAGTTCGGAATAATGTGTATTAATCTTCATTTGCTATAGTAGTTAAGATATATTGTCCTCTGAATACTTCGGTTGCCGTTCCGCACATCGTAACTTCATGTGAGGCAGGATTGTATTGTATTTTAAGGTCGCCGCCTCGCAGATGAACGGTAACTGCGTTGCAGGTCTTGGATAATACGGCGGCAGCCACGGCAGCAGCGCATGCGCCTGTTCCGCAAGCCATTGTCTCACCCGAACCACGTTCCCATACGCGCATGTCTATCTCGTTGGAATTACGCACGGAAACAAACTCCACATTTGTTCCTTCGGGAAAATGCGTATGTTTCTCCAAAGTAGGTCCTATTGGCGTGAGTGACATAGTTGCCAAATCGGTTTTCGGAAACAAAACGATATGCGGATTGCCAATGTTGACAGATACAAAATCCACTGTGCGGTTGTCGATTGTCAGTTGGTCAAACACAACTTCGGCTTTCCCCATCTCTACTTCTATATTATCCACTATGCCGTCAAAAGTGTGCAACCTAAGCGTGCGTATGCCTGATGGAGTTCTGACGAAAATTTTATTCCGTCGGCATAATCCGTTTTCATACATGTATTTACCTACACACCGAATGGCATTGCCGCACAGTTCCGCTTCTGTCCCATCGGCGTTGAAAATACGCATTTCGGCATCGGCATCATTCTTATTGGCAGAAATGATTAGCACTATACCGTCAGACCCGATGCCGAAATGACGGTCGGACATGTGTCTTGCCAAAGTGGGAAGGTCAGTGTGACGTACAATATCTGCTGTCGCGGAAGCGAAACAATCTATAAAAACATAGTCGTTCCCCAAGCCGTGCATTTTGATAAAAGGGATAGTTTGCATAAGTAAAATGACGCTATAATTTAGTTTTAATCCGATTGAAAATCAAAATAGTCTTCAAAATTACGCTAATTTTATGAATTGTGCAAATAACTTAAAGAGTATTTTCAAGAAGTGTATGGAAAAGAACGTATCTGTTCTTTTATTAACAACACCTGTATGTGGCACTTACTATGAGTGCGTGGATTCTGCTCAATATTAATATTCTTTAATGACAGAGACTTGTGAAGAAATGGCGCAAAAATACAATAATGTCCAATATCTAAACTTATTCAAGGATGACAGATTCGTCGAGGATGATTTCTTTGATGCAGACCATTTGGAAACAGAAGGAGCGGCAAAGCTTACCAAGATACTAAACGAATACATTTCAGTAGATCATTCATCTTTTCTTTATTCCCATATATTTACATATACTCAAAACCAACCTCGCAAGCGCAAAGATAGCATATACCTTCTCGGAGCCATCCTTTCGCGAAGATGTACGTGAAAACTACCTAAATAGCGAAAATAATCAGTAATCCGACGCTCCAACAGCGGAAAATAGTCATAATCCAACGTCCCAGCGGCGAAAAACACAAATAAATCGACGCCCAAGCGGCGATTTAGTCAATAGAAAATACACCGTGTAAGTCGGTGGACCATCCAAATCTTTCAAACAAATCCGAAACATCGAGCATAGTTATCTTGCGGTTGATAATACTCCTTGGGGATGTCAATCGTATTCCACTTTGGTTGTTCGGATTTATTTACTAACAAAAGTATCCCACCTAAATTATCATAAAAGATAATTAATGAGTAATTTATGGCTAATCCATTACAATTTATGTACAAACATTAGCAAGAATTTCTCATAAATTACAGATTATTTGATGTGGGAAAGTTGAGTTACTAACAAGGCTATTTCGTCGGAATCATACTAACTACCTCTCCCCACCCCTTATCTCCGAGGCGGAAACGCCGAGGTTTTGGCGGATATAACGGCTCAGATAAGCCGTGGAAGAGAAATCGAAACGGAAAGCTATGTCAGCGAGCGTGAGCGAGCGGTCTCGGAGAAGACGGGCAATCTCGACAGAGGTATAGCGGTTAATCCAATAAGCCGCACCACAGCCGCTGATACTCTTGCAGGTCTCGGAGAGGTATTTGGGCGTGACACATAGTTTGTCGGCATAATACGAGATGTCTCGGTGTGTGCGGTACTCGCCGCGCTCTAACATGTCGATGAAACGGTTCATGAGGTGCGCGTTCTGGTGGCTCAGGTCGTTTTTCTCGTCGTATATCTGCGCATGGAAATCAAAGAAATCGATGATCATACTCTGCACGGCATTAAGCGTCAAATCCAAATAGAAACGGTGTTCTCTCTCTGCGCAACGGGTGCGCACGTACTCCATATTCTCTTTGCAACGCGCCTGTTGCCGTGGGTTGAGGTGCATTACAGGGTCGTTGAACAGCATCATGTGTCCGCGTGTGCCGTAGTTGCTCAGCGGCATCGCCATCTGGATAAACTCCGGCGTGACATAGACGGTGATGGTCCGGAAGTCCGTGCTTGCCTCGGCAATCTGTGCCATCTCGCTGCGTTGCATGATAATACAATCACCTGCCTGCAAAGGGTGCGCAGCACCGTTAAACAGAAGCGTTGCCGTGCCTTGCAAGCACAGCGCGTGCGTCAGATAACCCGTGTGTGCGAGTTGTAACTCCGTGGATAATGTGTCCGTAAAATCAATATGTTGCATAGGCTACTTTGTGGTAATTTGTTTTATCCACTCAAAGAGTTCATCGAGGGCATAGTCGCCGCTGTGCGGGCGGTTCCATGAGAGCAGGAAATTGACATCGTAGCCTTCATTCTGCAGTTTAAGTGCCAGATTGAGGGGCACAGGGAAGGATGTGTCGCGGTCGCGTGCGCCGTGACGTATATACCAATGCGGAGCAACCGTAGTGCGGCTGTCGCCGATATAATACATCGGGTTCATGAGCCGCACGTTCCGGGCTATTGCGGCTTGCAGCGAGTCGGACATAGGCAGACCATCGCACTCTTGCAGCACACGTTGTTGACTATATGCCGTGAAGTTGACGCTGCTACCTGCTGCATCGCCGAACTCCTCATTCTCGCCCGAAGCCTTCTGACCACACACATCTTTTGTGTCGAAAGCAGGAGCGGTCTTGAGCGGCTGAGAGGAAGCCACATATGACAGATAAGTCGGCATGTCCAAATCCACGATATATTCTCCTGTTCGAGGAGAGGGGAGCCCCCTAAGTCCCCCTAAAGGGGAATTGTCTTTCAGACGTTTTGAGATGTTTTGATTTTGAAACTGGAGACTTTGGGAAACACCCCCATTGAGCGGAGGCATACCGTCCATCTCTTCCTTACTAAATGTGAAACCGAGGTCGGCAGAGATATCAGCTCCGGCATTCTTGGCAATCTGTGCCGAACGGATAATCTCGCTCTTGATATATTCCAAGTAGTTCTCTTCCGTGAGCAATGTGCCATCCGACGTATGGAGACTCAGACTCTTCAAATATGCAGGGAACTGAGCCGCTAATTCGTCCGATACGGCAAGGACAGCGGCATCGGTAGTGGCATCTTGGTGACGGGTACCATTGTAGAGCCATTCGTACGCCATATCGGCATGGTCAAGGTCGGTTATCGGACAGAAGCAAACGGCGGCAAACACATCATCGCGTGCGCCAGCGGCACCCATAGCACGGAGCAGTTCGGTGTACTCGGGGTGGTTACCCGTTCCGCCCATCAGAGCCGACATCGCACCTCCGGCACTCGTGCCATCGGTGATGATACGCTCGGTGTTACCGGGTATCTGCTTATCGAAACGTCGCAAGTAACGGATAGCGGCTTTGAGGTCAAGGATAGCTTTCGGTGCACGCCCTGTATAGGTATCACCGACGCGGGAGTTGCGTCCGCGCGTACCCGGGATAACCACCACGTAGCCTTCCTTCAATGCCCGCCCTGTCGCATCGCCTGCCACCGGCCGTTTGGCTTCGGATGCCATATATCCGCCTACATAGGTACGGAGGAAGATAGGTGTTGCCTCGGTCGCACCTGCCGGCACATAGATATTAAGGAACTGATACGTAGAGTCCTCCACATTGCTCACATAATACAGACGCTCATACGCAGTGTACTGGACATCACTCCCATCCGGCATGGTGAGCGTCGCGATAGTTGCACTTGTGGCATCAAACGACAAACCGTCTGCCGGATTATGAGTAGTACATGCTGCAAAGAGCACTACACTAAAAATAAAAAATAACTTTCTCATATTCACTCAGATGTTTGTGCTATTATGTCGGTTATCATAGAAGGGTCAGATATCGATTCGTTTGCCGTAACCGATATCACCAGCCCCGGAACGTCAGTACCGATAGAAAGGCAATCGATAAAATCTTGGGGAGACACATCCCCTTGCGGATAACCCAAAGTTAATCTCTCAAAATGTTCAAAATGATATTTTGTAAGATCGTAGGTTTTAAACTGTGCTTTGGAAGCTGTGCCCTTTAAATGCCTAAAAGTGCTACAAAAGTACAACTTTTTTTGCGGTAATGCAAAAGTTTTTGCTATTTAGTTGTTTCTCTCTGCAAAGGGTGAAAAGATTAAGGGGTCTCTCATTCTAATGACTACCCTCCGCAACTACCTTCCGCGAAGATTTCTCCGTCAATTGCGGAAGATTTCTCCGTCAATTGCAGAAGATTTCTCCGTCAATTGCGGAAGATTTCTCCGTCAATTGCGGAAGATTTCTCTGTCAATTGCAGAAGATTTCTCCGTCAATTGCGGAAGATTTCTCCGTCAATTGCGGAAGATTTCTCCGTCAATTGCGGAAGATTTCTCCGTCAATTGCGTCCGAATTTAATTCGGACATCCCCTCTGCCGACATCCCATCTGCCGACACCCCTTCTGCCGACATCCCCTCTGCCGACATCCCCTCTCTCTCACGCTCAAGCCACACACTACCGTAAAGAATCGAACACAAAAGAGTGAGGATTCCGCTAACTGCAAATCTTAATAATCGTATATTTTTACTATCACCTACCACCCACGAGACACCACCGAGGCAAGACCGAGACAACATACCACCAAAACGCAATCGAAATACCATGCCGAAATCTTAATCATCGGCAATCAGAATAAATAAGCAAAAGCCACCCAAATAGTGAAAACAAGCAAAAAAAAAGCAGCTTACATTGCTGTAAGCCGCACAGTTGTAAATCTAAGTGTTTGCATGATTTATCCTTCAGCGGAATCACCTTCATCCGTTTGGCAGGATTGCCGCCTACTATGGCATCATCACAACTCCAAACCTTTAATCCATGTTTCTACCTTCGCTTTGTTGGTGCGCACCTCATGGCCGTAGATGCTGAAGCCTTTCTTGACATCTGCACGCGGGTAGGAAGCGCGCAAGTCACTGACACAACTGCCAAGTCCGCTGCCCTCGTGGGTGGTGAAAGGATAGATAGTTTTACCGTTGAGATCATAGCGGTCGAAGAAGGTGAACATCACCTGCGGATATGTGCCCCACCAAACGGGACTGCCGATAAAGATGACATCGTAGTTGTCGAAGTCTGCCTGTGTTGGTTTGGCAACCAACACTTTGCTATCCTTATCTACTATCTGACCTTCAAACGCAGGTCGCTCGTCTTTGATCTGCTCGTCTTGCGCAAGGTCGCAGAGCGGCTTATACGCCATGCCGTCGTACTTATGAGTAACAATCTCAAAACGGTCAGCACCGGTCAGTTCGCTGATGTAGTCGGCAACAATCTTGGTGTTGCCCACATTGATGTTTCCTACTGAGTAGTTGTCTCCTGCATGAGAGAAATACACTACTAATACTTTCTTTTTCATATTCGTTTCTTTTTTAGTTGTTTGCGCACTGCAACCCGTCAGAGCTACTATGCCTGAGAGGATGGTTAAAAGGAGTCTTCTCATATCTGTAAGTATGTTTTTTGATTAATATCCGATGGTACTTTATCTTTCAGACCGCAAAATTACAACATCATGCGCTAACCGCAGTTATATAAATTACGGGAAATGATATACTTTTTGCGGAAAACATCGTTAACCACGATGCGCCACGTCCTATCGGATAGCCTAAATAAAAAATACCTCGCCTACATTTTATTCTTGTAAATTTGAAAAAAAAATGCAATCTTTGCACTCCGAAACGAGAACTTAACAATTCAACTATGTCAACAAAATATATTTTTGTCACCGGCGGCGTGTCTTCTTCGCTCGGGAAAGGTATCATAGCGGCATCCTTGGGGAAGCTGCTGCAGTCACGCGGTTTTAGAGTGACCATTCAGAAGTTAGACCCATATATCAATGTCGATCCCGGGACGCTCAACCCCTACGAACATGGGGAATGTTACGTCACTGTCGACGGACACGAAGCAGACCTCGACCTCGGACACTACGAACGTTTCCTCAATGTCGAGACCCACAAGGTCAACAACATCACCACCGGGCGCATCTACCAAAGCGTCATAGAGAAAGAGCGACGAGGCGACTACTTAGGAAAGACAGTGCAGATTATTCCGCATATCACCGATGAGATAAAACATCATATCCTATCATTAGGCAGCACCGGCGACTTCGACTTTGTCATCACAGAAATAGGCGGAACGGTAGGAGACATCGAATCGCTACCTTTCATCGAGTCGGTACGCCAACTTCGATGGCAGATGGGGCGAGATTGCTGCTGTATCCACCTTACTTACGTACCTTACCTTGCTGCTGCCAAAGAGCTCAAGACCAAACCTACGCAGCACTCCGTCAAGGATTTGCAACAAGAAGGCGTGCAACCCGATATTATCGTTCTCCGCACCGAACATGACATACCCACAGAAGTGCGACGCAAAGTGGCGTTATTCTGTAATGTAGACGAAGATGCTGTCATTCAGTCTATTGACGCACCCACCATCTACCGAGTACCGCTGAATATGCTCGACGAAGGACTCGACTCTGTCGTGCTACGCAAGACCGGATTCGACCTCGCAACGGTTGCTGCACCTGACATGGACTCGTGGAAAGCTTTTCTACATCGACTGGAAGACGCAAAAGAAGACGTAACGATAGCATTGGTCGGCAAATACGTACAGCTGCAGGATGCCTACAAATCGATACGCGAAGCGCTCTCACACGCCGCCGCATACAACAACCGCAAACTAAAGCTGGTATCCTTCCTTTCAGATGACATCAACCCGCAGAATGTAAAACAGCTATCTGAGTTTCAAGGTATCGTCATCGCCCCGGGGTTCGGCAGTCGCGGCGTAGAAGGCAAACTGGCAGCCATTAGGTTCGCCCGCGAAAACAAAATACCATGCCTGGGAATATGCATGGGTATGCAGTGCATGGCGATAGAGTTCGCAAGAGACGTATTAGGCTACGCCGATGCCAACTCCACAGAGTTCGACGAACATACCAAGCATAATATCATCGACTTGATGGATAGTCAGAAACGCACCACCTACAAAGGTGCAACCATGCGTTTAGGAGCCTATCCTTGCCGACTGCAGGAGGGAAGTCGAGTAAGGGACATATACGGATGCGAAGAAATAAAAGAAAGACATCGGCACCGGTACGAACTCAACCATGTTTATCAGCCCGAGTTAGAGCGACATGGCTTGCACTGCTCCGGCGTAAATCCCGATAGCGGACTGACTGAAATCATCGAATTAGACGGTCATCCGTGGTTTATCGGCACGCAGTTTCATCCCGAATATAGCAGCACCGTTCTTCACCCGCATCCTCTGTTCCTCAGTTTTATCCGCACTGCAATACAAGTCATTTAACCTCTTCTAAAGCTCCCGTAACAGAGTCGA
Source organism: uncultured Bacteroidales bacterium (assembly GCA_946185835.1). Lineage (GTDB taxonomy): Bacteria > Bacteroidota > Bacteroidia > Bacteroidales > Paludibacteraceae > Colicola. Next base: position 12,956 of record CAMHKW010000007.1, read on the forward strand.
TAATGAATCCGCGAACTATCAAATCTTTAGGAATAAGCGGATGCCTGACTATATTTTCCACTGTCTTTCGAACCGACGCTTTGGTATCATGAAACCCTTCGAGCCAACGACTGATGTCGATGCCGCACTCGCTGATGGTGTCTAATGTGGCGTCGGTAATGCCCCGCGCCTTCATCTCCGGGTAGAAATGGCTATAGCTCATGTGGCATGCCCCACATTGGCTATGTGCCACCACCATGACCTGTTCAACGCCAAGCTCATAAATAGCCACTATAAGGCTGCGCATCGCCGAATCAAAAGGCGAGAGAATCAGTCCACCTGCGTTCTTTATGATCTTGGCATCGCCGTTTTTCAGACCGAGTGCCGACGGCAACAACTCAGTCAGACGTGTGTCCATACACGTCAACACTGCTAATTTCTTGGCAGGGTATTTATCAGTTACGTATTGTTCGTAACCCTTCCGCTCTACAAACGAACGGTTATATTCTAATATCTGGTCTATCATAATTTCTTTTGCATCGACTGCACGTCGGTAACGTCCATCTTCAAAGGCACTATGCCATACTCGCAAAGAGGCGCCATACGCTCAACACGACGAGCAGCAGCATACACGCGGTGTCCTTGCTTAGCTAAAGCAATAGCGGTATCAAAGCCGATACCGCTACTTGCTCCGGTCAAAAGAATAACCTTACTTTTCATTACTTTATTTCTTCTACGTCTTCTACGTCGATGATTTGCCTGATGTTATCGGCAATCTTATGCAACCGGCTCTCCACGCGGTTGACAGCTGCCACTTTCAGCCAGTTGCCCACGCCATCGAGGATGATACCTATACCTACCAACCAAGCCAAGGTCTTAGCCGAAGCTACCGGGTCGCAGAACAAACCGTAGCAACCGGCAACGATAACGAGCACACTGATAAGACATAGTACCCACCATTTGCTCCAGCCTAAACGCTTGTAGTTGAACGAGTCAACCAAGAGCCCGATTCCTTCGTACAACACCCAGAAGGCAAAGATAAAAGGCAAAGCGATAGCCATAGGAGCCGGGTTGATGATCAGCACTACACCGAGGATGACTTGCATCAGCGCGGCAAGGAAAGTAAGACCACTATAAGGATTGATAGCACGGAACGTTGCCCAAGCACCAAAAGTGCTGCAACCGGAAACAACGAGCATGATGCCCAATGCCCATGCCAACGTGAGAATGGTGTCGCCCGGATACATAATACAGAGCACACCCAATACTACGAGTGCTACACCCGCAAGGCACATCAGAATTTTTGTACTTGTTTTCATTGTATAAAATTTATTGTGAGTTGTTAATAAAAATACACTTATAAGACCTATCAGAAGTTGAAACTCAGCCCTGCCATAAACGTGAAGTTACTGCCTTGCAGATATAGCGGCGCAAACTTCGAAAGATAATAGTTCTGCAGGGCTGTGCCTTCAAGGACGACACGATTGCCGGCTTCATCCACTCCACCACGGTCCTCCGAAGCTATCGGGGTGGAAGTAGGGGCATACCCCACCGCTTTGTTATAGGAGAAGTTAACCACCGCGTAGCAGTTCTGAAAGACCTCATACAAGGCATTCAGCGAGAACGTGTTGTTCATGTACGTCTTCTCAGCGAATGGCTTCTGAGCTATAGTCTGAGAAATCTGACCTTCAGGACTCGACTTGTCGCGACGAAGATACGAGTAGTTATTATATTTTGTGTCGTTGACGTATGTGAACGACAGTTTTAGTCCGCGAACGGGGCGATAAGTCAACTCTGCATATATATTCTGAGCATTATCGCCCATATAGTTACCCATGACGTAGGAATTAGATGCATAGGTCAGAGTCTGTATCGAGTGGGTATAGCAGGCAATATAAGAACGGGTGAACTCAGCCCTGAGCACTAAGTCTTTCACGGGCCAGTTCGTCACCGACATACCCACCTGATAAGAAATAGGGTTGCGCTGGGGATTCGACTTCTTCAACCGCGATGCCGAGAACTCGTCGACAAAGAGCGAAGCATAGAAGTTTGTGTGACGAAGGTTGCGAGTGTTAATGGTGAAGAACACTTGCGAGTTTTGATTTTCCGTCCCTAACCCTTTCGTCATCAGGTGGTCGAGCGACTTATAAAACGCTATCGGAATGAAGAACTCAGCCCTCACGCTACGCTCGGCATACACTATCGAATTACCAAACGAAAACGATAGTTGCTTAATCGGGGAAAACGTGAACATGTTGGCTGCCATAAACTTATTATGAGGTCTATACTCGCGTTCGGTACCTATAGTGGTGTTCTCAACGTAATAGTTTGTCGAGTCTATCACATTGCTCTCGAGCCACGCGTGGAAATAGTTGAACTCGAACCATCGACAAGGTTTGAGGTTGAGGGTAATCATCGGCACTGCCGGATTATGTCCCGACAAGATATTCGAAGCGTAGTATGCATCGCCCCATGCTATGTCCTCGCGCTGTATGCCTATGCTTCCCCACCACGAATACAGCGAGATACCACCTTTCGAATTAGAGAAGTCGGCACCATACGTCGCCTCTTTATACTCAGCACCCGGCAGGTTGTTCAGATACGGTGCCCGAGTCAACCGTGCACCATACATCTTTGCCACGTCGCTGGGATAGTATTTCGAACTGAGCAAGGCAGTACCGTTCCACGAGATGTCTCTTAGCGACCCCCATATCGACACATGGCTGACGATGTCGGCTTGTATCTCGGCACCATACCAACGTTTGATGATCCCACCTTTCTTACTTGCGTAGATGTCCATGCCTAAGATCGGGCGTATCGTCATCTTGAAGTTCTTCTCCTTGGTCATATAATGAAACGACGGCTGAGCCAAACTCAGGTTGAACGTCTTTCGGTTGGTCCACTCTACCCAATTGTCGGGAATCGTGTCAAGCTCAAGGGCGAACTCGTTCATAAAAAACTTGAGCTCCTGCTTCTGACGTTTGTTGAAATACGTGCTCTTAGACTCTATCTGAACCAGATATTCAGCTATCTGTTTACGAGTGTACGGACGGATTGCTGAGTTGAGGTGGATATAGCCGTCGGCTGCCATCTCGTCAAGAAAGTCGTATATCTGTGTATACTGCATACTCACCGGTATGTTCTGCGAATATGTAGTCACTGAAATGGCTATCAACAAAAAGAGTAAGAGACGTTTCATAAGACCTTTACGTTTATAGAGCACCCTTTGCCGACCGAACGACATGTCGTCAGTTGCTGTGCGCCCGCTTGAATAAGATGTTATATATGATTTTCCAGAAATACACGAAGTCGGTTCTGAGCGTGCCTTTCTGTTCACATTCGGTCAGATACTTCATTTCCGACACTTGTATCTCGTCGAGAGTCTTAGGCATATCAGCATAGTAAGGTGGCAACAGACCGGGTTTGTGATGCTTGCGTTGCTCTTGCAACTCCTTGCAATACAGCGAATAGTACTGCTGACTAATCGGGCGCACACCCACCAGCTTCATGTCGCCTTTGAACAGGTTGAGCAGCATAGGCAACTCGTCGAGCCAATAGCGACGCATGAAATGACCAAGAGTAGTGACACGTATGTCATGATTGAACTTACCGCCCTCCTGCAACTGATATTTCTTGTATATGTAGTCTTGAAGATATTCGGAATACGGGTGCATCGTCCGGAACTTATAGACCTTAAATAGCTTGCCGTTTTTGCCCACACGGTTGAGTTTTATCAGCATGCCGTACAGACGACGCTGAACCGTATCGGGTGTGAACGACCGACGTGCCACCACATATACCAACTCGTCTATTTTCTGCTCGTCAACAATCTCGAAGCCGCAATAACAAAGTCTGCCAAGCACCTCAGCCTTCGACAACACGCGGTTTTTACCCTCTGTGATGTCGTAATACAAACGCGAGGTCATAAACACCTTCGGCATCACACGCTTGTACAAAAAAAACAAGGTGTAAGCAATATAATTTATCACAGGCGGATACTTGGCAAGAAACTGTTTCTTTACCACATTCTGAGGTGTAAAACAGCACACGAACATACCATCGTCGGGCAAACGGTCATTTACCGTGCCAAACATCTTATTGATACCACGTATCTGATTGAGCGGCATGAAGTTGATGATGGCATCGTAACGATAGTAACGTAGCTTGTTGATATTGTAAAGCTCTGAAGTATTGAGGGTAAAAGTGTTCGACGACGCCAACTCTATATGCTTGAGCAAGAAGGTCAGCACACGCTTCGAGGTGAGTTCTATCACGTTGTTGTAGCAACGCTCGCGCTCCTCGGCTTCATATATCACAGGCTCATAAAGCACATGCTGCTCCCGACGGTTGACGGCACGCTCGAGTTCTGGCTCGGTATTGAGCGCATAGATATATGCATGAGAAAAGAGTATGTATATCACACTCGCCACAAACATGGCTATCCATATCGTCAACAACACCCATATTGAATAACGCTGGTCGTGCGACAGCAACTCCATATATGCGTACATCAACACAAACACAACGGCTGCCACCACGAGCAGCCGCGATATGTTAGTACCCATCTTCAGGTACTTTACTTTCAAGTACCTATGACCCAAATAGCTCACCAAGAGCCATGTGGCGGAAAAGACTAAAGAGAAGACACTATACTTCTGAAATGGAATGTCCGTACTTAGCGGAAACCACATCAGCACAACGAAGAAACTGACAACAAGCAGGATGACGTCGGTGAGCAGATACCGCCAATACGGTTCGTAGAATATGTATCTCAGAAGTCGCCTTCTGTCCATAACCGATTATTTCTTTTTCTGATAGCGTTTGTTGAGTTCGCTTACCACCTGGTCGGTGATGTCGAATGCCTCGTCCGCCATGATGATATTATCACGATGGTTGTTGGTAAATATCACTTTATAACGACCATCGGCATTAAACTGCTTCAGGTAGTTATCCACCGTATCCGACAGTTGCATAGTCAGATTTTGCGTCTTCACCATGATGTCTTGCGACAGTTTCTGCTCAAGGTCTTGCAAGTCTTGCTGACGTTTCATTAGTCGCTGCTGCTCTTTCTCGGCACGTTCACGACTCAAAAAAGCATTGTTATCGACTTTACGCTGGAAGTCGGCATACTCGTTCTGCAAAGTACGAGCCTGCTGGTTCAACTTAGCAGTAGCATTCTCTTGGTCATTCATCAACTGGTCGTTAGCCTCAACAGCGAAAGTGTAGTTGGCAAGGATTGAGTCGAGATTGACATAAGCAATGGGCAACTCAGCACTAACTACCGACCCCTCAGAAGAAGCTACAGGTGAACCCGACTTCGAACCGGTGAAATAAAGTACGAAAAGAACGACGATAGCTACAGCTAATACTGCGTCAATGATAATTTGTTTTGTGTTCATATTGATAATTATTATTTTGATTTCTAATTTCTAACAGGCAAAGCCGGTCTAACTTCTAACAGCGAAGCGGTCTAACTTCTAACAGCGAAGCGGTCTAACTTCTAACAGGCGAAGCCGGTCTATAAGCTATTTACATCGAGCCTGCGGTTGTTATGACGCTCGCGGTAATCGGATGAGTTTGCGCACGTTATGCCACGCTCGCGCATCGCCTTACTCTGAGAGATATGCTGAGAGCTGAACCTGCCACCGGGCTTCACCAACACACGCACCGCAAGCAACACAAAGGCCACTGCGACAATAACTAATATCGTTAAAAACAGTTTCATAACTTTCACGAATAATTAACACATCAAATAACTCAATAAGAAGTTAAAGAAAAAGCAACGTATTGACAGACAAAATCAATGGAAAATTTACGGCTGATTAATTATAATTATTGTTTCCTGCTCTGTCCTATTCTTCGTTTACTCTAATTCTATGTTTTTTCGGACTCTCATTCTTGCAAATTATCGTCACCCTACTCCAGCCCGAAATTGACCCGCAAAGGTACGAAAATAATTTTATTTGCGCAACAAGACTTGGCATTTACACTATTATTTAGGTTTATTTAGATTTTTATTTTGTCGGTAGCAAAAAAAATTGTATTTTTGCGGGCTATTAAATGTTCGCACGCGAACACAACATTAACAAAAACTATGTTCACTCACAATACTATGGCAAGTCAAGCACAACAACCAACCGGCAATTTATACAATGCCCTTACTGCCGGCAGTAAGATTATCGGCACCGTCATCGCCGATAGCGACATCCGTATCGACGGAGTCATCGAAGGAGAACTGCAATGCTCAGGCAAAGTGGTAATCGGAGAAAAAGGCTTTATGAAAGGCTCGGTAGCATGTCTCAACGCCGAGATTTTCGGACGACTCGACGGTAAAATCGACGTCAAACAAAGTCTCGCACTGCGCTCTACGGGCAACATCAAAGGTGAAGTCAAAACACAAACACTCATAGTTGAACCTAAGGCTATCTTCAACGGCACATGCTCTATGGGTACAACAGCCGAACCTCAACCAACACGCAAATAACACATCACGATGGCTCTGATAAAACCTTTCAAAGGCATACGCCCACCACGCGAGATAGCCAAGCAAGTGTCGTCAAGACCCTACGACGTACTCAACTCTCAGGAAGCACGCGACGAAGCACAAGGTAACCCGATGTCGCTATACCACATCATCAAACCCGAAATCAACTTCCCCGTCGGCACCGACGAACATGACCCGCGGGTATACCAAAGTGCTCTCGACAACTTCAACGATTTTCGAAAAAAAGGATGGCTCGTGCAAGATAACGAAGAACACTACTACATCTATGCACAAACCATGAACAACCGCACACAGTACGGACTCGTCGTCGCCGCCTCTGTCGACGACTATATGACCGGCAGAATAAAAAAGCACGAACTCACACGACGCGATAAAGAAGAAGACCGAATGAAACATGTGCGTATCACCAATGCCAATATCGAACCCGTCTTCTTTGCATATCCTCACCGCGACGACCTGAACGCCATCATCCAAAAAATCACAGCTACCGAACCTGAGTACGACTTCATAAGCGACCTCGACGGATTCGGGCATACCTTCTGGGTTATCAACGACCGCGACACCATCAATCAGATAACCGACATCTTCAAACATATCCCATATCTCTATATCGCTGACGGACATCACCGCAGCGCTGCCGCAGCCTTGGTAGGCAACGAGAAAAGACTGCAAAACCCCAACCACCGCGGAGACGAAGAATATAACTACTTCCTCGCCGTCTGCTTCCCCGACGACCAACTCAACATCATCGACTACAACCGCGTCGTTAGTGACCTCAACGGAATGAGTTCGCAAGACTTCCTCAACGCTTTGTCAGCCGACTTCGAAATCGAGAAGAAAGGCACCGACATCTACAAACCCGACCGCCTGCATAACTTCTCTCTCTACCTCGACGGCGAGTGGTATTCGCTCACCGCACGCCAAGGTCGCTACGACGACAACGACCCCATAGGAGTGCTCGACGTCACCATCTCTTCCGACCTGATACTGCGCAAACTACTCGGCATTACCGACCTCAGAAGCGACAAACGCATCGACTTCGTGGGAGGCATACGAGGACTCGGAGAACTCAAACGACGTGTCGACTCCGGCGAGATGAGAGTAGCACTCGCACTCTACCCCGTCACCATGAAACAACTCATGGACATCGCCGACTCGGGTAACATCATGCCGCCTAAGACCACTTGGTTCGAACCCAAACTCAGAAGCGGACTTATCATTCACGAATTAGTATAGTGTGAAAAACAAGTCCGACATATTACTCTGCGCCCTCACACTGCTCATCTTCAGTGTGTCGCTCTCATCATGCGGATTGCAAGCACGCCTTCGACGCGCCGACAAGAAATACGCTATCGGAGAATACTACGTAGCCGGCGACATCTACCGCTCATGCTACCGGAAAATAGACCGCAAAGACAAGAACCTGCGCGCCTCTGTCGCCTTCAAACAAGGCGAATGCTACCGACATATCAACAACCCAAAGGCACTGCAAGCATACCAAAACTCCATCCGCAACAAATACCAAGACTCCATAGTCTACCTCTACTACGCACAGACACTCCACTATCAGGGCAAATACAAGGATGCTGAGAAGGCTTACAACACCTACCTCGAGCACAACCCCAACGACTACGTCGCACGAGCCGGACTATATGCCTGTCAGCAAGTGAGCGAATGGAAGAAAGAGTTTACACGATATAAGCTATCTGAAGCTAAAGAGTTCAACGACAAGCGCTCAAGCAGTTTCTCACCATGTTTCATCGGTAGCAACAGCGACGCTCTGATGTTCACCTCAAACCGCACCACCACCTCACGAAAAAACCGACTGCTCAGCAACATCACAGGAGTGCCCGTCAACATGCTGTACTCCACTCGCAAAAACGCACTCGGCAAATGGGAAGACATAGAGAAGACCGAAGGACTCGAAGGCGAACAAAACAGTGAAGGCGCCGACTCCGAAAACTCAGGCAGCGACAATGGCGAAGGTAGCGACGCAGCTGGCGCCGCCGACAGCAATGCCAAGAAAAAAACATCACCGGCCGACATAGGTGTGTGCTGCTTCTCCGACGACGGACATACCATGTACTTCACCTACTCTAAACCTATCAACGGCTCTGACCTCGGAGCACAGATATATAAGTCGTCGCGGGCAAGCGGAACATGGAGCGAACCACAACAAGTCAAACTCTTCGACGACAGCACCATCACCTGCGCACACCCCTCACTCTCCTACTCCGGCGACACTCTATACTTCGTATCCGACGCTCCCGACGGATACGGAGGTATGGACATCTACTTCGCACAACTCGACGGCGACGAATGGAAGATGCCAACCAACCTCGGACCGGTCATCAACACCGCCTCCGATGAGATGTTCCCTACCATCAGAAAAAACGGAACGTTATACTTCTCATCCAAAGGACATCCCGGATACGGCGGACTCGACATCTTCAAAGCCGTACCACAAGACAGCACGTGGCTGCTGTATAACATGGGTACGCCATTCAACTCCAACGGCGACGACTTCGGCATCACATTCGCCTCAGACGCCGAAGAAGGGTTCTTCTCATCGAACCGAGGACAAAAGAAAGGATTCGACAAAATATACAGCTTCATACTTCCGGAAATGGTATTCCTCGTAGAAGGTAATGTCAAAAGCCATACCGGCGAACAAGTGGCTGACGCCTTCATCCGCTTAGTAGGAAACGACGGCACTAACGCCAAAGTGCAAGTCAGAAAAGACGGCAGCTACAAACTCAAACTTCAGAAAGACTGCAAATACGTCATGCTCGCCACCGCACGTGGATACCTCAACGAGAAATACGAACTCCGGACCGACAACCTCGTCGACTCTAAGACCTATAACCACGACTTCACTCTCACCTCGCTGAGCAAACCTATCACCATGGATAATATCTTCTACGAATTTGCAAAATGGGAACTCACACCGGCGTCTGAACAAGGACTCAACCAACTCATCAAACTGCTGCAAGACAACCCTAATATCACCATCGAGCTATCTGCTCATACCGACCGCGTAGGCGACTCGGCAAGCAATAAGACACTCAGCGAGAAAAGAGCACAAGCCGTCGTCGAATACCTCATCGCACACGGCATTGACAAAGAACGACTCACACCCGTAGGATACGGCAAAGACAAACCGGTGGTGGTAGACGAAGCTCTGCATAAGAAATATAACTACCTGCCCGTCGGACAAACACTCGACGAACAGTTTATCGACACACTCACACCCGACCAACAAAACATAGCCAACCAAATTAACCGACGTACCGAATTCAGGGTGCTCAGAACCACCTACAACCTCTATTAACACTCACGCTACCAACACGCACAATCTGATTTTAAAATGCAACAATATTTAGACCTCTGCCAAAGGATACTGACCGAGGGTGCCCACAAAGACGACCGCACCGGTACCGGCATCACGTCGGTATTCGGACATCAGATGCGCTTTCACATGGTTGACGGCTTCCCGCTGCTCACCACCAAGAAGCTACACCTCAAATCCATCATCTACGAACTGCTGTGGTTCCTGCAAGGCGACACCAACGTACACTACCTGCAAGAACACGGAGTGCGCATCTGGAACGAATGGGCTGACGAAAATGGCGAACTCGGACCCGTCTACGGACACCAATGGAGAAGCTGGCCCGACTACAACGGAGGGCATATCGACCAGATTGCCAACATCGTAGAACAGATAAAGCACAACCCCACCTCGCGCCGACTGCTCGTCAGCGCATGGAACGTTGCCGAAGTCAACCAAATGGCACTGCCACCATGCCACTGCCTGTTTCAATTCTATGTGGCAGACGGCAAGCTGAGTCTGCAACTCTACCAACGCTCGGCTGACGTCTTCCTCGGAGTACCTTTTAATATAGCAAGCTACGCTCTACTCCTGCAAATGATGGCACAGGTATGCCATCTCCAACCGGGAGACTTCGTGCACACTCTCGGAGATGCACATATTTATAACAACCACATCGAACAAGTCAAACTGCAACTCACCCGACAACCCAGACCTCTGCCTACCATGACGCTCAACCCCGACAAGACAGACATCTTCAGTTTCGACTACGACGACTTCTGCCTGACAGGCTACGACCCGCACCCGCATATCGCCGGACAAGTAGCAGTATAACCAACATCACACTATCATGATATCTATCATTGTAGCCATCGACCAACATAACGGCATCGGACGACAAGGACAACTGCTCTGCCATCTGCCTGCCGACTTGCAATACTTCAAACTAACTACACAAGGCAAGACAGTGATAATGGGAGAACGAACCTTCCTCTCGCTGCCACGTCACCCGCTGCCTAACAGACGTAACATCGTGCTCACCGACGTCAAAGACAAGACCTTCGACGGTGCCGAGACAGTATACTCCATACAACAGGCTTTGCAGCTGACACTACCGGACGAGGAGGCTTTCATCATCGGAGGAGGTATGGTATACCGACAGTTTATGCCCATCGCCGACCGACTGTATATCACACATATACACCATCAATGGGACGACGCTGACACTTTCTTTCCGGATATAGACCCGCAGACATGGGAACTATACTCACTCCGACAAAACCAAGCCGACGACCTCAACCCCTACGACTACGACTTCGCCGTTTACACACGACGACAACAATAACGTATCATCAAAAAATACACATAATAAATAATCAATCTTTTAACATTTATGAGCAAAGTAATTAAGATTACCAAAGGTCTCGATTTACCCATGGTAGGAGAAGCCGCCCAACTGACAGTGGCTCTATCCATGCCTAAGGTTATCGAGATTGTGCCGGACCATTTTGCCGGTGTCAAGCCACGACTGCTTGTACACGAAGGCGACATGGTAAAAGCCGGTCAGCCGCTCTTCTCGTCAAAGCAGTTCGCTCAGATGATGTTCTCGTCCCCCGTAAGCGGCAAGATTCTTGCCATCAATCGTGGAGAACGACGGAAGATACTATCTATCAGTATCGAACCCGATGAGACACAAGTCTACGAGAATTACAATGCTGACCTCGCCACGATGACCGGCGAACAGGTTCGCGACCTGCTGTTGGCATCAGGACTATGGTGCTTGGTCAAACAACGTCCGTACGACTGCATCGCCAACCCCGACAAAAAAGCGAAAGCCGTCTTCGTTTCGACATTCGACTCGGCACCCCTCGCTCCTGACTACGAGTACGTAGCCAAAGGACAAGAAGCAGCACTGCAAGCAGGTATCACCGCACTTGCCAAGATAGTAGGCAAGAACGTCAACCTCGCAGTCAAGAAGAGCGAACCTAAGTTGTTCACCTCTCTCAAAGATGCTACCATCACCGTGTTCGACGGACCACACCCCGCAGGAAACGTAGGAGTGCAAATCAACCACATCGACCCCGTCAACAAAGACGAACAAGTGCTCACCGTCAACCTGCAAGACGTCATCGTCATCGGACGACTCTTCACCACCGGCAAAGTCGACATGCACAAACTCGTTGCACTCACCGGTCCGGAAGTATCAACGCCTAAGTACTTCGAAGTACTGCCGGGCATGCCCCTATCTGCACTGTTTACCAACCGTACTTCTACCAACAAGCCACTCAGATACGTGGCAGGTAACGTACTGAGCGGACACCGGGTAGAGCCCTCCGAGTTCGTCTCACCTTACGACAACCAATACTCCGTCATCGACGAAGGATCCGAGACACACGACTTCATGGGGTGGCTCGCACCTCGTCTCAACCGCTTCAGCACCAACCGCTCGGTTCCGTCGGCGTTCCTACGATGCCTTAAGAAGGCTACCGGCTACGACTACGACGCTCGACTGCTCGGCGGACGACGTGCCATCATCGTCTCAGGTGAATACGACAAGGTCTTCCCTATGGATATCTATCCCGAATATCTTATTAAAGCTATGATAGCAGGCAACATCGACAAGATGGAACAACTCGGAGCTTACGAAGTAGCACCCGAAGACTTTGCTCTCGCCGAGTACGTGTGCACATCCAAACTGCCACTGCAAGCTATAGTAAGACAAGCACTCGACAATATGAAATCAGAATTGGAATAAGCGTATGAAATGGTTATATAATATAGTAGAAAAACTGCGCCCTCAGTTCGACGAGGGTGGCAAGTTTCACGCACTACACTCGCTCTTCGACGGCTTCGACACCTTCCTGTTCACACCTAACACCACCTCAAAACGTATTGGCGCACAGGTCCACGATGCTACCGACTCGAAGCGAACAATGATTATCGTAGTGCTCGCTCTTGTTCCTGCTATGCTTTTCGGAATGTATAATGTTGGATACCAACACTTCCTTGCTACAGGACAAACAGTAGGATTCTGGCAGACCTTTGCCTTTGGCCTGCTGGCAGTTCTCCCTCTTATCTTGGTAAGCTACATCGTAGGTCTGGGCATCGAGTTCACCGTCGCTCAATTCAAACACGAAGAGATAGCCGAAGGCTTCCTTGTCACAGGTTTCATCATTCCAATGATAGTGCCTATCGACACCCCTCTGTGGATGGTCGCCATCGCTACCGCCTTCGCCGTCATCTTCGCTAAAGAGATCTTCGGAGGAACAGGCTATAACATCTTCAACGTAGCCCTTATCACTCGTGCCTTCCTCTTCTTTGCCTACCCCACCAAGATGTCGGGCGACCAGGTGTTCGTACGCACCGACGGCACATGGGGCTGGGACGGCGGACATGCCGTCGTTGACGGTTTCTCGGGTGCTACACCTCTCGGACAACTCGCCACTTCGACCGACGCCACCGTGACGCTGACTAACACCGTAGGTACACCTATCACCGTACTCGACGCCATGAACGGACTCTACCCGGGCTCTGTCGGAGAGACGTGCGTATGGGCTATACTGCTCGGCGCTTGCCTGCTGCTGCTCACCGGCGTGGCTTCGTGGAAGACCATGCTCTCGGTATTCGTAGGCGGCGGACTCATGGCTTGGATCATCAACCTCAGCGGAGCCGATAACGCAGCTGCCAACACTCCATGGTACTTGCACCTCATGCTCGGCGGATTCGCCTTCGGTGCCGTATTCATGGCTACCGACCCCGTCACATCAGCACGCACAGAAACAGGTAAGTGGATATACGGACTCATCATCGGTGTGATGGCTATTCTCGTTCGATGCTTCAACCCCGGATACCCCGAAGGTATGATGCTCGCCATCTTGTTCGGTAACCTCTGCGCTCCACTCATCGACTGGTGCGTCGTTAAAGTCAATATCAACAAGAGGTTGAAACGTTCAATAATCAAAAAATAGGACTTATGAAACTAAATACAAACAGTAATGTCTACACGATAGTCTATGCTACGGTTATCGTGGTGGTTGTAGCACTGCTGCTTGCTGTTGTATCATCGGCACTGAAGCCGCGTCAGGCTGCCAACGTCGAACTCGACCGCAAGAAACAAGTGCTATCGTCGCTCAACATCGACCTCAAAGGACAAGATGTCGACGCACTATACAACCAACTCATTGCAGAAAAAGATTTCGAAGGCAAGACCTTCTATCTCGCAACTCTCAACGACGGCTCACTGAAATATATCATCCCGATGCGCGGAGCCGGACTGTGGGGACCGATATGGGGATATGTCGCTCTCGATGACGACAAAAATACCATCTACGGCACTTTCTTCAACCACGAATCCGAAACACCGGGCTTAGGCGGTGAGATAACAACAGCCAAATTCCAAGACGGATTCATCGGTAAACACATCCTTAACAATGGTACTCTGGGCAACATCGAGATCGCCAAAGGCATCGCCACCGGCGAACAAGTACAAGCCATCTCAGGCGCTACCATCACCTCTAAGGGTGTAGAGACAATGATTAACACCACTCTTCAAGAATACAAGCAGTTTGTCGAAGCTGCCGCAGCTGTAGCAGCTCAGACTAACGAAGCTGTAGTAGAAGAAGTGGAGAACGAACAACCCGCTAACGAAAAGGAGGACTAAACAATGGCACTATCACAGAAAACAAAAGAGACACTTCTCGGTCCGCTCAGCGCCAACAACCCCGTCATCGTGCAGATACTGGGTATATGCTCAGCCCTCGCAGTGACAGTTCAACTCAAACCGGCACTGGTGATGGGTATCGCCGTCACTATCATAGTAGCAATGTCGAACGTAGTAATCTCACTGCTACGAAACACCATACCGATGCGTATACGTATCATCGTACAACTCGTGGTGGTAGCAGCATTGGTAACTTTAGTAAGCGAAATTCTTAAAGCCTTTGCCTACGACGTGGCTGTACAGCTGTCGGTTTATATCGGTCTTATCATCACCAACTGTATCCTGATGGGACGACTCGAAGCCTTCGCCATGACCAACAGCGTAGGCGACTCGCTGCTCGACGGTCTGGGCAATGGTCTGGGCTACGCCATCATCTTGGTTATAGTGGCGTTCTTCCGCGAGCTGCTTGGCAGCGGAACACTGCTCGGCTTCCAAGTGATACCGCAATGGTGCTACGATCATGGTTATGTTAACAACGGTATGATGATGATGCCTGCCATGGCACTTATCCTCGTAGGATGCATCATCTGGGTACACCGCTCAATAAATAAAGAATAGTGATGTTAGATCGTTTCACTGTTAGATCGTTTCACTGTTAGATCGTTTCACTGTTAGAAATCAGTATGCATAATTTTAACAACCTAAAAATATGGCAATATAGTATGGACATAGCACAAGCCATTTATGAAATGACGTATGCACTTCCAAAGGCGGAAACCTATGCTCTTATTTCACAAATGCAACGAGCCGCAGTGTCTATACCTTCAAATATTGCCGAAGGAGCAGGAAGAGATTCCAATAAAGACTTTTCACATTTCATCAGTATTGCCTTAGGTTCGTTATTTGAATTGCACACACAAATAGTTCTATCAGAAAGAATCGGTTATATAGACAACAACCAAAAGAATAAAATTTTAAATATGACCAATGAACTGCAAAAAATGTTAGTAGGGTTTAGAAAAAAGTTAGATAATAGCACACATACTATCTAACTTCTAACTTCTAACAACGCAGTGGTCTAACTTCTATTTTTATGGAACATGCATTAAGTTTATTCGTTCGCAGCATTTTTGCTGACAACATGATATTCGCTTACTTCCTTGGTATGTGTTCTTATCTTGCCGTATCGAAGGACGTTAAGACGAGTGCCGGCCTGGGCGTGGCAGTGACGTTTGTGCTACTCGTTACCCTGCCCGTCAACTATCTGCTGCAAGTTTACGTTCTCGGGCCCAACTGCCTTATCGAAGGCGTCGACCTGAGCTATTTGAGCTTCATCATCTTCATCGCCGTAATCGCTGCTATCGTACAAATAGTAGAGATGGTCGTTGAGCGCTTCTCGCCGTCTCTGTACGCAGCACTCGGTATCTTCCTGCCACTCATAGCCGTCAACTGCGCCATCATGGGTGCCTCACTCTTTATGCAACAGCGCGTCAGCCTCGACGCTGCCGACCCCAAGGCTATCACCTCTGTGGGAGACGCTCTGATGTACGCACTCGGCTCCGGTCTCGGATGGATGTTCGCTATCTGCGCACTCGCAGGCATTCGCGAGAAGATGGAATACAACGACGTACCGAAACCACTACAAGGACTCGGCATCACTTTTATCACTGTAGGTTTAATGGCTATGGCATTCATGTGCTTTAGCGGAATAAGTATTTAAGACTATGAACACAACATCTATATTGTTAAGTATCGGCGTATTCCTCGCCGTGATACTACTGCTTGTAGTCGTACTATTAGTAGCAAAGAAATATCTCGTTGCCTCAGGTAACGTCAAAGTAACCATCAATGGCGACAAAGTATACGACGTCCCTGCCGGCGGTACACTGCTAAGCACGCTGGGAGAAGCCGGAGTACACCTCCCATCAGCTTGCGGAGGTAAAGGCTCATGCGGACAATGCAAATGCCAAGTGCTCGAAGGTGGAGGAGAGATACTGCCTACCGAGACGGTACACTTCTCACGCAAGCAACAGAAAGAAGGATGGCGATTAGGTTGCCAAGTGAAAGTAAAAGACAACCTACAACTCAAAATCGACGAATCAATACTCGGAGTCAAAGAATGGGAGTGCACCGTCATCTCTAATAAGAATGTGGCATCGTTCATCAAAGAGTTCAAAGTAGCGCTCCCGCCGGGAGAACACATGAACTTCATACCGGGTTCGTATGCACAAATCAAAATACCTGCATACGACATCAACTATGCTGACTTCGACCGCGAACTTATAGGAGACCTATACGTTCCTACTTGGGAGAAATTTGGAATTTTCGGATTGCATCAGAAAAACGACACACCTACCATACGTGCTTATTCGATGGCTAACTATCCTGACGAAGGTGACATCATTACTCTTACAGTTCGTATCGCTACTCCACCGTTCAAACCAAAAGACCAAGGACCTGGCTTTATGGACGTTCCATGCGGTATAGCATCAACATATATTTTCTCACTCAAACCGGGAGACAAAGTCACAATGTCAGGTCCTTATGGTGATTTCCATCCTGTTTTCGATTCGAAGAAAGAGATGATATGGGTTGGTGGTGGCGCAGGTATGGCTCCTCTGCGTGCACAGATAATGCACATGCTAAAGACCTTGCACACACGCGACCGCGAAATGCACTATTTCTATGGGGCTCGAGGCATCGACGAGGTGTTCTTTATGGAAGACTTCCTCGAACTTGAAAAGGAATATCCTAATTTCCACTTCCACCTCGCACTCGACCGCCCGGACCCCAAAGCCGATGCTATGGGCATAAAGTACACGCCGGGATTCATCGCTCCTGTCATGGGTGACACCTACCTCAAACAACACGAGGCTCCCGAAGATGTAGAATACTACCTCTGCGGACCTCCAATGATGGCGAAGACAGTACTCGACCTGCTACACTCGCTCGGTGTCGAAGACCAAGACATCCGCTTCGATAACTTCGGCGGCTGACAAACCACTAAAATAACTTCAGCGGCTGACAAACCACTAAAATAACTTCGGCGGCTGACAAACCACTAAAGTTTGAAACAAACAATAAATGCTACTCACACCGAGTAGCATTTATTATTTTGCCTTCTCTGCCAACCCCGCTCGCAACAAGCCCCACTTCTCCCACTAAATAGACACACACACCACCCCCCACACACCACACACCACACACCATGCCACCTCTCCACGAACCATGGCACCCGTTGTTATGATTGTCGAAATGTTATTTCGACAAAACACCACACGCCACACCACCTCTCCACAAACCATGGCACCCGTTGTTATGATTGTCGAAATGTTATTTCGACAAAACGCCACACACCACACCCCACACACCATGCCACCTCTCCACAAACCATGGCACCCGTTGTTATGATTGTCGAAATGTTATTTCGACAAAAGCAGAGATGGCATCCTGCCATCTCTGCCATTACTAAAGCCGCTCTAACCTCTTACAGGCAAAGCCGCTCTATCTGACTCTTGCACCACGCATGTCGTATACCTCGCCGTTGTGTTCGACATACAGCTGTCCGTTTTCGATATACTTGCGCGGTCTCGCGGTCTGCTGTAGTACGTTCTCCACACCCGTGGTGACGGAGGCATAGATGTCGAATAGCTCGCCGTGATACACTGCCTCATAGCCTTCCGGCACGTCGGTGGCTCGGTTAGTTCCCATTCTGAGGATCACTTTACCTTTATGTCCGGTGATGGTGGCGGTGTAGCTGTTGGTGCTTGCCACTTCGTCGGTAACCACCGACTGCGAATGTATGCCTGCCGCCTTACGTATTCGTATCAGAGCTTCTATCTCGTTCTTGCAGGTATACCAATGCGGCCAGAACACACATGGCACACCCGGCATCATCAACAGGTATGCATTGGCAGCAAGTATCTCTTTGCGTTTGCCATTGAGGTTGGTGTTATACCCAAGGAACTCATCACTCTGATTGTCGGAGCGATGGAAGGTGTCGTGGTTGTCGATGAAGGTGACGGCAAATCGTGACAGTCCGAGTGCACGGAGACCGGGGTTCTTCAGGTTAGCATATCCCGAGCCGCCTTTCCATGCATTGAGTTTGAATTTGAATGGGAAGTCGAACGCAAGGGTGTTATACGATGCTGCTTCGAGGTGGTTCTTTATCGAGTTGACATCTTCCCAATATTCCGACACCGAGAAGAAAGGCTCGGATGCGAGGTTATACATCGAAAGGTAGTTGCCGCCATATCCCCGAGTAAGGTCATAACGGAAACCATCGAAACCGATGGTGTTGATAAGCCAGCGTGTGTAAGCCTTGCACATCTGCTGAACGTATTCAGACGTATGGTCGAGGTCGCGACAGCCGTCGTCGTTAGCTCCGGTATCGGCATTACCATGACTTAGTGTCTTGCTATCTGACGAAGAGCTGGTAAATGCCTCATCGTTGGCACATATATGCGACGAAGTGATTCGGTAAGTGCCATAAGTGCCGAAGTAATTGGTTGAGAAACCTTTTGCCCAGCCGTTACTGCTCTGCATGTGGTTGATCACCACATCGGCGATAGCCTTGCAGCCATGCTCGTGTAGTTTTTCTATCACAGCCTGTAGCTTCTGTTGTGTACCCCAGTCGCTCGATAGGTTCGAATAGCACTTGGTATAGTATCCTACTCCACTGCCGTTGCCCGAAGGCGGAAACCATACCAAGTCGAAGTTCTCCCCTATCTCATCGGCATAGTCTACAAGAGTGGTATATCGTGTATTGGAATAGGTTGTCAGCTTATTCGAGTCCCAATAGAAGGCCTGCAACATCACGCCCTCATATTCCGATGGCACACCTACCTGAGCATATTTCGACGGGTCAGGGTACTCGTTGCCTACGCTGCCTTGCAGACATATCACTGAGCTGTTGTATGTAATAGTGACATCTTGTGCCTGCTGCAGCAAGAAGTGAATATTGGCATCGCTACCCGACGACACTGCATACAGATTAGAACACTGTGCCGAGAACTTATTAAAGCCTATCCAAGTACTCGAACCGTTGGTTACCTTGAAGTCGTACGAACCTGCCGGTACAGCCGGGAAAGTGATGCTCCAGACACCATTGCTTTCGGTCATGGCTGAACCATTCACCTTCCACGACAATCCATCGCACCAAGGGTTTCCACTCACTCCATTACCTGCTACATAATATGCAGCCCACGACCCTACTGACATCATAAGCAGGGTGGCGAAAAGAATTACTTTACGCATAACTTTACTTTGTCTATTCGATTGTCAGTTTCTTAAATTTTGCATGACGTTTCTCGTCCTGCATCAATAAGTTTACCTTGAACTGCCCGTCGCGGAAGCCTTCTTCTATGCACTCTTGCTTAAACGCCTCGTACGAGTCGCGTCGGAGCCGATGAGTAACGGGGTCTTTCAGTCGCAAGCTCACTTGCTTCTGCTCGTACTCGATGTTCTCTTTCCTCAGATACGAGTTCACCACTTTAGTAAACTCCTCTGCCTGAGCTTGTGTGGTCGCCATATCGTCGAACTCGTAGTAGAAATGATATCTTGAGTTCTCGACGTCAGCGAATCCCACAAAGAAACGCACCTTACGCGAGGTGTCTGCCTCTGCCTTATGCACCGCATCGATAAACTGCCGCTCGTGCAGCTTCTCACCGGTGATGGTCACTATCCCGTTCACCTTTTGTATCATGTGCACCGTGGGCGTATTCTTATAGAACGGTCCGACCTCCACAAGGTCGTTCATGTTATACCGATACAGCCCGGCAAGTGTAGTGACATACGGACAATAGCGTTTGCCCGTCTCCAACTCATCAAGCTGCAAGAAATGCGGATTATCTTTGCCCAAGTCCTCCTCGGCAATGAACTCATAATAGTGATAATGCGGGAAAAGCTCAGTGTTATCGGTACCATCGAGGGTAAGACCAAAGCGACATTCGGAAGCGAAATATCCGAATTCCTTATGCATCATGTGCTCGGGGAAGAAGCCTTGCAACTTGTCGACATACACTTTGGTGTTGCCGCACTTCCATGTGGTAAGCACCTGCAGGTTAGGCCAATAATGCTTGGGCAGAACCGTTCCGTACTTGTGCTTAAGCTCGCGCAGAAACTGTGCACGCTCGGGATTGGGTTTTAGGCACTTCTCTATTGCCGCACGTATCTCAGGCTCGAAATTAAACTTGTCTGATAACGTTCCGTGCTCGATGTCATTCACATACTCGTCGTAGTAGAGGTTGGCGTTGTTGACCAACTCCACTATAGTCGACGCGTTGGCGGTGATGATAAGCGACACATTACGCTCTATGCCCATTCGCATCAGAGCATAGTAGCGCGCATTGTAGTCCTCGATATGATATATCTCGTGAGGGGAGGCATACAGATGTTTCAGAAAACCGGGAACATTCTTCTGTGTCACTCCACTCACCGAGCCGTACAACGTTCCATCAGGCGCATAGCCCTCTATCACCTTACCCACAATACTCACGCACACGCCGGTAAACACTTTCGGTCTGCAACGAATAAACGAATACATCCACAGCTTCGTCATGTTGCCAAACACGTCTTTGAAATACTCGTTAGTCACGGGTACCCACTTCGGTTCGTTGGTAGTGCCGCTCGTGGTGGCATACATAAAAGGCTTGCCGGGGAACAATATGTCCTGTTCACCATGCTTATGTCGCTCTACGTATGGGCGCAGGTCCTCGTAGTCGTTGGCAGGCACATACTGCTGATATCGCGCAAACAGCTCGTCGGCATTGCGTGCTTCGAGTATGGTATCAAAATGATGCTCGCGACCGTAAACGGTGTCGCGAGCATAAGTTAAGATACGGCGGAGCGTCTGCTCTTGCGAACGACGCGGATTGCGAGAAGCATGATTGAGCTTTATAAGCTCTATTCCGCCTGCCACCGACAACAGGAAATTCGGTATCACCGGATTCTGATAGTCGTACATGGTAAAAAGAGAATTGCGTTATACCATCAGTGCACCAACCAAAGCCAAGATAGCATAGAACTCAGGTAAAGCCGCATAAATCATAGTGTTGGTCTGAACATCATGACCTGCTGCTATCGAAGAGATACCATTGGCACAAACCTGTCCCTGACGAATACCCGAGAACAGACATACCAAGCCTACTGCCAAGCCGACACCGAAGCACAGCGCACCTTGCTCTGCAAAGTCCTTGCCACGCCACATCAGAAATGCAACGAAGCCATATAGACCCTGCGTTGCAGGAAGAGCCGAGAGAATCATATACGAACTCGACTTGTCTTTGTTTTTCTTAAGTGCACCCTCAGCAGCATTACCTGCTATGGTTGTTCCGTAGGACGAACCTACACCGGCAAGACCCAACATAAGAGCCCAACCGAGATAACCTAAAATTTCGTTCATTGTAGTATTTTATTTATTGTTAGTTAATTATTCTGCTTTCCACTTTATTTCTTAAACGGAGCATACAGCTCGCCCTTGCCTTCGTAGCCGCTGTTCTTGAAGTACTCCACAAACGACAATCGCAAGGGGTGCACAAACGCGCCTAATGCCGACATACAGAGGTTGAGCAAATGCCCGATGATGATGATAAGCAAGAAACCTACCCATGTAAAGGCATTGGGTGTCTCGCCAAGCACCATCGTGGCAAGGCTGTTGAACGCACCGCCAAGCATGCCGCCCGCCAAACCAAGAGCATATAGACGGATATAAGAAAGCACGTCACCTAAGATGCCGGTTGCCATGTTATATGTATCCCACAAACCCGCACCTATATTGATAAGAGGATTACGACCCGGAGTATTGAAAATATAAATACCCAAAGCCGAGATAGCACCTATCGCTATGAGCACATACTTGGCTACCTGCGCCGAGAACACCTCGGTTAGCGACAGTATACCAACCACCAAGGCGCCAAGGATAAGCAACAGCCAACCCCATGTCGACACATTCCGGCGGAAACCGAAACGTTTGGTGTAACTGATGGCTTTGATTGTCATCGCCAAACAGATATGCACCACACCTATACATAGTGCCATCACCATCTGAATGTCATATCCTGCCACCTCACCTTTTATCATAAGGTGCTTGAGCGACTCAGGTACCCACGATGCGGTGTATAGGTCAATACCGAAGAACGTACCAAGGAAGAAACCTACTACCAACGTTCCGACGCCAAGGGTGGTGATAATCGGACCAAGTCCCTCGAACATCTCGATGTTGATTTTCTTCTTGGCGGTAAGTATTCCGAAAATAATAAGCAATATGCCATACCCCGCATCACCCATACATAAGGCGAAGAACAGCAAGAAGAAGGGAGCCAAGATTGGTGTAGGGTCGAACTCGCCGTAAACGGGCCAACCATACATACCCGTCAAACATTCGAACATCCGAGTAAACCAATTGTTATGCAGCTTGATAGGCGTCTCGTCTTCTTCTGTCGGGTCTTCTTCTATATAATAGATATGTTGTTGGTCGAGCATCTGTCTGAGACTCTCGCACTTGTCTATCGGACAGAAACCGACAAGCATCGAGATGGTGTCGTCAGCCAAAGCTGTAGTGCTACTGTTCACCCGTTTCCACTCTATCATGAGGTCAGTCTGCTTTGCTGCCTGACGCAGCTTCGTCAGGTTAGCCAATGCCCACGCCTGCAACTGAGCCGTCTTTGCCACCTTCAGGTGCTCCAGACCTTGAGCTTCTAACCTCAGCTGACTGCTACTCTTGCTGCCGGGGTGCAACTCGTCGGCTACGATATCGAACACCTCGTTAGCCTTGTTGACAGTAACGAAATATGTCACCCCGCGCTGCTCGGCTATCACGAATGCGTTATACAGCTGCACCCATGCCTCGTCGAACTGACTCTTCGGGCAAGAGAAATACTGTATGTGATACCCGGCGCTTTCAATCTGCTCTAACCTCTCGCTCGAGAAGTCACCCCATACCGACATCTGCTGAGCCTGCTGAAGCGTCTCAGCTACCGACTGTTCAAGAGCTTTCTCTTCCGACACAAGCGAGGCAAAGTCAGCCAGCAGCGACTGTATCTGCTCGGCGGTCAAATCCTTATTGTCAGACTCTAAAGGACTGGCATCGTCAACAAGGTACGACTCTGCCTGACGCAGTGTTTGGTTAATCGAAGCACGCAACTCCTCCTGTTGCTCGAGCTGTTCGACAGAAGCCTCAGAGGCAGCCTTGCGAGCTACGTGCAATACACCTTCGTCACGCAAACGGCGCAAGAATGACTCGTAGTCGCGATGGAACACGAGGAAGGTGTATTTCTTCATTTGAGTTATCATTATTATTACTTTATTTTCGTTAGTAGAATTCAGACAATTTATGCCTCAGCGGCAGCTTCTTTTTCACGCTTCGACTTCACTATCTTCTGACTCGACTTCGAGAGGTTCTCTTCGTCCTCCATAAAACGCTTAATCTTACGGATGGCATCTTCATAGCCGGGTATCTGCACCTTCTCGAATAAGTTTACCTTCTGAGTACTTTTCTTACGTGCATACTCCAATAGTGCAAGCTTTCGACGGCAAAACTCCTCCTCAATGCCAAGCTGAGCCAAGGCTTTCAGCTGAGTGAAACCATCAGCGTACCACTTAGGTGCCGAAAACAGACTGAACGGCTTTGTCGTATACAACACCTCGTCAAGAACAGGAACACGAACGCCGGCTATCTTGCGGACACTCATCTTCACATCGTCGACGTGAAGCAACGAAGTGTCGAACTCACCCCACAGGGCAAGCATCTTGTCGTACCGGGCTATCTGCTCCTCTATGTCCGACTGAAGCTTGGCAAGTTCGTCTTTCGCTTTCTTGACTTCCATACGCAACGCCGACTCCTTGTTTTTCAAAGTAGGCAACGCCCGAACGCGCATCTTCAAATTCTTCTCAAGCGACTGTAACGATGTCTTATTATACTGAAATGTAATTGCCATATTGATTTTGATATGTAAATAGCGCCACAAAGGTACTATTTTTTTTTGTAACCCGCAACATTGTATGTTATTTTTGCCGCGTTTTACTTTTCCGCTCACTAAAAATTTGCAGTGTCATATTTTTTTCGTACCTTTGCGAAAACTTATATTAGACCGCTGCGCTGTTAGATGTTAGACCGCTGCGCTGTTAGATGTTAGACCGCAGCGCTGTTAAACGTTAGACCGCTGCGCATTGGGTACGCCGGTTTGTAACCGGCGGCAAGTCGCCCCACCCGCTACGCTTTAGAGCGACCACACCCCCGCTACGCTTAGATAAATATAAAATCGACACTATATGAAGTACATCACCAGACCTCAGCTTCGCCAACTCATTGAACAATGGTTCAAAGAAGACATCGGCGACGGAGACCACACCTCACTATCATGCATCCCTGCCGACGCACAAGGATGCCAGCAACTCATCATCAAAGAAGAAGGCATACTTGCCGGCGTTGAAGTGGCACAAGAAGTAATCAACTACTTCGACCCCGAACTCCGCGTCGAAGTGTTTCTAAACGATGGCGCACACGTCCGGCCCGGAGACATAGCCTTCCGCGTATATGGAAAGGTCATCTCGCTACTGCAAGTAGAACGAACCATGCTCAATATCATGCAACGTATGTCGGGTATCGCCACCACAGCGCACCGCTATCAGTCACTCATCGACGACACCAACTGCAAAGTCCTCGACACTCGGAAGACCACACCCGGACTTCGACTCTTGGAGAAAGAGGCAGTGGCAATAGGCGGAGGCACCAACCACCGCATCGGACTATACGACATGATACTGCTCAAAGACAACCATGTCGACTTCGCAGGTAGCATCACCAACGCCATCAGCCGGGCACAGCAATACTGCAAACGCAAAAACAAAGACCTTAGAATAGAAATAGAGGTACGTAACCTCAACGAGCTACAAGAAGCACTCGACACCAACGGCGCTGACCGTATCATGCTCGACAACTTCACACCCGAGCAGACCAAACCCGCAGTCGACATAGTGCGCGAATGGGAAAAACAACACGGCAGACATATCGAAATAGAGTCGTCGGGCGGCATCACTCTCGACACCATTCGAGACTACGCACTCGCCGGTGTCGACTTCGTATCAGTCGGAGCACTAACACACTCCGTCAAGTCGCTCGACATGTCGTTCAAAGCAGTAAAAAAACTTTAATAAAACCATTAACATATCGTCACTCATGCAAACAACAGAAAAACTGGCAGCTCTTCGTGAGCTGATGACACAACATAATCTCGATGCCTACATCATTCCCTCCACCGACCCGCACAACTCCGAATATATGGCAGACACCTTCAAAGAGGTGCTCTGGCTTTCAGGCTTCAAAGGCGAGGCAGGCACTATCGTCGTAACAGCTACGGCAGCTCTGCTCTGGACCGACTCACGCTACTACCTGCAAGCCGACAAGGAACTCAACGGCACCACTATACAGCTGATGCGCGAAAGCGACATCGACACCCCTTCGATACAGGAATGGCTGTGCTCTAACCTCAAAGCAGGAATGCGAGTAGGCGTCAACCCGCTTATGTACACAGCACGCAGCTACAGCGAACTAAGCCGGCAGCTATCGGGTAGCGACCTCGAATTAGCAAGCGCCGACCTCATCAGCCCCCTGTGGACTAACCGCCCGCAACAACCCATGACACAAGCATACGAGTATAGCGCACAATACGCCGGCGAGACCACTGCCGACAAGCTGCTTCGCACAAGGCAACAGATGACACAAAACAAAGCCGACATCATGCTCGTATCTGCTCTCGACGAGATAGCATGGCTGCTCAACATCAGAGCACTCGACGTCGACTTCAACCCCGTCCTGATAAGCTACCTTATCGTCGGACAACAACAATGCACACTCTTCGTCTGCCACCAAAAGATAGACGAACCTACCCGACGCTACCTCACCGACAATGGCGTACAGATAGCAGAATACAACGACATCTTCACTTCACTAAACAACCTGCCCGCCGGTACCGCCGTCATGTTCGACCCCGCCCAACTCAACCGAGCACTGCAAGAAGCCATACCTCAGACTTGCAAACAGATAGAAGCTGCCTCGCCCGTCAAACTCATGAAGAGCCTGAAAAACGAACGCGAGATAGAAGGCGAACGAAAGGCCATGCAAAAAGATGGTGTCGCACTCACACGTTTCTTCAAATGGCTCGAACAAGAAGCCTTTGCCAACGGACAGACACCAACAGAATGCGACCTGATGGACAAACTGCATAGCTTCAGAGCACAAATGGACAACTTCGTCGTCGAGAGCTTCGGAACGATAGCCGGCTACAACGGCAACGGTGCCATAGTGCACTACGAAGCTACACCCGCCGACTGCGCCGTGGTGCGCCCCGAAGGTATGCTGCTGCTCGACTCAGGAGGACAGTATCTCGACGGAACAACCGACATCACACGTACCGTATGGCTCGGTGGCAACATACCACAGCAAGCTAAACTCGACTACACCTACGTTCTCAAAGGACATATCGCCCTTGCTACCATCCGCTGGCCCAAAGGCACCAGAGGCAACCAACTCGACGCTCTCGCCAAACAATACATGTGGCAAGCAGGCATCACCTACGGACACGGCACCGGACACGGCGTGGGACACTTCCTATGCTGCCACGAAGGACCACAAAACGTACGCACCGACATGAACCCCACACAACTGCAAGTCGGACAGATATGCTCCGACGAACCCGGCATCTACCGTACCGGCAAATGGGGTATACGCACCGAAAACCTCGTCGTCGTACAACCCGTCGACAAGACAGATGCCGCCACCACCGACGACAACTTCCTCTGCTGGGAGACACTCACTCTCTGTTTCTACGACACACAACTAATAGAGATGAGTCTCATGTCCAAAGACGAAATCGATTGGATCAACAACTACCACAAAAAGGTATACCAAACACTCAAACCTCTACTCAACACCGACGAAGCAGCGTGGCTCGAAAACAAATGCAAAGCTTTGTGATTTCAAATCGCTTAACGATTTATTCCTTTTTATAACTTAAGTTTCTCAGACCAGATAAAATTCATGAAAAATTAATGAATAATTAATTATAATTCGTGTTTATATCTGCACAAACTTTAATTCATATCTTACCAACATGACTCTCGAACAAACACTCACTCAACACATCTGTCAGGCAGCAAAAGCAATCTTCAATACCGACCTCGACTCTCGCCTCGTACAACTGCAAAAGACGAAAAAAGAGTTCGAAGGCAATATCACGCTCGTCGTCTTTCCGTTTGTAAAGATGCTGCGCCGTGCTCCTCAAGAAGTGGCACAACAGATAGGCAACTACCTCGCTGACAATGCACCGGAAGTCGAGAAATATAACGTCGTGCAAGGCTTTCTGAACATCACCATCGCCAAGACTTACTGGGCTCAGCTGTTAGAGCAGATTTACCATACCGACAACTACGGATTCATCCCCGTAACACCCGACAGCAAACTCATGATGGTTGAATACTCATCGCCCAACACCAACAAACCACTGCACCTCGGACATGTGCGCAACAACCTGCTCGGATATTCAATAGCCAAAATACAAGAGGCTAACGGATGGAAAGTCATTAAAACCAATATAGTCAACGACAGAGGCATACATATCTGCAAGTCGATGCTGGCATGGCAACTCTACGGCAACGGAGAGACACCTGCCTCATCCGGAAAGAAAGGTGACCACCTCATAGGCGACTACTACGTCCTCTTCGACCGAAAACTCAAACAACAAATTGAGCAACTTGTCGACAGCGGCGTTGACATCGAAAAAGCTAAACAAGAAGCACCACTCATCAAGCAAGCACACGACATGCTACGACGTTGGGAACAAGGCGACCCCGAAGTAAGACAACTCTGGCAAATGATGAACCAATGGGTGTACGACGGATTCGACCAAACTTATAAGATGATGGGAGTCGATTTCGACAAGATATACTACGAGTCGAATACCTATCTCGAAGGGAAACAAGAGGTCCTTCGCGGACTCGAACAAGGAATATTCGTCAAGCACGAGGACGGCTCCGTTTGGGCTGACCTCACCAAAGACGGACTCGACGAGAAGATACTGCTACGCTCCGACGGCACTTCGGTATATATCACACAAGACATCGGAACTGCCAAACTGCGCTACCAAGACTTCCCAATCGACAAAATGGTATACGTCGTCGGCAACGAACAAGAGTACCACTTCAAAGTGCTCAGCATCATACTCGACCGACTCGGCTTCCGATTCGGAAAAGACCTCGTACACTTCTCATACGGAATGGTCGAACTGCCTAACGGAAAGATGAAATCCAGAGAAGGTACCGTCGTCGACGCCGACGACCTCATGCAAGAGATGATCCTGCAAGCTAAAGAAGTAAGCAAAGACAAGACTTCTAAACTAACCGACATCAGCACCGAAGAAGCCGACGACATAGCACGCAAAGTCGGACTGGGAGCTCTCAAATACTTCATACTCAAAGTCGACCCCAGAAAAAACATGCTCTTCAACCCTGAAGAGTCAATCGACTTCAACGGCAATACCGGACCTTTCATCCAGTATACCTACGCACGCATCCGAAGCCTGCAACGCAAAGCCACCGAGCAAGACCTGAACGCAGCAAACAACACTTATCAACCACAAGACAAAGAAGTGGAACTCATTCAGCGACTTGCAGACTTCCCAACGGTACTTCACCAAGCTGGTATCGACTTCTCACCCGCACTGATTGCTAACTACTGTTACGCCTTAGCCTCCGACTTCAACTCCTTCTACCACGACTACTCCGTTCTCGGAGAACCGGATGCAGCCATTCGCCGATTCCGACTGATGCTTGCTGCTACCATAGGAGATATTCTCAAAGAAGGAATGCAACTGTTAGGCATCGAGATGCCCGAACGAATGTAACACTTGAGACGCCTGCTACCTATATTGTTGCTGGCATGGGGATTACTATACTCTCATGCACAAGACCGGGTGACGCTGCTCTTCGCCGGAGACGCCATGCAGCACACCCCACAACATGCGGCTGCATGGTTACCCAAAGAGCAACGATACGACTATTCAGACAGCTTCACTTATCTGCTTCCTTATCTGCAATATGCGGATCTGTCGGTAGCGAACCTCGAGGTTCCGCTTGCCGGCAAACCGTATACCGGCTACCCGCGCTTCTCAGCACCCGACGAATGGGCAAAGGCACTGCACAACGCAGGATTCAACGTGCTCACCATTGCCAACAACCACGTCTTCGACAAAGCCGACAAAGGACTTAACAGCACCATCAACACCCTATGCGCCGACAATATTCTCTTTGCCGGCGCATATCGCGACTCCCTACAGCGAGACACAATCTACCCTCTTATCGTCGACATCGAAAGCATCAGAATAGCTTTTCTGAACTTCACCTACGGCACTAACGGCATACACGTCACTCCACCTTGCTGCGTCAACCTGATAGACACCACACAGATTCTATCTGACATCACTAAAGCAAGACAACTCGGTGCCAACATCATCATCGCTCTGCCACACTGGGGACAAGAATACAAACTCAAAAGCAACCGACAACAGCAAGAACTCGCCCATTGGCTACTCTCACACCACGTCGACGCCATCGTGGGAACACACCCGCATGTCGTGCAAGACGCACAACTCATACCACTCGACGACAAAGTAATACCTATCGTCTATTCCCTTGGCAACCTCATAAGCAACCAACGATGGAAAAACAGCAACGGAGGTATCATCCTGAGCATCGACATCTCCACCAAGACAAAAAAAATAATAGACGTAGCCATGATGCCTGTCTACGTCTATAAGGGTTCACTCGGCGCAGGAGTCAAATACTATCTCATTCCCACATCCGACTATATCGAAGGTAATCTGCCGTTCAGCCTGCCGGAATATGCCGAACGCGAACTACGCCTTCACCATCACTCTACTGTAGCTCGACTGCCACAACTCAGAGTTATCAAGCTCTCTTCAGCAGTGCCGCTAAAAGATTGATCAGCACATATATCGTTATCAGCAATGCTCCTGCCGGCAGCCACCAACGATATAGCACATATCCCACTATCCAGAACACTAACAACAACACGGCTGTCAGCATCAGCAGCCCCTGTAGCTTGTACTCTCTAAAGTCGAGACGCTTCATCTTCAACGAGAAGAAAGGTATCTCCGACACCAATAGGTAACATGACAACAGTGAAAGGAGCAATACTGCCACATACACCCACAATGCCGGATGCATACAGCTCTCCACAAAGCAAGACAACGATGCCCAGAAGATAGCGTTGGCAGGCGTGGCAAGACCTATGAAAGAAGACGTCTGACGCTCGTCAAGGTTGAACTTAGCCAACCGAAGCGCCGAGAAGGCTGACATCAACAATGCCACCATAGCCCAGTAGCCTAAACCATTCGACAACGACACATACGCCATCATCGATGGTGCAACACCGAACGTCACCACGTCGGCAAGAGAATCAAGCTCCTTGCCTATCGGGTTGGCAACGCCAAGAAGACGAGCCGAGAAACCATCGAAGAAGTCGAATACAGCGCCAACGATGATAAACAGATACGCCATATACAACTCATGATGAGTGGCAAAACCTATGGCTACTACACCACTCAACAGATTACAACAAGTGATGATATTCGGAATATGCTGTCTTATTCTCATACTTTCTTAATTTAAGAACAACAATCTATCTAATCGTTTTAAGTTTATTTCTTACCATAATCAGGGTCGACACTGCGATGAGCAAGCCATGTTACAAGCAACGTCGCTGCCGAGCACGCTATCACAAGCCAGAAGAATGCCTCGTAGCCTATCGCCATCTCTATCTTACCCGCCACAAAACCCGGCAACATCATCGACAATGCCATAAAGGCTGTGCAGATGGCATAATGCGACGTCTTGAACTCACCCTCCGAGAAATACATCATATACATCAAATATGCTGTAAAACCGAAGCCGTAGCCAAACTGCTCTATAGAGATAGCAGCACCTATCAGCCATTGGTTAGTGGGCAATGCCGTCGCTAAATACACAAAGGTCAGACAAGGCAACGTCATGCAAGCTGCCATCCACCACAACGAACGCTTCAGTCCGTAGTGCGAGATAAACACACCACCTACTATTCCGCCAAGCAGAAGGAAGATAACACCTATAGTGCCGTAAAGCAGCCCTACCATGTCGGTATCTAAACCCAGTCCGCCACCTATTATCTGTCCTGCTCCGTTAAGCACCACGTCACGCTGGTCGACAAGGAAAGGTTGGCACAGCTTTATCAGAAAGCCCTCCGGCAGACGATACAAGAGCATAAACGCTATCGCAAGCCACACCCCCTTCTTGGTAAAGAAAGTGGCAAACGAGTTGCCAAGCTCCGACCACTGCGACTTCTCACCCTCAGCCGACTGACGCGGACGGTCGTTGGCGGACTTAGGCAAGGCGAAGATATGATATAGTGTTATCACGAACATCACCACTGCCGTCACACCAAGCGTCACCTGCCATGAGAACGGGATGTCGTCGGTCGACTTCTCTACCCTACCTGCAATAAAGACAAGCACACCCTGACCGAAGACAGAAGCAATACGGTAGAAAGTGGAACGGATACCGATAAACGCAGCCTGACTGCTCGGACTATGAGCCAACATATAATAGCCGTCGGCAGCTATATCATGTGTCGCCGAAGCAAAGGCTGCTATGATAAACAATATCAAAGTCAACGTAAACAGACTCACCGAAGTGCCCTTCGCTGCTATAGTGGCGGCATCAGGCGTCGGCAGAGTAAACGTCAGAAGCACACACAACGCCGTAAGCAAAACCTGCATCGACACTATCCACCAGCGCTTCGTCTTTACCACATCCACTATCGGACTCCATATACCCTTCAAAAACCAAGGGAAATAAAGCAAGGTGGTGAAAAACGCTAACTCATCGTTCGGAACACCCATCTTGGCAAACATCATCACCGAGATGTTATTCACTAAAAAATATGGTACGCCTTCTGCAAAATATAGAGTCGGCACCCAAAACCATGGAGACTGTTTCATGTATTCTGTCTGTTTTTCGTTAATGTTTTCTGACTTCCACCACATACCAGCCTCTGGCAAGCTGTTCGGTGTCTATCGTATTTCTCTCCGCCGTCACCTGTGTTTCAAGCACTAAGCGTCCCGACATATCGTATACTCTCACTGTAGCATCACCATTAAGTCCGTTGACCACAAGCGGCATATCTCCTACCAACCGGACACCATATCTGCTTCCATCTGAAGCAGATACACTCGGCAGACGAGTATTATCCGGCTCATTGCCGTAATGCAGCCAGATACCGTCAAGAACCACATTATAGTCCTCACCCTTAACGGCATTGTCAAGGTAAATGGTGAAACTCTGAAGCTCTAACGGATATACACTTATGTCTTCCGAAGCCGAGAACACGCTGTCGAGATTGACAAACACCGACGACACAGTATTCAGTGGCAGCGACAGCGAGTCGAGCACAATGAGTTGAGCCTTGTCTGCCGTATTGGCTTGTATCATAAACGACATCTTCTTTATCGTCAGCGCACCGGGGTTCAAACGCAACTCTAACTTCTTGGGCAAGCTCCACAGCAGTACCGACCTCGACATTCGTATGTTGGCGTTTCTGCCTGATGTAAAAGAGAACGAGACGGCAGCCTTATTTGACTCGTTGATAGCAAACTGCGCATTCCACTTCGTCTCCGAAGCCTTCATCTGCCACTCTCCGAATGTCTCAACAAAGTCATCGACAAGCAACGGACGGCTCTGGGGTATTTGCACTATCACCCCTAATCTGAGCTTTTTATCGCCTACAAAAGTCGACACCTCAGCTGTGCCGTTGGCAAGTCCACGGACTATGCCTTCGTCAGTCACCTCACACACGTC
This sequence comes from uncultured Bacteroidales bacterium, assembly GCA_946185835.1. Taxonomy (GTDB): domain Bacteria; phylum Bacteroidota; class Bacteroidia; order Bacteroidales; family Paludibacteraceae; genus Colicola. The sequence goes on from CAMHKW010000007.1 coordinate 46,331, forward strand.
TGCATTGTCAACACTCCATTTAAAGGCACGTGGCAACACCACTATGTCGTCGTTGCCGACAGTGGCAAGCATCTCGATGCGATAGTCAGTATCGTCACTGATAAAGACAGTGTCTAACCTCAGACGTACCTCAGACTCGACCATTCGCACCTCTATATCGGTTGTAGCCTGACCATAAGTAGCACGCAACGTACCGTTACCCGTACATACAAAGTAACCATCGTCGGTTATGTAACCCGTCTGTTCCGAGCATTCCAATCTCACACCTTGCAAATCACGATCCACAAGCGTGCCATACTTATTATATGCAGCCCAGCGAGGCTTATACACGCCCCACTGAGGCAGCGTGATCTTCAAGTTCGTAGTCCTCAACTCCGTCACCTCTCTATCATCGGGCGCCGTGTTAACCACAAACAGTGAGTTGGCAACAGCACGAGGCGAGCCCTCGGTGGTTTTATTCTGTATCTGTCCGAAAAGGTTCATCTGAGCCGAACCGCCGCCATCCATACCCACAGCATAGGTGGCACCCACGTTCTGTAGCAGCGACGCCATCTCAGAAGTATAGTTACCCGGAGTAGCGCTCACCAACATCCACACGTAGTTACCCGCATCGTTAGTGGCAAGCATAGTACGAGGGTAGTTGCGGTTGTTGTAGTCCTCGTTATAGTTGCGAGAGGTCTGCTGACCGTCGAACAAGACAATAGCATTGCCCGTCACCATCTCACGTATGTCATACCGAGTGCCGTCCTGGCGAGTCTCACACACAAGGTTGATAGTCAGCTCGTCACCCTCCAACAGCTGATGAAGCTGCGACGATTGGTCGGCACGCAGGTTATCTAAGAAACGCTTGCCCGCACCACGACCTTGTATCACCGCATAACCCGGCGCTATCGTCGTTCCACCCTTGGTATTGACGTCCGTCACAATAGCTTTCATCTCTTTGTTGATGCACCATTCGTCCTCTAAACGTACCACTACCTCAGTGATGTCGTCAAGGGTACGTGTCGGCTTGCCGATATAGTGGTTGAAGATAACCAACTCGTCGTCGTTAGGTGTCACTCGTGTACGGTTGCAGTCGCGCAGCGGATAGCTCTCGTCTTCAATCTTCACATATCCTCCGTAACGCAGGTCGTCGATGATGGCACGCTTAGCTGCATCAATCATAAAGAAACCGACTTCATGATTGGGGTCGTTGTCGGTACGCGCACCACGATTCCAATCCGACGGGTCACCTATCAACACACCATCGTGTGCCGTGCCCGAAAAAGGCTGACCTAACAAGCCCGTCCATATCCTTACAGCCTCCGGATTGCTGTTGATATTACCGCTCACCACCCAGAAGTTGCAGTTCACCGAACCTATCGGGCGATGACCCACCGAGTCTAAACGCTCGTGAGCATCTACCATCAACTCGGTGCTACCCAACGAGTAGCGAGCCTGACACTCCTCCAAACGTATATAGGGATTAGTAAGGTCTACCTCCAACAGGTACATCCTATGTAAGATCGAACCCATCTGGATGTTAAACTGTGAATATATCGTCCCCGGACCCACTTGGTAGTGCTCCAACGTGTCGACGGCATAGTCCTTACCGTTGATGTTCACAACCGACTGCGCTGAGACGGATGCAACCATCACCAATGCTAATAATGTCGCTTTTGCTCTCATCTTAGTATCATTTAGAAAAGTTTGAATGTTAGGTCTTATACTGAGCAACACCTGACCGCTGTCGACTATAAAGTCAAAAGCAGAGAGGTGTTGCAATTAATATAGATATGTTATACCGGTATGTCTTTGTTCACATTCTTCGAGCCTGCAACGGCGTAGAACAAGATATAAGCCACACCTATCAAAGGCACAATATAAGAATAGAGGAAGCCTTGTCCGCCGGCTACGGCAAACACATCAGCCATTCCGCTTTGTATCAACGGCACTATGCCACCGCCTACTACCATCATCATGAAGATTCCCGATGCCGCAGCGGTATATTTGCCAAGACCCTCTACTGCCATGTTGAAGATACTTCCCCACATCACCGAGGTGCACAGACCGCACAGCACAAGCAACAACGCTGCCAACGGAACATCACCCATCTCAAACGAACCATTGATAGGCATTCGAACGGTCGCCTCGTTGCCAAAGAACATAGACACAAGCATAAGGCATATAGCTATCGATGCCACTGTCGATACCATCGCACGACTCGAAACCTTGCTGCCTATCAAGCTGCCGATAAAACGACCCACAAGCATCAGCAACCAATACAAACCGGCTATATATGTGGCAGTACGATAAGGCAATGCCTTACCTACCTCAACATCAGAAAGATATGAAATCAGAGTACCCGGAATTCCTACTTCTACACCTACGTAGAAGAAAATGGCTACCGCGCCCAAAACAAAATGACGGAACGACCAAGCACTATGCTCGAACTTAGTGTCCTCTGTTACACGGTTGGGCTCGGCAATAGGAGCGAAGAAGATTATCGCAAACACTAAAACGAACACACCCATTGCTACATAAAGCACGGGGTTGACATCGGTAATGGTCTTGCCCTTGAGCGACTCACCAATGATAGCACCTACCACCATCGGAGTCAACGTGCCCGACAAAGAGTTCAGTGTGCCACCAATCATATTCAGCTGATTACCACGATTGCCACCACCTCCTAAAAGGTTAAGCATAGGGTTGACAACAGTATTGAGCATACATACCGAGAAGCCGCTTATGAAAGCACCTATCAGGTACACCACAAAACTATTCGACACTCCCGACAGATACTGCACAAAGATACCTAACAGTCCCACGCCGATAGCAATCAATGCCGTACGCTTGTAGCCCATGCGAGTAAGTAATACACCGGCAGGGATACCCATCACAAGGTAAGCTGCAAAGTTCATCATGTTACCAAGCATGCCCATTATGTTACTCGAGTTCTCAAGAGACTTCTCCCATATCTCGCCTACAGGGGCGGCTAAGTTAGTAACGAAAGATATCATTGCATACAGCAGCATCATTGCAATGATAGTAATTACAGTTGTTGATTTGTTGTTTGACATAGATATTAAATTTTAATGAATATATTCGTAATAGATATCTCGTAGCGTTTCACCATCTCGCATCCTGTCGATGCGAGCATGCAAAGATACGATTTTTTTTTCATACACCAATATATTATCTTCAAAAAACTACAGAAGCCACTGCTTCAAGAAGTTCCACTTTCGGCAGAACAGATGTCGGTAGTTGCTCCTTTTCCTTAGGAAATGGTTGTCGTCGGGATAAATCTGCATGTCGAACTGCACACCTGCCTCCACCAACGCATCTACTAATTTCCAAGCCTGCTGACAATGTACGTTGTCGTCTGCCACGCCATGACACAGCAGCAGCCTGCCATTAAGCGAACCGGCACGCGACAACAGCGAAGCATTGTCGTAGCCACCATCGTTATACTCAGGATGACGCATAAAACGCTCAGTATATGCCGAGTCGTAAAGTCTCCAATCGGTCACCGGAGCCACCGCAATACCGCAACGGTATACTGCGTCAGGCTCCATCATCGCACGTATCGACATATACCCGCCATAGCTCCAACCATAGATACCGATACGCTCGGCATCGATAAAGTCGAACCTACTCATATAGCGGGCTGTCGACACTTGGTCTTCTGCCTCAAGCTGACCCAGATTCATATATGTACGCTCTTTCCATTCTCTTCCGCGAGCCGCGGTGCCACGAGGGTCGGCACACACCACCACTATACCCTGCTTGGCAAGGAAATACTCCCAGTCGGGCTTCCATATGTCAAGCACCTGCTGCGATGCCGGACCGGAATATTGAACCTGCAACAACGGATAACGCCTGTCACTTTTCAGCTCCGATAAGTCAACTCCGTTGCCTTCAGCTATTTGCGACTCTAACGCATCCGGCAGTAGTATCCAAGCATTCAGACTATCACCACGCTCTGTGGCAAATCTGAAAAAACGCTTTTTTGAGAAATGCTCAGCCTCGAACATCTGCTCACGCTCCTCATTCGAAAGCAACACGCACACTCTCTTTCCCTGAGACGTGTATAAGGTATATCTGTTAGCTGTCGTCACCGACTGATAGCAGTCGACAAAATACTTGTACGTTGCCGAGAAAGTGGCGCGGTGCGTGCCCGTCTCGGCTGTGAGTCGCTGTAATTTGTTTTTCTTCACATTAAGTGCATACACATATCGGGTCATGGGGTCAGTCGACGCTGCCTGATAATATAAAGTCTGCGTTCCTGCATCGAAACCGTATACACATGTCACATCATAACTGCCGGTCGTCAGCTGGCGAAGTTTCTGACCTGTTTGCGAATATAGGTAGACATGGCGGTAACCTTCTGTCTCGTTAACCACTATCATGTTACCATCATCAAGCATCTGCCATTCGTCAAGTTGCTCGTAGTCGACATAACCCGCCTTGTTCTCCTCGGTATATACCAACTCCGACACCATCGACCGACCGCCCGCAACAAACATCTCAAGTTTATTCTGATTCCGATTCAAACGGAAGACTGCTAACTTATCATCAGCGGGCAGCCACTGCAAACGCGGGATATACACGTCATCGGCATCGCCTAAATCTACCGTCTTGAGCGACTTATACTGAGTGTCGTACACCACTACCTTAGCCTTGGCATTGGGCTTTCCTGACTTCGGATATTTCAGCGACAGCTCTTCAGGGTAGTCGCCTGCGAGGTATTCCTGCCACCTGAACTCGGGAACTTCACTCTCATCAAGCCGGACAAAAGCAAGCAGACGCGAGTCAGGTGAGAACGCAAACATACAAGTCGTCGAGAACTCCTCCTCATACAGCCAGTCCGGAGTGCCATTGATGACCTTACCTACGCTGCCATCTGTCGTCACTGCCACCTCAGTGCCGAAATCGAGCTTATGAATATGCAGGTTGTTATCTCGAGAGAATGCTATGTAACGACCATTGGGAGAAAACACCGGACTAATCACCGGCATGCGGTCTGACAAAGGCTTCAGTTCGCGACGTTCAATATTATATATGTACCAGTCGGCTGTAAAACTCCGGCGATATACCGACTTGCGGTTTCTGTACACCAATAGATGACGCCCCGTAGGCGATAGCACAAAGCCTTCTATGTCGTCTAACTTAAGCAACTTAGTGTTGTTGACATCGAAAAGAGTATCAGTCAACTCTCCGGTCTTGTACGAATAAGCTTTGATGACACCATCTTCGAGTTGAGCATACCGCTCGCCGTCTGGCAGATTGGTATACGACGGCAAAGTGCGTGCCTTGTACTTACCACCTATCAGGTCTGCCAACATCTCAGGCATCTCACTGCCTGACACCTCAATGCCGGACTTCTCAATGCCTGACCTCTCGCTACCTGACCTATCAATGCCTGACACCTCACGACCGGACCTCTCGCTACATAACATCTCAATGCCGGACCTCTCGCTACCGGCGTTGTCAGCGCCAAAAGCACTCATTGCTAAAGCAATCGTTATCGTCAAAAACAAACTTCTGTATTTCATAGTGTTATATTATTTTGTCTTTTATTATTTCGACCTCTCACCATCCCATTCTCGTTTTTATAAACACGGCAATTGCATTGCCGTGCCCCACATCGTCCTCCTCCATGAGACAAGTCAAAGTCTCGCCCCCCCCCGCACAACCTTTCTCGTTTTTATAAACACGGCAATTGCATTGCCGTGCCCCACCAAATCATTCAATCATTACTCTTTCAGCCTCAGAAATCCTATTCCGAACCTCTCCACCGCAGCTCTCTCTAACTCTTCGCGGTGCGAGGGGTCAGCTATGGATATCAGCAGCTTGGCTCTCTGAGCCAAACTCTTGCCTCTGAGGTATACTATTCCGTGTTCGGTCACTACATATTGCGTCTGAAAACGTGTCGTCACCACGCCGGCTCCGGGAGCGAGCCTTGCTACTATCTTCGAACGTTGTTTGTTTGTCATCGACGGCAAGGCTATAAAGCATTTGCCACCCTCGCTCAGCGACGCGCCGTACATAAAGTCGTGCTGTCCGCCCACACCCGATATTATCGTCTCACCTATCGAGTCGGCACAAACCTGACCTGTCAGGTCTACCTCTACTGCCGAGTTGATAGCCATAGCACGAGGGTTCTGACGGATATTCTGGGGGTCGTTGGTCCATGCCACGTCACGTATCACGAAGTCGCGGTTCGAGTCGATAAAGTCATACAGATGCCGCGAACCCAGCACCAGCGAGCCAACCGACTTACCCGGCAGCAACCGTTTTTGGGAGTTATCTATCACACCACTCTCTATCAACGGAAGCACTCCGTCAGTGATGGCTTCGGTATGCAAACCTAAATGCCGGTGGTCGTGAAGAGCATCTATCACGGCATTGGGTATGCCCCCCACTCCTATCTGCAATGTAGCACCGTCGGGTATCTGCTCGGCTATATATCTGCCTATACGACGCTCTATGTCGTTGGGAACAGGCGTAGGCACCTCTACCAACGGCTCGTCGCCGCGACAGACAGCCGTCAGCTTGCTCACATGTATCACAGGGTCGCCGAAAGTGCGAGGCATATATTTGTTTACCTGAGCTATTATCTTCTTCGAACACTCTGCACCCGAAAACGCTATGTCGGCGGAGATACCAAACGAGCAATAGCCATCCTCGTCCGGCTCACTCACGTTCAGAAACGTCACGTCGACAGGTACTATGCCCTCGCGAAACAACGCAGGCACCTCGCCAAGAAAACATGGGATGGTGTCAGCCACGCCCTCGCGCATCGCACGGCGCATGTTGTTTGCCACGAAGATGTTAAGTGCCTGAAACGAGTCTATCAACTCACGACGAGCGTATGGTGCATCTTCCCTATCAACGCCAAAGCCGGTGATGATCTTCACATCACGAAGCTCAGAGGCGCGACGCGTCAGAGCACGAAGCAACACATTAGGGATAGAAGTACTACCCTGCACCACAATCGTCTCGCCTGAGACCACATGACTCACCGCCTCGTCGGCTGACACATAATGAAGCTCTTGCATATCGTGTTTAGTATTTGGTGTTTAGTGCTTAGCGGGTACGCCGGTTTGTAACCGCCGGTTTGTTTATGGTTTAGCAGATGCTCCGGTTTGTAACCGCCGGTTTGTTTAGTGTTGAGTGGGTGCGTCGGTTTGTAACCGGCGGTTTGTGTTTAGTGTTTAGCGAGTGCGCCGGTTTGTAGCCCCGTCGCTCCCCGCACAACTATTCTCGTTTTTATAAACACGGCAATTGCATTGCCGTGCCCCACCATCCTCCTCCATGAGACGAGTCAAAGCCCCGTCGCCCCCCGCACAACCATTCTCGTTTTTATAAACACGGCAATTGTATTGCCGTGCCCCACCATTTCTCCTCCATGAGACGAGTCAAAGCCTCGTCTCTACCCCCCTACACCACACACGACTTATAGCAACCCTGTTCTAATTCGCTTTTTTTTACTTGCGAAACATAAATTAATTATTCGGAACGCCATGGCCATGCTGTTAGATGTTAGAACGCCACGCCCTTATCATCTCCCGAAGTCGGCATTGAAAGCTGCCAACCGACGGTCGAGTTCCTCATATTGGTCATCACCAATACCCGACGCACACCCTCTTAGACCCTCTCGCTTCGCACCGGTCAGCGACAGCGATATCGCAGATACACCATAGTATATCAACTTATTGAGCAGTTTCTCACCCGTCCAGTCTTTATAGCCGAAGGTAAAGAAGAAGCCGTTGCCTACCTCCTTATCCTCTGCATCCTTATCGTAAACAACATGAAATCCGTTTCTGAGCATTATCTCTTTCACTTTGGCTGCGCGACGCTCATATTCGCGCGTCTTATTCACGAAGTCGAGGCGTCCCTGACATGCGGCGCGCATCATGGCAGCGAAGCCGTACTGTACCGAATGACACACGCCCGACGATAAAGCATACAACGTGACGTACGAGATAGTGCGCAACAGCTCGCCATCGTTACCATAACGCTGTGCTAAACGGTGGAACTTACGCCTGCCTAACACAGGATTGATGGCTATCATACCCACACGCTGACCGGCATAAGAAAACATCTTCGACGAAGATATCAGATGAATGCAGTTATTGGTATAATGTCCCACAGACGGCTGATACGGCGGCTCGTATGGTGTGCCCCGCTTTTCGCGGAAGTCCATATTCAGATATGCCAGATCCTCGAACACCAATACGTTATACTTAGTAGCCAAACGCCCTATCACCTCAAGCTCCGACTCGGTCAGGCACATCCACGAGGGGTTGTTGGGGTTCGAAAACAATATCGCTGCCACACGCCGGGAACTCAGGTGCCGTTCGAGCTCATCGTGAAGACGATCACCCCTGAAATCTGCCACATCGAAACTGTCGACTTTCACACCTATCACCTTACACTGCATCTTCTGAACAGGAAAACAAGGGTCGATAAACAATATGGTATCGCGGTCGGAGAAGAGTTGTGAGGCTGTGAGGTTCAGTGCAAAAGCCGCCTGCATCGAACCTACGGTAGGCAATATATACTTCTCAGGTATGTCGAGGTTGATAAAAGCCTTCACGAACTCTGACCCCCAGTGTTTGACTTCAGGGATACCCGTGATGAGCGGATAATGCGAGCCGCAACCGGCAAGCAGGGCCTCATGCTCCGCTTGTATACCGATCTGCTCCGCCTGCAAACCCGGCTCACCAAGCTCCATGTGAATAAACTTCTCGCCGGTGGCGCGTTCTATCTCTGCCACCACTCCGACGAGTTGCCGGATAGAGGCATTGCCGAGCTCTTTGGCATTTCGCAGCCCGAAATCCAAACAGGTGTTGTCGACAAGGTTCTTGTTCAAAGGGAAAGACATGGTATTATTGAGTTTAGTGTTTAATATTGAGCGGATACGCCGGTTTCTGGCCGGCGGCACAAATAGCGGTCTAACATCTAACAGCAAAGCGGTCTAACATCTAACAGCAAAGCGGTCTAACATCTAACAGCAAAGCGGTCTAACATCTCCCTGCACTTTCGTCGAGCACTCTCGTCGGTCGCCACTAAATCCTCGTAGTCGGGTGCCTTGACAAAAGCGGTGGCATGCATCGTCTTCTCTATCAAGTCCGGTATATCAACAAAACGTATCTTCTCGTGCAAGAAAGCATCAACTGCCACCTCGTTAGCCGCATTGACTATACATGGCATATTACCTCCCACGCGCATAGCTTCGTATGCCAAACCAAGACACGGGAAACGGTCGAAATCAGGTCGTTCGAACGTCAGACCATCCGCTAAAGCAAAGAAGTCTAAACGCGGGTAGTCGTTGGCTCTACGATGCGGATAGGTGAACGCATGCTGTATCGGCAGGCGCATGTCAGGCATCGCCAACTGTGCCTTCACCGAGCCGTCGACATACTGCACTGCCGAGTGAACCACACTCTGCGGGTGCACCAACACCTGTATCCTACTCTGCTCTATCCCAAACAGCCAACGAGCCTCCATCACCTCGAACCCTTTGTTCATCATCGTCGACGAGTCGATGGTGATCTTAGCACCCATCTGCCAATTCGGATGACGCAAAGCATCACGCGCCGTCACCGTCTTCAGCTGTTCCTTGCTCAATGTTCGAAACGGACCACCCGATGCCGTTAGCAACAGCTTCTCTACCGTCGACGGGTCTTCGCCTTCAAGCGACTGAAAGATAGCCGAATGTTCCGAGTCAACCGGCAATAGCTTCACGTTGTTGGCACGAGCCGCCGCTGTCACCAACTCGCCCGCCACCACTAACGTCTCTTTGTTGGCAAGAGCTATCGTCTTGCCACTACGTATCGCCTCTAAGGTCGGACGCAGACCCGCATAGCCTACCATCGAAGCAAGCACAATGTCGACATTGTCGTCACTGACCATCTCTACTATCGCATCATCACCGGCATAACAACGTATCGGCAAGTCGCTCAAACCATTACGCAGAGTCTCCAACAAATCGGGGTCTGCAATACATACCACGGCAGGCTTAAACTCGCGTGCCTGACTAATAAGCAAGTCGACACTGCGATGTGCCGACAAAGCATAGCAACTCAGCTCTGAACTCTGCTCGCGTATCACATCCAAAGCCTGAGTACCAATGCTACCGGTCGAACCTAATATCGCTATTCGTTTTTTCATGCCGCAAAGATAATCATTTTTTTTGGCACTAACAAATCGTTTTGGTAATTTGCAAAAATGTAGTATCTTTGCACACTTTGCTAAATATGCACATTTCAAAAGTCATGCACAAACACCATATCCTCATCGTTTGCTTTATCGCAGCCATGTCCTTCTCGTGCCGTCCGGCGCAAGACCATGGCAGCTCCACCGCAGCGCCCATCGAAGTAGAAGCCATCACCATTGCGACAGAGTCGATGCCCGTCACGTCCACTTACGTCGGCACCATCGTTCCCGCCGAACGCAACGACATGAGTTTCCGCGTCGGCGGACGACTTGTCAGACTCAACGTCGGTGCCGGCGACAAGGTGCGGCGCGGAACCCAACTCGCCATCGTCGACACCACCAACGCATACAACAGCCTGCTCTCAGCACAAGCTGCACTCAAACAAGCCGAAGACACATACCAACGACTCGAACAGGTTTACCAAAACGGAGGAGTGACCGACGCACAATGGCAAGAGATGCTTGCCAAACTCCAGCAGGCACGCTCTATCGAAGCCATTGCCGCCAACGAACTGCAACACTGCCGACTCACTGCCCCCTTCGACGGCGTCGTGGCGCAGACCAACGCCACCGTCGGACAAACACTGCTACCCGCACAGACGGTGCTCACACTCATCAACACACAAAACATACAAGTGCACTTCTCCGTTCCCGAACGCGACATCAACAACATCAGCGTTGGCGATAGCGTCAGCGTTTTTGTCAATGCCACAAGTCAGCAACTCAAAGGCAACATCTTCGAGAAAAGCCTTATCGCCAATGGCTTGTCAAGAACATACCAAGTCAAAGCACTGCTCCTGCACCCGACCAACCTCACTGCCGACATGACATGCCGAGTCACCCTCACCGACAACTCCAACGACATCGTCATACCTGCCACATGCGTTCATACCAGACCCGAAGGACAAGCGGTATGGGTCGCCACCAACGGTAAGGCATCACGAAAAATAATCAGCATCACAAGGTTCGCACCCAATGGTGTTGTGGTTGACAACGGACTCACCAACACCGACACCATCATCACCTCTGGTTATCAGAAACTATACAGCGGAGCACCCGTCAAGATAGTCAAAAACAAACAGAAAAGCCTGTAACAACCTCAGTATCTTCTATTAAAAATCGAACGCAATGTACCAACGCAACCATATCATCGCCGCTATGAGAAACCACCACATCGTCTTCTTTGTGGTGCTCTTGCTGCTCGCGTTCGGCATTGCCAGTCTGCCACAACTCAACAAAGACGAGTTCCCGCAATTCACTATCCGACAAGGGGTCGTCGTCGCAATTTACCCGGGAGCTACAGCACAAGAAGTAGAACAACAAGTAACAAAGCCACTCGAACGCTACCTGTTTACCTTCCAAGAGATAAACAAACAAAACACCTACTCCACCACACAAGACGGGATAGTGTATATCTTTGCTGACCTACGAGTCGAAGTCACCGACAAAGACGAAGTATGGAGCAAGATTCGAAGCGGTGTGCAACTATTCCGACAAACAAGTCTGCCCGCAGGTGTGCTTGCCACTGCCGTCATCGACGACTTCGGCAACACCTCAAGCCTACTGCTCGCTATCGAGTCTACAGAACGAACACCAAGAGAACTCGAACAATACTGCAACAAACTTAGCGAACAGCTCAGAAAAATACCACAGATGGGTAACATCAAACAGTTAGGAGCCGAACAAGAAGAAATAGCCATCTGCATCGACCAAGAGATGCTCGCTGCCAAGGGCATCAACCAAACCACACTACTCGCACAACTCGCATCACAAGGATTCAGAACCGTCACAGGTCAGGTCGACATGCAACAGACAAAGTCACAGATACACGTCACCATACCATATCGGTCTGAATATGAACTCCAAGAGCAAATCATCTTCTCCGACCCCATCACCTCACAAGTCATCCGACTGCGAGATGTAGCTACCATACAACGACAATACAAAAAAGCAGAACAATACGTCAGATACTACGACCACTCCGACCTCGACGACAGCAACCAACATGCCGCTTGCCGTATCCTCAGTATCGAGATGTATCCGGGCAACAACATCGTGGCTTTCGGAGAAGACGTCGACCATGTCATCGAACAGACACGCAGCACCTTCCCCGCCGACATCGACATACACCGTATCACCGACCAGCCTAAGGTCGTCGGCGAGTCGGTTCGCTCTTTCCTGCGAGACCTGCTGCTCTCTATCATCGTCGTCATCGCCGTCATGCTCATGCTCTTCCCGCTGCGTACTGCCGTCATAGCCTCAACAGGCGTGCCCGTATGCACCGCCATCTGCTTAGGACTCATGTGGCTCACAGGCATCGAACTCAACACCGTCACTCTCGCGGCACTCATCGTCGTGCTCGGTATGATAGTCGACGACTCCGTCATCGTCATCGACGGATACAGCAACAGCCTCGAGAAAGGACACTCGCGATGGTATGCTGCCTCCGAAAGCACAAGGCACCTTTTCGTGCCCATGACTCTCGCAACTTGCGCTATCTCAGGCATGTTTTTCCCAATGACGCGCATCATCACCGGACCTTTAGGCGAATTCGTACAACGCTTCCCATGGGCTGTTGCCTTCGCACTCACAGCAAGCATCTTCTACGCCGCATGGTGTATACCATACCTCGCCACCGTCTTTATCCGACGCAACAACAGCAACACACTCAGCCGCTTCGAGAAAGGACAAGTATGGTTCTTCGACAAACTGCAAAAAGGGTATACCTACCTGCTCAATATATGTTTCAGGCACCCTTGGCTCACCATCGCCACCGCCGTCATACTCGTTGCTTTAGGAGGATTCATCTTCACTCAACTCAACGTACAGATGATGCCTAAGGCAGAACGCTCATGCTTCGCCGTCGAGATACACCTCACCGAGGGTACTAACATCGAACGAACCGAACAAGTGGCTGACTCTATCGCCGGCATCCTACGAAAAGACAGCAGAGTGAAAAACGTAACAGCCTTCATCGGTTCGGGTTCCCCACGTTTCCATGCCACCTACACACCGCACATGGCGGCTACCAACTATGCGCAACTCATCGTCAACACACATAGCAACAACCACACCGCACAGATTCTCAGAGAATACCCCAAACGATACGAACACCTGTTCACCGACGCCTACATCCGATTCAAACAGATGGACTACCAAGCTGTCAAAAACCCGATAGAGGTATATATTCAAGGCGACGACTTCGAACGAATGGAGGTGATAAGCGAACAGATAAAGACTTACATGGCACAGCAACCCGAACTCACTTGGGTACACTCCGACTATGACGAGCAGATACCTTCCGTCGAGGTGCAACTCATACCCGACCAGGCACAGCAGTTCGGCATCACACAAGCCATGGTCTCGATATACCTCAATAGCGCCACACAAGGTCAGCAGCTCACTTCCGTGTGGGAAGACGACTACGAAGTACCCGTCCGACTCTACCTCAACACCAACGACTCAAGCTCCATCACCACACTCAGCAACACACTCATCCCCACTGCTATACCCGGTGTCTGGGTTCCGCTCCGACAAGTCGCACAACTCAAACCACAATGGCATCATAGCTCTATCACACACCGTAACAACATACCAACCATCACCATCGGCACGGACCTCAGAGGCACAACCTCGCAACCCAAACTCATGAAACGCGTAAAACAATATATCGAAACAGAGGTCAAGCCCGCACTACCCGATGACATCAGCATCAGCTACGGAGGACTCACCGCACAAAACGATGCCGTCATACCACAACTCGTATGGTCGGTGGTAGCAGCACTGCTCGTCATGTTCGCGCTGCTACTTATCCACTTCAAGAAAATCCCGATCGCCATACTCTCGCTTACGATGAGTCTGCTATGTATCTTCGGTGCATGCCTCGGACTATACCTCTTCAACCTCGACTTCTCTATCACAGCTCTCTTAGGATTAGTCAGCCTCATCGGTATCATCGTGCGTAACGCCATCATCATGTACGAATATGCCGAGATCCTACGATTCGGAAAAGCCAAACTCAGCACACGCAGGGCTGCATTCCAAGCCGGACTCAGACGTATGAGACCTATCTTCCTCACTTCCGCCACCACAGCCTTAGGAGTAGTGCCTATGATCTTGGCACATACTAACCTTTGGATGCCAATGGGAGTCGTCATCTGCTTCGGTACCATCTTCACACTACCTCTTGTCGTCACACTATTGCCCGTAGTATACTGGAAAGTATTCGACCATTAACAGCACTTATTTTTTCAAAGCTCATTTACAGCCGTCTATGATAAAAAGAACACTCATATCTGCTATTTTGACATCAGCATTGTTGACACTGCAAGCGCAAACGCTCACTCTCGACTCGTGCCTGCATCTCGCTCAGCTGCAAGCGACAGATATCCAAATCGCACAACTCGAAACACAGAAAGCACAAGAAGTAAAAAAACAAGCCTTCACCAAATACTTCCCGCAGGTAAGAGCCATGGGAGGAGGGATGTACGCTCTTCAACCGCTTTTCGTCTACGGCATCGACGACCTCAAAAACCAGCAGATACGAAACGCACTGCAAGAGTTCTTCCGTCTGTACGGCGAAGATCTCAACCTCAAAAGCGAAATAGAACTCTTCCAAAAAGGATATATGGCTTCCGTCACTGCCTTACAACCCGTCTTTTTCGGAGGACAGATATTCAACTCCAACCGACTCGCCAAACTCAATATCGAAGCTAAACAGCTGCAAGAGAAGATACAACAACGGCAGACGCTCCGACAGGTAGAAGAACAATACTGGCTCGTGGTATCACTCAAAGAGAAACAGAAAGTGGTGGATGCAGCCCGACAGCTACTCGACACAGCCACTCATACTCTCGATGCCGCTGTCAGCGCCGGACTCAGCCTCAGCGTCGACCAAGTCAAACTCAAAGCCAGACATAGCGACTTGCAGCTACAGAGCCTCAGACTACAGCACGGCATCGAACTCGCCACACAAGCTCTCGCCATCACTCTCGGACTCGACACCATCAACGTGGCTGACACACTAAACCTCAGCACCATACAAGACCCACAACAGTATGCCGACTACTCCCCGCGAGAGGAAGACCAACTGCTTGACATACAAGTCAGAGCCAAAGACTTAGAAAAGAAAATAGCTATCGGACAGGCGCTACCGCAGTTAGCCGTCGGAGCCACCTATTCCTATAATAACCTCGTCAGAAGCTCGCACAACGGTATCTTCTTCCTAACGCTACAAGTGCCACTCACCGACTGGTGGGAGACCTCGCACAAGATACGTCAGCATAACATCGACATACAGCAGGCGCAGCTGCAACAAACAGACCTCACACGCATGCTCCGACTCCAACACCACAAGCGCTATCTCACGCTCATCGAGACCATCGAGGCACTCCGACAAACCGACGACATCGTAAGCGCTGCCAACGAGACATACCGACTCACCGAACTCAACTACCGAGTCGGACTCAGCCCCGTCAGAGAACTACTCGAGGCACAAACAGAACTCGTCGACGCTAAAACCAAACAAGTCGACACCTACATCCAATACCGCCTCGCCCTCACCGACCTCCAATAACACCCTACCCTCAACCCCAACCTCAACCCCAACTCCCCCCCCCGGGAACGCCGTTTTGCAACCGGCGGCATGCCTCTCCTCTCTTTCTGGCAACCGGCAGCATGCCCCTTCCTATCTCTCTGGCAGCCGGCGGCATGCCCCTTTCTATCTCTCTGGCAGCCGGCGGCATGCCCCTTCCTATCTCTCCGGCAGCCGTCGTTATATTTGCCGAAATGTCATTTCGGCACCTCCCCCCCCTCCTCCCATCCCCCGTCTCCCTCGGGTACGCCGGTTTGCAACCGGCAAAAAAAACAGCGGACAGACCTCAGAGTCTATCCGCTGAATACTTATCTTATCAATCTATAAAAGGCACCTAACCTTTAGGTCTAAAAGGCACCTAACCTTTAGGTCTTCAATTTAGGTTTCGCAAGTTATAATGCTTTGTGTCACAGCCCGCACAACCATTCTCGTTTTTATAACTTTCTCGTTTTTATAAGCACGGCAATTGTATTGCCGTGCCCCACATCGTCCTCTCACAGACGAAGTCGGCATAACCTCTTACTTCTCCCGCCGTCTCTGTTCGCGTTGCTGACGTCTTAGCGCCATGCGTTCTCTGAACGTAAGCTTCCGAGGCTCAGCCTCACGTGTCTCCTCTTGCGGCTTAGCTACTGATTGCGGTTCTTCCTGAACGGCCTGTGTGTCGACATCGCTACTTATCCTGTCGAACTTATCTTTGCGTGCCTCGTCTTGCATCAGCAGGTTGAGCTTGAACTGCCCGTCGCGTGCCGTGCCGTCCTCGATACTATCTTGCTTGAACCGAGCAAACGAATGTTTGGGCAGGCGGTGCGTCCGAGGGTCTTTCAGCCTAAACGACTCACGCTTTGCCTTGTACTCGATGTTCACGCGTTGCAGTATCTCGTCTACTTTCTCAGAGAACCGCTCGGCTGCCTCCTGAGAGGTCTGCTGATTGACGAACTCATAGTAGAACTGGTAAGCCATAGCTGATATGTCGGCAAAACCGACGAAGAACTTAGTCTTCATATTCAGTGCCTTCTCGGCTTCGTGAACGGCTTGTATATACTGACCCTCGTATAGCTTCTCGCCGGTCATCGACACTATGCCGTTCACTTTCTGCACCATGTGTACAGTATGTATATTCTGGAAACAAGGACCGGCCTCAACCAAGTCGTTCATGTTATATCGATATAAACCCGAGAAGGTGGTTACGAACGGACAATAGCGCTTGCCTTCTTCAAGCTGGTCGGCAAGCAGGAAGGTGGGAGTCTTAGAACCTAACTCACTCTCTTCAACAAACTCATAGAAATGCATGTGAGGGAACAGCACCGAATTGAGTGTCTCATCAAGCACCAGACCAAAACGGCACTCGGTAGCGAAATATCCGAGCTCTTGATAGAAACAGTCATCGGGGAACCAACCTTTGAACTTGTCAACATAAATCTGCGTGTTTCCGCATTTCCATGTCGACAGTATCTGCACTTCAGGCCAGTAGTGTTTGGGCAGCACCTCACCGTATTTCTCTTTCAAATCTCTTAGCTCGGCTGCACGCTTGGGGTTCGGTTTTAGATTCTTACTTAGCGACTCTCGCAACTCGTCCGGTATCTCGAACTTATCGCTCAGTGTTCCATTCTCTATGTCTTTTACTATCTCGTCGTAGTTCTCTGTAAGGCTGTTCTGCAACTCTACCACCGACGATGGATTAGGCATTACCACAAGGGTGATGTTCTGCTCTATCGTCAGACGCATAAGGGTATAGTAACGAGATGCATAGTTCGGGATAGAGAAGATGTCGGGCACCGATGCATAATGGTCGCGTATCAGACCGGGAGCGTCACGCTGAAGAACACCCGACACCGCTCCATAGATAGTGCCGTCTTCGGTATGACCCTCCACCACCTTACTCACCACAAACACCACCTTGCCTGCGAACGTCTTAGGCTTACGACGTATGAAGTTATACAACCACACATGCGTCATCTTCTTATACACGTTCTTCAGATATACCGTGGTCATCGGCACGAACTTAGGCTTACTCGTCGTACCTGAGGTGGTGGCATACATCCGAGGCTTTCCCGGGAACAACACGTTCTCTTCCCCTTTCATGCAACGCTCCACATACGGACGAAGTGCCTCGTAGTCTTGTGCCGGTACCGACATCTGATATCGAGCAAACAACTCTTCAGCAGTCGACGACTGTAGTATCTGCTCAAAATCATGTTCTTTCCCATATACCGAATCCTTAGCGTAAGTAAGTATCGAACGCAAAGTAAGCTCCTGAGCCTTACGAGGATTGCGGCATGCACGCTTCAGCGCCATGTATTCCGGATGACCTACCAAACGAAGGAGCAAGTTCGGAATACGAAAATTTTCAAACAACTGCATACATATTTTTTTATTAGAGACCGCAAAGGTAAGAAATATTTTAGAGACCGCAAAGGTAAGAAAAATATATCATATATCAAAATGTTTAGTGCTGAGTAACCACACACACCACAATGCAAACCACACACACCACAATGCAAAAAACATTGTTTAGATGGCGGCAATGGCATTGCCGCAGTAACTAAGGTTTAGTGCTGAGTAACCACGCACCACAATGCAAACCACGCGCACCACAATGCAAAAAACATTGTTTAGATGGCGGCAATGGCATTGCCGCAGTAACTAAGTAGAAACAACGCTCACGCCCCTACTACCAGCCTCATTTTCAGCTTTATAACCAAACAACATTAAAAACCAGCCTAACACCCTGCATATCTGTACGTTAAACCCGCCTCGCTCCTGTCACCTTCCTGTCACCTTCCTGTCATCTTCCTGTTAAGCACATCTCACGCACTGTAAATCACAATCTTACAAACCTCGTAAATCCGACTTTTTTCGCCAATCTCTCAGCCGTATTTCATCTAACGACCGCTTTGAGGTTAATAATCAAATTTCTAAATGTTTTTAAGCGTATTACTTACTTTATTACGTTTTTTTGACTTTTTCCGTATTGTTGTTTTGCTTTATCAAAAAAAAATGCTAATTTTGCAGGCTAAGATGTAGCAGACCGGTCTGTCGCTCAAGTTCATGATATTTGTCAAGCACAAGCATCTGAGCCTGAGAGGAAAGTCCGGGCAACACAGAGTATCGTACCGGTTAACGGCCGGCAGGAGAAAATGGTTTTCATAGTATCACACTATCGATTATCCTATAACTTTTGGCAGACGGAACAGAAAACAAACCGCCCCTATGGGGTAAGGGTGAAATGGCGAGGTAAGAGCTCACCGGCACGATGGCAACATCGGCGCGCTTGTCGTCCTACGAGTTGCAAGTTCAAGTATACCGACGCCCGAGGGTTACTCGCCCGAGTCGGAGGGTAGAACGCGTGAGAAGACGGTAGCAATACCGCCTCAAGATTGATGACAGACACTTGAGATTTGTCTCAAGTACAGAACCCGGCTTATAAGTCTGCTGCATCTTTTTTAAGACTATAACAATACTGCATATATTCAACAACCAAACAGCATAATATCAGAGTGCAGTCAACGAAGAAAATAATCAACTTCATCGTAAGCGACATCTGGCATCGTCCTAATGGCGAGATGAGTAAACCACGACGGCTGCTGTACAACAGCGTCAGGTGCGTCATACTCACTGTCAAAGGCTTTCTCGACAACGATATCTCCACGCGTGCTAATGCCCTCACCTACTCTATGCTCTTCGCTATCGTACCTATTCTCGCCTTCGTGCTGGCTATAGCCAAAGGCTTTGGCTTCGAAAGCGTGATAGAGCACACGCTCGACGACAGCTTCTTAGGCGCCATGGGCTTGGTGCCCACCGTTATGGGATTCGTAGAACGATATCTCGCCACCACTCAAGAAGGAGCTTTCATCGGAATAGGTCTGCTCATCCTCCTTTGGTCAGTATACTCCTTCTTCTGGAATATCGAGACCTCGTTCAACACCATCTGGCAAGTCAAGCAGTCACGCTCAAGAATACGCCAACTCACTACATATATCTTCGTGCTGCTGCTCGTCCCGATACTGATAATAGTATCCACTGGTATGAGCGTGTTTATCAACTCCGCCCTTTCTGACATACCCGCCTTCAACACCATGGCACCGGTCAAGGACTTCCTCATACATCTCATGCCCTTCATCGTTTGCTGGCTTATCTTCACATGGATGTATTGGGCTATACCCAATACCAAGGTGGGATTGTGGGCATGCCTCATTCCCGGACTGCTGATAGGTACTATGTACCAACTGCTACAAATGTTCACCGTCTACCTGATGGTGTTTCTCACCCGCACCAGCGTCATCTATGGTGCCTTTGCTGCACTGCCTTTGCTGCTCACATGGCTGCAACTCTCCTGTCTGTTTATCTTGTCCGGAGCTGAGTTGTCGTTTGCTATTGAGAACAACGAAGACTTTGACTACCATAAAGAACTAAGCCATATCTCCCGCCGCTACAAAGACTATGTCACCTTGCTTATCGTATACGTCATAGTGCATCGCTTCGAAGAATCAGAACCGCCACTCACGTCTCACGAGACTGCCACCGCCATAGGCTTCCCCACAAGACTTGTCAACCAACTATTAGGACGTTTGGTCGAAGTGCAGATACTCCGGGAAGTACATGTCGAAGGCAAAGAAGAGCGGACATACATGCCGGCTTACGACATCAACAAACTAACAGTCGGTAAACTCTTTAGCGCTATCGACAAACAAGGCACCGAACTCTTCATCTCCAAAAACGACGAGACACAAGAAGTATTTTGGCAACGCTTCGTTCAACTCAAAGACCTCAGCCAAGACCAACTCAACCACATACTCGTAAAAGACATAATAGAAAGCACTCAAAGCACCTAACCTCGTCAAAACAAACAAAAATCAGTCAAGAAGTTCAACACTAAAGCACTTGACCCTATCCGCAACACCACACTTTTCTTTTCCTTAATCGCACTTGTTTTAACGGCTTGTATCGGGTAAATAAGGCAGGTTTGTTCAATGTACCTTTTGGAGATTAAGCCACTGAGTTACTTTATAGAAATTATCTAACACTAAATATTTTTCTCATGAGAAAGACAATCTTAGCAGCCATTGTGGCTCTTGGGCTTATAGGATGTCAGAAAGCCCAAGTGAAAGTACCCACACTCGAAAATGCTGAACCGGCAGTAGTTCGTGCAGAGCCCCTGTCATGGTGGACCGACATGCAGACACCTCTGACCATCATGTTCTATGGACAAGACCTGCAAGACGCACAAGTCAGTGTAGAAGAAGTAGTAGAGATCGCAGAGCCGACGCCGGAGCAGGCATGGTGGGAAGCATACACCACTCGTCCGACTACCGGGCTGAGAGTCAAAGGACAGCACAATGCCGAAAGCAAAAACTACCTCTTTGTAGACGTCGACGTAAAGAAAGCCGGAACATATATCTTCACCCTCAGTCAGGGCGACAAGTGCGACAAATGTCTGTACACCATCGACACACGTCGTGCCGGTAGCCGAGAACGCCAATCGTTTACCTCAGCCGACGTCATCTACCTCATCATGTCCGACCGTTTTGTAGATGGCGACGAGAGTAACAACTCGACCGACAACACCCTTGAGAAGGGCGACAAAAACAATATGGACGGGCGCTGGGGAGGCGACATACAAGGAATCATCAACTCGCTCGACCATATATCTGAGTTAGGTGCTACCGCCATCTGGCCTACTCCGCTTCTTCTCGACAACGAGCCATCGTGGAGCTACCACGGCTATGCCTGCGCCGACTACTACCATATCGACCCGCGCTTCGGCACCAACGAGTTGTACAAACAGATGGTGGCTGCCGCTCACAACAAGGGGCTTAAGTTCATTATGGACATCGTCACCAACCACGCAGGCTTGGCACACTGGTGGATTGCCGACCTGCCCTACTCCGACTGGATTCACCAATATCCGCAGTTTACGCAGACCAACAACGCCTTCACCACCAACCACGACCCCAATGCCTCGCAATACGACCTCAAGCTCAACGAGAGCGGCTGGTTCGACACTCACATGCCCGACATGAACCTCGACAACGCCGACCTGCTGCAATACTTCAAGCAGTTTGCTATCTGGTGGATTGAATATGCCGACCTCGACGGTCTGCGTGTCGACACCTATCCGTACAACGAGAAGCACCCCATGTCCGAATGGTGCAAAGCCATTCGCCGGGAATACCCCAATATCAACATCGTTGGCGAGTGCTGGACGCGTCCTGCCTCGAACGTGGCATACTGGCAAGCCGATGCACCTAACCAAGACGGCTTCAACTCGAACCTGCCATCGGTGATGGACTTCCCCACCGAAGAAGCCATCAGGCAAGCATTAGAAAACGATGGTAACTTCTGGGGTGGCGGACTTACCAGAGTCTACGATGCCGTGGCGCAAGACTTCCTCTATGCCGACGTCAACCGTCTGCTTCTGTTCGTTGGTAACCACGACATGGACCGCATCGCCGATGTGGTGAAAGACAAAGACCCGCGCCGCGTGAAGATAGCCACCACGCTGATGGCAACCATGCGAGGCATACCGCAAATCTTTGCAGGCGACGAATATGGCATGATCTCCGCCGATATGAATCGAGGGCATAGCGGACTCCGACAACCGCTGCCGTTGCCTGAGCAACTCACAGAAGAGCAAAAAGACATGTTCGACTTCCAAAGCCGACTCTTCCAATTCCGCAAGACCGAACCTGCCCTACAGTATGGTAAGACGATGCACTTCATGTCTCGCGACAACACCTACGCCTTCTTCCGCTATACCGACGAGAGCGCGGTGTTCGTGTTCGCCAATGCAGCTGAACAACCGCGCACCATACCCGCCGACCACTACAACGAGATACTGCAATACTACACTACCACCGGTACCGACATCATCTCAGGTCAGACTGTTGAGATAAGCAACAACACCGTCGTTCCGGCACTGAGCAGCATCGTTGTGAAACTTAACAAAAAATAACCACGATGAGAACAAGACTATTCAGTATACTATGTGTGGCTTTGTGCCCCATTATGACACTAAGCGCCGCACGGTCAGAGAAATACGATAACTACATCAAGCAATATGCCTCGGTAGCCAAAGACCAGCAGCAGAAGTATGGCATACCTGCCAGTATCATCTTGGCACAGGCTCTGCTCGAGTCGGCGGCGGGAGAAAGCGAGCTGACACGCAACTCCAACAACCACTTCGGTATCAAATGCGGCAATGACTGGACGGGCGAGAGTGTCCGTCATGACGACGATAAACGGCACGAGTGCTTCCGCAAATACAAACATGCGGAGCAGTCGTTCGAAGACCACTCACTCTTTCTTAAGAAACCACGCTATCAGAAGCTTTTCACGCTGTCACAAACCGACTACAAAGGTTGGGCACACGGGCTACGTCAGTGCGGATATGCTACCGACCAGCAATATGCCAACAAGCTGATACACATCATCGAAGAATATGGGCTCAACCAATACGACACCGAAGACTATAGCGTCGACGAAGAGCAGAGAGAGATAGACCTCATCGACCTCAAAGCCGACGAGATAAAGAAAACGGATGCCGATGCCGACAAAGACAAAGGCAAGAAGAAAAAGTCGAAGATGAAGGCTATCGACCTCTACCAAGAGCACAAGCTGTACAAACATAATGGTAGAACATATATCATAGCCGCTGCCGGCGAGACGTTCGAAGGCTTAGCTTACGAATACAACATCAACGAGAAAGCACTACGTCGATTCAATGATGCCAGCGATGGCAGAGAACTCAGAGCAGGGGATAAAGTGTACCTATACAAGAAAAGAAAAAGAGCTCAACTGAGCGAGTCGTTCTATCGTGTAAAACGCGGAGAGACAGCATGGTCGATAGCGCAAGACAAAGGCATACAGCTAAAGACCATCTACCAACTCAACGGCATCGAAGAAGGACAAGAAGTGACTATCAACCAGCAACTGCAGCTCCGATGACCAAACACACACCAAAAGCATTAGGCGAAATAATAGGCACCTTCCTCCGTGAGAACGGACTGGAGCAGGCGCTGTTAGAGAAGCATGTGGTAGAGGTATGGACCGACGTAGTGGGAGCACCACTCGCCCGATATACCTCTAACCCGCAGATGCGCGACGGCACTTTCTTCGTGCACGTGAGCTCAGCGCCGCTCCGGCAAGAGTTTTTCCAAGGACGGAAAGAACTGATACGCCGTTTGAACGATGCTGTAGGTGCCACTGTGGTCAAAGACATACGCTTTCTTGCATAAACCCCTCACATATACTACCTACGTGATACTCTACCCTCAAGATTTTGAACACCGCATCGACTTCGACTTCATTCGCGCCCGATTGTCGAGCTATTGTAGCTTCGACAAAGGTCGCGCCAAAGTCGACGAGATGCGTTTTTTGAATCGTCGCTCCGACATACTGCCGCTACTGTCGGTCACTCGCGAGATGCTCGACATACATCGCGATGCTACTCTCACTCTTCCCGATGGTGATAAATACAACCTCGATGCGCCCTTGCATCGCATTCGCTTAGAGGGTCTCTCGCTCGAAGAGGAAGAACTCGGCATGCTACGAGTAACGATGCAGTTGGTATGCGACCAACAGCACTTTCTCTCTGCGTTAAGCTCCGAACGTTTTCCGCTGTTACATACGCTTCCCGACGGCTACGACACAGCTGCTGCTCACGACGTAGTCGCTATGATTGACCGTCTGCTCGACCGCTACGGCAACATACGCGACAACGCCTCGAGTGAGTTAGCACGCATCAGACGAGAGTTACGGCAAGCGGAAGGCTCTGTATCACGACTGCTCACACAAATACTCAAACAAGCACAGGCAGAAGGATATGTAGAAGCCGACACCACTCCGACCA
Organism: uncultured Bacteroidales bacterium; assembly: GCA_946185835.1. GTDB lineage: Bacteria > Bacteroidota > Bacteroidia > Bacteroidales > Paludibacteraceae > Colicola. The sequence goes on from CAMHKW010000007.1 coordinate 70,975, forward strand.
TACGCGAGGGCAGACTGGTCATCCCGGTCTCTCCTGCATACAAACGCAAAGTGCAAGGCATCGTCCATGACGAGTCGGCAACCGGCAAGACGATATATATCGAGCCTACACAAGTAGTGGAGGCAAACAACCACATCCGCGAACTCGAGAACGACGAACGCCGCGAGAAGAAACGACTGCTTCGTGAGATTACCGATTCGATACGTCCTCTCAGACAAGCCATAGCCGAGTGCACCGACCTGCTTGCCCAGACCGACTTTCTTCAAGCCAAAGCTAAACTCGCACGCGAACTGGGCGCCATCGAGCCACAGATAGCAGACGAGCCCTTGGTTGACTGGCATCGAGCAGTGCACCCTGTACTATACCTCAATTTCCTGCAACAAAACAGAGAAGTGGTGCCTTTAGACATCCGTTTGCAGGCGCCCGACCGGATACTGATTATCAGCGGTCCGAATGCAGGAGGCAAGTCGGTATGTCTTAAGACTGTAGCCTTACTGCAATACATGATGCAATGTGGCTTGCTCGTTCCGCTTAGGGAGGACTCGGTGATGGGTATCTTCCGCCAGATGATGATTGACATCGGCGACTCGCAGTCTATATCCGATGACCTGTCGACCTACAGCTCTCATCTGCGTAACATGAAGTATTTCCTGCGCCATGCTGATGCCCATACTCTCGTTATGATTGACGAATTCGGTTCCGGCACCGAGCCTGTCATTGGCGGTGCTATAGCCCAAGCTACCCTCATGCAGCTGAACAGTGCTCAAACGTATGGTATCATCACCACACACTATAATAGTCTAAAACACCTTGCAGAAGACACCGAAGGTCTGACCAACGGCGCCATGCTCTACGACCGAGGTCAGCTGCGACCCCTATTTGTGCTCGCACAAGGTCAACCGGGGTCTTCGTTTGCACTCGAGATAGCTCAGCAGATAGGACTCGGGAGCGACATCATCGAACAAGCCAAGCAGATAGTAGGCGACGAGAAGATAGACTACGACCGACACTTACAAGACATAGCACGTGACAAGCGCTACTGGGAGAACAAACGTCAACAGGTGCGTCAGAAAGAGAAACACCTCGAAGAGCGCATTGCATACTACGAAGAAGAGATTGCACAGCTCAAAGACAAACGCCGGGAGACGTTGGAAGCCGCAAAGAAAGAAGCAGCCGACCTCTTGCAACGCTCCAACGCCACCATCGAGAACACCATCCGACAGATTAGGGAGGCTGATGCCGAGAAGCAAAAGACTCGGCAGGCACGGCAACAGATAGAGCAGCTCAAACAAGACATACTTGCACACGACGACGAACCAAAGTCCAAAGACAAACACAAGTCAAAAAAGAAAAAGAGTCAGGCGACACCTGTGTCTGAAAACAAGACCGAAACCAAACCACGAAAGCAAGTTCTGCACGACTTCGGTGAGTTGCGCTCGCTGACCAAACGTGGCGAGACTCGTGTCGTAAGCGAGGGGCGCAAACAGACATCCACGGTAAGCGATGTGCTCCGACAGCGCAAACTCCATTTCCGGCAAGAGATAGACCTTAGAGGTATGAGAGCCGACGAAGCGTTGCAGGAACTGATAGCATATATCGACGAGGCAGTGATGGTGGGAACCGACAGCGTCAGAATCATCCACGGCACGGGGACGGGCGCCCTCAAGCAAGTGGTACGCGACTACCTAAAAACCGACCACCACGTTGTCAGTTTTCATGACGGCGACCCCGACAAAGGCGGAGCGGGGATAACGATAGCGGAGCTCTAAAAAGACAATATACACTCAAAGATGTTTCTTGTCTTGATGGCGGCAATGGCATTGCCGCCATCAAGACAATGTTTTATTAGGCAATCATCAATGGTTGATGATATATTCTTGCAGCCATTCTGACACGTTTTGTCTCGGGTGTAAGCCCATCGTCTCGCGAATTTTAGTCTGCTGGTTATAGACTCCTTGAGTAGTGCGGTTCAGCAGCAGTGCCATGTCGCGGGCGCTCATTGAGCAAAGCATGAAAGTGAGAATCAGTAGGTCGGAATCGGTAAGCTTAGGATAGTCGGAACGCAGGTTGTCGATTACTCCCCCGAAGAGTTTGTTTACTTGGGATAAGATAGAGTCGGTCTGACTTTGTATGTCGGTGATTATATTCGATTCAATAAACTCTTTTGCCCACTGGGGTTGCTGTATGTTCTCGGGATGTTGTTTGAGTTCCTCTAACTTATAAGCGCCGGTCAACTGAGCACGTTTGATGAATATATCTCGCAGCAGCTCAAGGTCTTCTTGCCGTTCTCCTAACAGCATTTGATTCTGCTGTGCTATCTTGTCGCGCTCCCATTCAGCTTGCTGTTGTTTTTTCTTTAGTCGAGAAACGACAATCGCCACTATCACCACTATTAAGAAAATCGCGATAGCGAGCACTAATAGTGCAATCACCAGTCTCTGCCTGCTGAGTTCGGTTTGCAGGTGTCGGTTTTTCTCTTTTTCGAGGTCGTAGCGTCGTGAAATTTTATACACTCTCGCGGCTTCATCTTTTTGCAACTGACTCTCGATGTTAGCTGCCTTTGCACGATACATCTGTGCCGCCTGCCGATAGTCACCTACGGCATATAAATAGTCAGCCTTGAGTTGCTCGTAACGCCAGCGGGTGATACGCTTGTTGTCGATTAACGTATCAAGAGCATATTTAGAAATATATATAGCAGCACTATCGAACATACCTTTAGCCATATAATAACGTGCTAATACATTCGCATAATGGTTGATACCGGTTGAATCTGTTATATATTTTGCCGCATTCAGAGCATCGTTGGAGTTACCTGCGACACAACCACGTGCATATATCAAGTCGTACTTATCTATAAGGTGATACTTTCTATAGTTATAATCTGATGTATCCGCCATTTCGAGATACATTATGGCAGTATCAATCATCGCAACAATCAGAGGGATTTGAGCGTCGGAGTCAAAGTCGTAAGTCATTGCTTTCCGGCGCTGAGCAGCTGAAGCAGTACGATAGTCTTTTGCTTTCAGCAAATAATCCAAAGCTAATTTTGTATATTCATGTGACAGATGACCTAAGCCATCATTCATTGCACAATGCGACATCTGATGATATAGTTTGCCGATGAGGTAATCATTTACGCTATCAGCCTTTAAAAGATAGTCTTCCGCCAACTTGTAGAACTCCATTGCGGAGTATGTGTCATCGTTGAATAAGTATTCTTCTCTTCCTTTTAGGAAATAAGCATGCCCTAAATTTTTGTAGTCGCGCTGAGTCGAAAACCAAGCAATCAGTGCCGACGGCATAGTATCGAACTGCGGTTGTTGCGTTAGAATCTGTGTATGAAGGAAGTTATGCTCATACATCAGATGCCAAAACATGCGCTCGTTCGGACTGAGTTGCAACGTGTCTATAACCTTAAGGCTATCCAACGCACGAGAGTAGTTGTTGGTATAAGTGATGCGTTCCACCTGCTGAAGAGCGGGTGACAAAACCTGAGACTTATGCGAGCAACTACTCATCAACACCCAAAAGAGCGCTACGATGTATGCAAAAAAGACTCTTTTTGCACCAATGTTAGATTTTTCGATTTTTCCCATTTTTAATTCACTTATTATCAAGCTTTAAAAAAAACTAATATTAGTTTTTTTTCTTTGGCTATTAAACAAAATCTCACTAATTTTGCAACAAAATTACAACAAATATCAGACATATCAAAATAATCTCTATTATTAACTTAAAAAAATTTACACAATGAAAAAGTTATTCTTTCTTGCGGCAATAGCTGCGTTGTCGGTTTGCTGCACCAATCAACTCGACGTGAATAGCAATGAGGCTATTCGAAACAAAGTTATTAACCATCGTAATAATCAGTTCTCATTTACTTATAATGAGGATCTTGATAGTCAGCTTTTCGATTCGCAGGAGTTGGAGGATATGACATCCAATTATTTCGGTGACGATGGTATAACACATGGCAGTTCTACAATTGATTACATCTACAGCACTGATTTCTACCCTGTATTTGAGCAACTACTACCAATAATAGATCCCTATTTAGTTGCTCCTGCTAATCAAATAGAAGTTCCAACAATTGCACTTGCTGTCGTTAATTATTCCAATACAGGATATGCGGTATACATACCTTATAAAGACATAACAGATCCACTGATAATAGGAAGCAACGAAGGTAATATAGATTTTAACTTGTTTAATCTACAAGATTTATTTGATAACTCAAATATATCTGCTGCCTTGGATATTATTGAGATTAGCCAAATACATTATAGCTGGGCTGTAAATAACAATTATAATGGGAATTGGGGTATTCAAGAACTCTATGATTTTTATACATTTGTTTCAGCGGAGATTTTAAAGTTTGAAGATATTGATTGGGGAATGGTCTGTGAGCCATACGATCATAGAGACACTGCTATTATAGCTTATAATCATCTTCCTAATATATATACTTTCGCAGCACCTAATTTTGTAAAAGTCATAGCAGACCTTTTATACA
>CAMHKW010000008.1 GCA_946185835.1 uncultured Bacteroidales bacterium
TGTTGATAGCACCGCCGGTTAATAACCGGCGAAAATTGACGTTGCCCTTCTTGCCGCCGGTTATAAACCGGCGTACCCGGCATCGACGTTCATTTGTCGGTTACAAACCGGCGTACCCGCCTTGAATTTGGTGCAAGTGAAGTAGATTGAAAAGTCCTTTTTTCAAAGAATGAGGATATTATTTTGTGTAATGAGTATATTTTTGTACCTTTGCGCAGAATAATAATCCTCTCTTTTTTACGCTGTAATATTATTTATCCGCAGGCGGGACACCTGCGTCCCAAATATATTGATATTATGCAACCCTTTGACATTAACCGAATAAAGCGGATGAACGAGTTGTATGACTCTGTTCTTTTCGAGCTTGAGCAGCAGCCTGAAGAAGGTGCTGATAGCAAACGACTTGAAGCCTTTGTTGAACATCTGCACTCGAAGGTGCTGATGCTTGAGAGTTACTATACCTCAGGCGATTGGCTTGCCGACTTCGAAGCCGATGAGGCAGGACTGCTACCTAAAGACCTAAAGCGCGGAGTGTTGTCGGAAGACGGACTGCACGACCTGCTCGACGCGTTCAAAGAGTTCGAACAGCAATGGGAGAATCCACAACCCATAGAAGAGGTATACGGACCACCCGAGTGGTTTCGGTAGGAGATACATCTAACAGGCGCAGACTATCTAACATCTGACAGGCGCAGTTGGTCTAACATCTAACAGGCGCAGACTATCTAACATCTAACAGGCGCAGACGGTCTAACATCTGACAGGCGTAGTCGGTATATTTTGTCATTTCAAAAAAATATTGTAATTTTGCACGGGGTTATGTATGGGAGATGACGAAAACGAACGCTGAATATTATGATGTATATGCAAATAAGGTATACGCAAATAAGGTATATGCAAATAATGTACTCTGTGCTAAGTCTGACCGTCTCAGGAGAACGTGAAGTCTTGTGGTAATACTTCGAAGATAAGTGACATGTGCTGTGTGCACGTGTCGCTTGTTTGTATTTGTTTTGACAATGAATTACTAAACAGCAATAAGAAATAATATGAATGTACAATCCTTTGTAAAGTTCCTATTTGTAGGATATGTGTGCGGCTTGGTCTTGATGATGACCGGTTGTGTCAAGTACCCCGATGAGCAGCACACCAGTTATGAAACTCTTACTCTTGCCCGTGAGACGGTTACCGCTCCGATTAAGTGGAGTGCCGCTATTCGTGGCGCCGGTGATGTGTCTATCGTAGCACGCAGCACAGGCACGCTCAATGAGATAAGAGTGAAAGACGGTCAGCGTGTGACCGCAGGTACCGTGCTCTTTGTTCTCGACAGCCGTAGTGCTGCTAATAGTCTTGAGCATGCTAAAGCCGACTTGCAAACCGCTATAGCCAATCGTGAAAATGCACGGTTGGAAGCCGAGAGCAACAAAGAGCTTGCCCAGCAAGGAATCATTAGCGATTATCTGTTACATAAGAGTCAGAATACGTTGCTGTCGGCTGAGGCTCAGGTTGCTCAGGCACAAGCTGCGGTGAGAGATGCTCAACTCAGACTCGACTTCTGCACAATAAAAAGTCCGGTTGACGGGTTGGTTGGAGATATACCCATGCACGTTGGCGATGTGATAGCCGAAGGTACGATGCTCACGCGTGTGGCAGGTGTAAGTAAGATGAACGCTACGTTCTCGCTTACCGAAAGCCAAGTGCATGCTGTGGTCAACGAATTAGGTTCTTTGGACGAGGTGCTCAAGATAGCTCCGCCGCTGACTTTCCGTTTTAAGGATGGCAGCGAGTACTCGGAGAAAGGGCGTATCACCAGCTTCTCGGGTTTAGTAGACCAGCGCACAGGCTCTATCACTTGTACTGTCACATTCCCCAATCCGAAGGGAGAACTCTTCTCCGGCATGCAAGGAACGGTGGTGATGCCTGTTGAATGGACTGATGTGATGCTCGTGCCACTCACCTCTATCGTGCGTATTCAGGATAAGGTGCTGGTATATAAGGTCGGAGCCGACAGCTTGGCTACCGGTGCTATTGTCGAGATAGAAGAACTCGGTGACGGCGAACGTGCCGTTATCCTCTCCGGGGCACAAGTGGGAGAAACGATAGTGGCAAAAGGTGCTGCCAACGTTCACGAAAACGACCGCGTGATTTGGTAGAAGTCAGACCACTTCACTGTTAGAAGTAAGAAATTAGAAATATAGAAGTACTTAGTCAAAATGAGTAAAGGAAATATATTTGTAGACAGGAAGGTGATGGCAGTGTGTATCTCGCTGCTTATTGCCTTGGTTGGCTTTATATGCCTCAATACTCTGCCTATCGAGCAGTATCCTGATATAGCTCCGCCTACTGTGATGATTACCACCTCGTATAGCGGTGCCGATGCCAACACGGTGATGAAGTCGGTGGTGATGCCTATCGAGGAGGCTGTCAATGGTGTGGAGAATATGGCATATATGACCTCCGAAGCCTCTGCCACTGGTGAGGTGAGTATCAATGTCTTCTTCAAGCAAGGCACCGACCCCAACATGGCTGCTGTCAACGTGCAGAACCGCGTCTCAGCAGCATTGGGACTGTTGCCCCAAGAGGTGACGCGCGTGGGCGTGAAGGTGGAGAAACGGCAGAATAACATCTTGCAGATCACAGCCCTCGTAAGTCGTGATGGCAAGTTCGATAACGATTTCATAGCCAACTATATCGACATCAATGTCAAGCCTCGTCTGTTGCGTGTTACGGGTGTGGGAGCTGTGCAGAACTTAGGTAACACCTATTCGCTACGAATCTGGATGAAGCCCGACGTGATGGCTCGATATGGTATCGACCCTCAGGATGTCTTCGCTGCTATAGGCAATCAGAACATGGTAGCTGCCACCGGTTCTCTTGGTGAGCAGAGCGGCAACACCTACCAATATAACCTCGAGTACAAAGGTCGTCTGCAGTCGATAGAGGAGTTCGAAGACATTGTGTTGCGAACCTCCAACGGCAATGTGCTTCACCTGAGGGATGTGGCAGACGTAGAGCTTGGAGCACTCAGCTATAGCTTCTCGTCGCGTGTTGATGGTCAACCCGGCGTGGCTTTTATCATCAACCAAGCCCCGGGTGCTAATGCCACCGAGGTCAACGCTGCTATTGGCGAGATTTACAGCGATCTCAAGAAGTCGATGCCTGCCGGGCTGGAATTTACCACATTGCAGACCTCCGATGACTTCCTCTTTGCCGCTATACACAATGTGGTGGAGACGCTGATTATAGCCATCATCCTCGTCATCCTTGTGGTTTATTTCTTCCTTCAGAATTTCAAGGCGACTCTTATCCCGTCGATTTCTATCATAGTATCGCTATTAGGTACTTTTGCTGTGGTTAAGGTGGCCGGCTTCTCGCTCAATATCTTAACCCTGTTTGCGTTAGTGCTTGCCATAGGAACTGTCGTTGACGATGCCATTGTGGTTGTTGAGGCGGTGATGGCGAAGATGGAGTCGGGCTACAAATCGGCTTATAAAGCCACCAAAGACGCCATGAGCGAAGTGACGGTTGCGGTTATCAGCTGTACGCTTGTCTTCATGGCGGTGTTTATACCTGTGACTTTCATGCCAGGCACCAGCGGCACTTTCTTCACGCAGTTTGGTATCACCATTGCCAGCTCTGTTGGTCTGAGTTGTATCTCGGCGCTGACTCTCTGTCCGGCACTGACAGCTTTGCTGTTCAGACCCAAAAACGAACAGAAAGAAGAACGCAAAGGTCTCAACTACTATGTTAAGACAGCTTACGAGACAGGCTATAATGCCATACTGGGCAAATATAAAAACGGAGTGTCACGATTCTTGCAGAAACCGAATAGGGCATGGTTGTGGCTGATAGCGGCTGTCGTACTCATGGTGTTTGCGATGCGCGGTCTGCCCTCGGGCCTTGTGCCCCAAGAAGACCAAGGCGTTATCTTGGTTGACGTTACAGCACCTGCCGGCTCTCCACTTGTCGAGACCGACAAGATAATGGCTCAGGTAGAAGAACATGTGCTCAGGTTAGAAGAGGTAGAGAGTTATGCCAAGATCTCCGGCTTCGGCCTGTTGTCGGGTACGGGCGTGAGCTATGGTACACTCGTCATACGTCTTAAACCATGGGAACAACGCAAAGGTTATGAACATTATATTGATTATGTAATGGGCAAACTTTATCTCTCATGTGAAGACATCAAAGATGCTCAGATTATTCCTTTCCAGATGCCTCAGATTCCTGGTTACGGTAACAGCGACGGTATCGACCTGCAGATGGAAGACCTGCAAGGCGGTGACATGTCGCAGTTCAACACCGTGGTCAACGATTTCCTTGCCGAGTTGCAGAAGCGTGAGGAGGTGCAGTTGGCGATGTCGCTCTATTCCGAGTCGTTCCCGAAATATAAAGTCGACGTCAATGCTACTCAGTGCGACCGTGCCGGTATCTCACCCGACGTGGTGCTGAATACCCTCGGTGCATACTGTGGTAGTGCATATATCAGCAACTTCAATCAGTATGGTAAAGTCTACCGTGTGATGGCAGGAGCCGCACCTGAGTACCGTCTCGACCCAAACTCGCTTAATAACATCTTCGTGCGTGTCGGCGACCAGATGGCTCCGATAGCGCAGTTCGTCACCCTCACGCCTTCCGTGGGATCGGCTACCCAAAAGCGTTTTAACCTTTATCAGTCGATAGCTTGCTCTGTCAAACCCAATAGCGGCTATAGCGATAGTGACGTACAGCGCGTCATCGCTGAGGTAGCAAAAGACCATCTGCCTGCCGGATACGGATACGAGTACGGAGGTATGAGCCGTGAGTTAGAGGCAAACAGCAAGTCGAATCTCACTCTGCTTATTTATCTGGTCTGCATACTGCTTATTTACATGATTCTGGCTTCGCTCTACGAGTCGTTCTTTATTCCGTTCGCAGTCCTCTTGTCGGTACCGTTCGGTCTGATGGGTTCGTTTGCCTTCTCATGGCTTTGCGGGCAACAGAATAACATATACTTGCAGACAGGTGTGATAATGCTTATCGGTCTGCTTGCCAAAACCGCTATCCTCATCACCGAGTTCGCGGTTGAGAAGCGTAAACAAGGTATGCCTATCCTTGAGGCTGCCTTGAAGGCATGCGAAGATCGACTCAGACCTATCTTGATGACCGTCATCACGATGATAGCAGGTATGATACCGCTTATCATCGAAGGCGGTGCCGGTGCCAATGGCAACCGCGCGCTGGCTATTGGCGTCACAGGCGGTATGGCAGTCGGCACTCTCGCTCTCGTGTTCGTGGTGCCTGCCTTCTATATCATCTTCCAGAAGCTGCACGAGCGTTTCCAAGGTGGCGAATCCGAAGCCGAGGCTGCTGTGCAGCCGGCGGAGTCGGAACCGCAACCCTCAGGCAAGAAGCCTGTGGCAGGGGTGATAGCTATAGCAGTGGTCGTAGGTTCGCTCTCGCTCTCGTCGTGCTCCATTTTTAAGCAATACCAACCCGCCGTGCAGCCGCAGCAAGACTCGGTGGTTACGGCGGTGAGCGAGGCTGATTGGAAGTCGTATATCGAAGACCCCGTGTTGCAAGGATATATAGAGAAAGCTCTGAACAGCAATGTCGACTACCGCTCTCGTCAGTTAGCTGTGCAGACAGCCGATGCCCGCCTTCGTGCTGCTAAACTCGGCTTTGTGCCAACACTCGCTCTTAGTCCGGCAAGTGTCGGGGTGTCGGGTACCGTCACTCCTGGTAGTGGTGCTTCCGGTGCTGTGCTGAGCTATCAGGTGCCCATTTCGCTCAACTGGGGTGGGGAAGGATTCGGAACCCTCACCAACCGTAAGCGTCAGGCTGACGTGCTCCGAGCACAAGCCGAGGATAACCTCGCGGTGGCGCATGCCAACCTCGTGGCTACCATGGCAAGAGCTTATACTCAGCTCCAACTGCTCGACTACCAAGCACTCATACTCGACAGCACCGAGCTTATCTGGCAGCGCGTGCTTCAGGTGCAGCGCGTCTTAGTGAAGAACGGGCAAGCCTACTCGCCATCGGTCGGGCAGATGGAAGCCTCACTGATCAACGTGCAGATACAACGTCGGCAGCTGTTGGAACAGATCAACTCATTAGAGCTCAGTATGTGTATGCTGATGAACGAAGAACCTCATACCATAGCACGCTCGCCATGGCAGAGTTATGCCTTCGACGAATGGACTCTCGAGCCGGTGCCGGCTGCTCAGTTGAGCAACCGCGCCGACGTGCGCGCGGCAGAACGCAACGTGGCTGTGGCTTTCTATCAGACTAACATGGCGAAAGCTGCCTTCTGTCCTGCTCTGTCGCTGTCCGGACTCATCGGATGGACCAATAACGGGGGCGTGGTTGCCAACCCGGGACAACTGCTCATGAATGCCGTACTCGGGTTAGCACAGCCTATCTTCGCAGGCGGCAAACTGAAAGCCAACCTCACCGTGGCTAAGATAGAACAAGAGGAGGCTGCCAATCGCTATGTCGAGACCATGCTCCGTGCCGGTAGCGAGGTCAACGATGCTATGTTCCGCTGCCGCAATGCACAAGAGCAAGACGCACTCTATCAGCGACTGCTCACGACACAACGAGAAGCTTACAACGGGACATGCGAACTCATGCAAAAGGGCAAGGCCACTTATCTCGAAGTGCTTACTGCACAAGACGCTTATCTGAAAGCTCAACTTGCAGACGTCACCAACCGCTATAACGGACTAATCAGCCTCATCGACCTCTATATCGCTCTCGGAGGAGGAACGAAATGATGATATTTCTAATTTCTAATTTCTAATTTCTATTTCTAAAATGAAACGATTTTATTGGTTTATAGCATTTGCATTACTTAACGCCACTTCAATTTTGGCACAACAAGACGACCATATCATCGATGGTTTGACTTCTGTTGCCGCTATCGCCGGTGAGACCAAGACCGCTGATTCACCGCAAGTAAGCGCATCGGTCGATTCGCTGAAAAAAATAGAGATCCCTGTGTGGAAGCAGAAGCTCTATTATGGCTACAAATTCGACATCTATTACCATCAGGACTCGCGTTCAGCTACCAAAGAGAATGGTTATTCTATTTCACTCACCCCCGAAATAGGATGGCGTGTGAAAGAGAAATTCTATGTCGGACTTCGCTTCGGTGGTACTTATCAAGACACTTATGCATCGTATAGCTATGAGGCATTAGACGGTACCATCCAGACCGAAGGCTTGCGCATACAGCAAGGCAGTTGGGAAGTAACCCCCTACGTGCGCTATCGGCTGAAGACTCTTTTCAACGACAAGGTGGGTGTATGGCTCGAAGCACACCTCTATGCCGGCATGGATTTTCCGCGCGTTACCGACGGCATAGTGAAAGGTACCGACTACGAAGGACTCAGACATAACATCACCTATGGTGCGCAGGTGTCGCCTGTGATAACATATCAGTTCAACAAGAAGAGCACCTTCCAGATATTCTTCTCTATCCTAAGCATAGGATATAGCGGAACTACATTCTGCTATACCGACCCGAATACAGGCAAAAACTACAACGAGTTTACCAACGATGTGATAATCTTCTCGGGTAAACTGCGCAACCTGATAGCGAATCAGTTCACGCCCGGATTATATGGTCTGAGGTTAGGTGTGCAAAAAAGTTTCTAAATGAAGTATAAGTCGCTGTTGTGGAAGGTCCCGCTCGCTTTGGCAGGCGTGGTGATGGGGTTAGCATTGCTGTTGCTCGTAGCGGCTGCGGTAGTGTTGTATGTGCCTTCGGTGCGCACGGCAGTGTTGCACAAAGGCGTTGCTATAGCCAACGAGAAAACCGACTTTGACATCGACTTAGGACGCATATACCTCTCGCCTTTCTATCACTCTCCCAAAGTCTTGTATAATGCCTACAAAGGTGTAGCAGACTTGCCCCTCAATGTCGAAATCGACAGTTTGTTTGTCGGACATCGCGGACAAGACACCTTGGCTTATGTGCATGCTCTTCGTCTGAAAGCTAAGATGCTCACTTCCGATGGCGCTACCGACATCTTATCCACGCCTATCGTTGTCGACTACTTGCATTTAGAGCAGACTACTTTCCATTCCGACAGTATGATAGCCGCTGTGGGTATTGATGCCGTGGTGGGTCGATTAGATGTGGCAAGCCCTAACCTGAATATCGCTAAAGGGCAGTTCCCGCTTTATGGTCTGAGCCTCGATGGTGCCGACGTAGGCATCGACCTGCGCCCCACGCAGCCCGACACCACCGTCAAAGACACCACGCGCAAGCCGATGAGCTTCGACATACCCGATGGCAGCTTGAGCGACATACACTTCGCTCTCACTCCTACCGGACTCGATGTCAAGACACGGCAGCTCGCTGTCGACGCTCTGATAGATGTAGGCAACAACAGGTTTGATGTACACAAACTCGATATCGGCAATGCCTCGCTCGCAATAGGCAGTCTGTATCTGCCCTTCGACACCGTCTACGGCAATGCCTTGGTAGACCTTCGGCAGTCGCTCATCACCTCGCAAGGGTTACATGCGAGCTCCGATTCGTTGGGAGCGATAGCCGATGTCAAGGCTACCCGTCTCAACTTAGAGACGATGCATGTCGATGTTGTTGCCGATGCCGATTTCCGCGGGAGCAAGGCGAGTGTGCGCGGCTTCTATGATATCGACGACGCAGCATACGACGCACAAGTCGACATCGAGCGTGTCGACCTCACTCCTTTCCTCAAAGACTCTACACCGGTAGTAGTGGCGGGCAAACTGAAAGCTAAAGGCAGGGGAATAGACCCACTCTCGTATGCAATGCAAAGCGAGGTGGCTCTGAACCTTGACGATTGTGTGTATGGCGATATCGATGTATCCGGTATTGCTCTCGATGCCAAAGTGGCAGGCAAGACCGCCGATGGTACGTTGCATCTGCCGGTTAACCTCAAACGTGATGAATTGCGGGTGAAGGCACTCACTGACCATCAGTTCAGGGTGACGGACTTCTTGAAACCCGAGCAGATGGCGGTCGACTATCATGCCAAGATGCGCCGAGTGCGAGCACATGTTGCAGGTGAAGACTTCAACGCCGAGACGTTGCAACTCAATTTTTTAACCGATAGCACCACCACGCTCGACCTCTCTACCGAAGGACTGAGTTTGGACCTCAAGAGTCCGATGCACGCCATGAGTCTTGTCAGCCGCCTTCAGCCTCTACTGAGCATGGTAGGCGACTCGTCGGTCATCAAGCCTATTACCACACTGCGTGACTTGACGCTGATAGATACGCTCCGGCATGCCATACCGCCCTTGCAAGCCAACATCAACCTTACCAAAGGCAGCCCCGTGCAGTTCCTTATCGAACGCGCAGGGCTTGACATCAACAAATTCGACTTGTCGCTTCTGTCCGACGAGCAAGAGACTCTGCTTGCTGCCGATGCCTCCATACCTGTCATCGAACACCCCGAAGACAGTACAGCCCTGCGGTTGCCTGCCGCCAAAGCAGCCATGACGGTGACGATGGCGGAGAGAAAGACAGACGTCACGCTGAAGGCTGATAGCCGACTCACCGATGGCGCAATGACTATTCATAACCTCAATGCCGACGCCGACCTGTGTCTTGACTTAGAACGTGTCGACAACGAAGTGAATGGCTCAGGATATCTCACCCTTAGCAATCTGCGATACGAGACTATGGACCTTGGCGACCGCAGTATGGATATCAAAATCACACCTTCACAACGCTACCCACATTCCATACAAGCCGATGCGAGATTAGATGATGTCCCCCTCAAACTCTTAGATAACATTCTGCATCTGCCTGATATCGACCTGAAGGGAGCAGTCAGGGCACAAGCCGCTGTCGATGGTCTGCCATCGAAAGTCGACCTCTCAGCCCGTGTGTTGCCTCTTGCCGTATCAGCCGAATACAAGCCATATCAGGTGCTGCTCTCTCTTGGCGAGACACCGATAGTGATGGAGCACAACCATCTGAACCTTAACGGGCTGCCTATCTATGGCGTTGATAGCACCTTCCTCGCTCTGACCGGTGGTCTGAACCTCGATAGTATGCGCTTGGATGTCGCACTCGAGGCTGATAGCTTCGCACCGGTCAAGTTAGTGAAAGGCGGACCGATACCGGTATATGGCGAGCTCGCCACCGATATCAGTGGTAAAGTAACCGGACCATTGGATAAGATAATGGCTGATGTCGATGTCACCATCTTACCCACCACCGACATCACCTATCCGATAGATAAGAAGAACCTCGCACAAGTAAAGCCGCACGGTACCGTCAATGTGAAATACGATGTAGCCGAAGGCGCACTCAACTTAGGGGGTAGGGTAAATGTCGACGATGGCGTCATACGCTATTCGCCTCGTATATACCCCGTGATGCCTTTCAGTGTCGACTCGGGTAGTCATGTCCTTTTCAACGGACCATTAGGTCAGGCATTGGTTAATGTGTCGGCGTCGCAACACGTGAAAGCCGACGTCGAATCGGGTGGTGAGGAGACGCGACGGGTCGACTTCAACACCGGCGTCAGGGTAAACGGCGTAATCGACTCGTTAGGCCTCAATGCTATCGGTTTCTTCCTCGAAGCACCTCAAGAAGAGGCTGTCACACGCGAGCTAAGCTCGCTGGACGAAGAGACGCGCGAGGGCTTGGCTGCCACACTACTGGCTACGGGTATGTATGTGGGTGAGAGCAACGTGGCGGCACAGCGCGAAGGCTACGCCCTCTCGTCGATAATCAACAGCCGCATCAACGCTGCCATGGCTAACTCCAAAGTGGGGAAGTTTATGGATATCGACATCAGTAGCGGACAGACCAACCATGCCTCAGGTAAGACCAACGACATGAACATCTCTATCAGTAAGTCGTTCTTCAAAGATAAACTGAGAGTCACTGTAGGCTCGTCGATATCTGATAATCCCGAGGTGAATAACAACAGCGGACTGTTTCGTAGTCTGACCGCCGATTATAAACTCACCAAAGACGGCAACGTGATGCTACGCTTGTTCTCGCAGCGCGACTATAACAACATCCTTGAGGGCGAACTCTATAAGTCAGGACTCAGTGTGTTGGCAACCAAAGACTGGCAGCGGCGCGAACTGTTCCGTACGGATAGTCTTGTCAGGACATATTCACTGACAGCCGATGCGGGTGTGGCATATAGGTCTAACAACTCGCTCGGACCTAACCTCACCCTTAAGTCGTCAATCAAAAACCTGTTTGGCAACGGCGAGACCTTCTCGCTGAAAGGTAACGGAGCTTACTATTGGGCACTGCGCAACCGTCATCCCGGTGACCCTAAGAAGACCGACACCTATAAACTCGGACTCAATGCCTCACTCATCTTCCCGTTTTTGCATTGGGGTTCGATCGAAGATGGTGCCTCCAGACCCGAAGGTGATACGCGTTATATGCTTGGCTATCAGTATGAGAATATAGCGGGAGGGTACGGAGTACATAAGTTCTCGGGTTCGTTTACATATTTCATCCGCTCGCCTTTCAGTCCGTATATCGTTCACTCGTTCACCCCCTTCTCGCTCTCTGTGGTGCGCATGAAAGCCGAGTCAGAAGACCTGCTCGATAAGGCTGCCGAATACCCGCAACTCATCAATGTCATCGCCGGTGACGAGTTCGTGCCGTCAATCGGTTACAACTTCAGCTACAACGACTACCGCGACAAACGCCCGGTCAACACTATGCTCGACCTGACCGTCAAAGAGTCGGGTAACCTAATCAATGCCCTCTATACAGCCTTCGGATATAAATGGGACGACAAGGACAAACCGCTTGGCAAGATTACCTTCAACCAGTTTGTCAAACTCTCTGCCGAGTTGCGTAATAAATTCAATCTGACAGAAAAGGTATGCATCGCCACGCGTGTGTTTGCAGGTGCTAATATGCCTTTGGGAAATTCGATGTTTGCGCCGCTATCAGAGGCTTTCTATGCCGGTGGCCCGAACTCACTGCGAGCATCAGCACCCTACGCCTATGGTCCCGGCAACTTCTATTCGGCTAAGTATAACCAGAACTTCTTCCATGCCGGTGATTTCAAACTCGAAGCCAACTTCGAGCTGCGTTTCCCTATCGTGTGGAAACTCTATGGCGCCACCTTCCTCGATGCAGGTAATGTATGGAACTGGTATTCTACCACCGAGTTATACAAGGCTGCCGGATACGAAGACTATCTCACACGTTTTGAGATACCTACCGACTTGAACGATGGTGTCTTCGGCAACAAAGACTTCGCCCGCCAGATTGCACTCGGCACAGGTGCCGGACTCCGACTCGATATCGACGGACTCGTCGTCCGACTCGACCTCGGAATCGGCATACATGCACCTTACCAGACATATAAATACGATAAAGACGGCAAAGTCGACTACACACAACCTATCAACACCTATTACAATATACCGTCAGTACTCGATGCCCTGCGCGTCAACTTCGGCATAGGATACCCCTTCTAAACAGATTTACATAAGTATATAACTTACGACAATACGAACACATAAAAAAGTCAATATGAAAACGCGTGTATTTTCAATCGCTGTTTGCGCCTTACTGCTTATGATGGCAGGTTGCGGCGAGCAAAACAAAGAACCTCAGTCTATCATTGGTAGTACCGACAAACCCGTCTGGTCGGCACCGACAGACTACGACATGACCTCTTCGATGACCGCTGTCGTAAAGGTCGACTTGTCAAAAACATTTACTGCAGATCAACTCGCAGCTGCCAACTATCAGCTCACCGACGATGACCTTGTAGCTGCCTTCGCCGGCGAAGAGTGCCTCGGAGTGACAACGCCCAAAGACGGGTTATTCTTCCTTTATATCTGCGCTCCTGCTACAAGCACAGATATAACGCTCCGACATTATTCCAACGCGCTTAAGACTATCCTGACCTCAGAGCCTTTCACCTTTGTGGGCGATGGACATTTAGGCACTGTCAGTGAGCCGTATACGCCTGCGTTTGTAGCGGAGAAATAGGAGTTAGACCGCTTTGCTGTTAGACCGCTTCGCTGTTAGAGGTTAGACCGCTTCGCTGTTAGAGGTTAGACCGCTTCGCTGTTAGACCGCTTCGCTGTTAGATGCTACGAACGGTAGTAGCTTGGTAATCGGCGGCAGAAAGAAATATAAGAACTACAACATTATGAAAGCCAGACTATTCTTTTGCTCGGTAGTATTGTCACTCGCATCGTTGTATGTCGGTGCGGCTCCTTCGGGGCGCTCGCTCAATAACACCCTTCATGAGCTTAGAGCCGAGTTGCAAGCTTCGTACGTTCAGCGTAGCGAAGCACAAAAAGCGTTAGATGTCGATTACGAACGACAGCACCAGCGTATGCTCGGTGTGATAAAATCGGTCAATGAGCTGTCGCTACTGCTATACACGCAAGAGCAGAAGCGTACACTCGATATGTCGTACGCCTTGCATAAGGTTACCGAGGGCTATCGCGACTTCAACAAAGACAAACGTCCGTACGACCAGATTATCTTCGGTCTGGAATACGAAATCGACCGTTATGCGCGTTTGATAGAAGCTCTACGTCGTCTCCCGCCCGAACTTGTCGACATCGACAATGAACTGGTGCCCGATAGTCTGCTCTACCATAACGACACTTTGGAGACGTATCTTGCCGGTACGATGTCGTCGCTCGAGAAAGAGATAATCGAAATAGCAGGCAGCGACACAGCTTCGTCGCTTTATATCTTGGACGATGCCGGCAACATCTATCGTGACAGCTGTATTCTATATGCAGCCGAACTGCTCAGGATGTATGCCTCAAACCGTGTCGTCGTTATTGCCGATAGCACCTACTATCAGGAGGCATACCTTAGAGTGAAAGAAGCATACGATTATGCAGAGGCTCGATATACCGACTTAGACAATTATATATATCAAGACGGACAAACACCTTACATCAATATACTTTCCGACTTCGGTTACTATTGGTCGAAGATGAAAAGAGCATTGAGCGACCAATATGATATGATAGGGATGATAAATGCGAGCAGCGAAGATGATAACTATAATAAGTTATCGGGTCGTACGGAGAAAGCTTTTTTAGTACTACTCAGTATAGCCCAATTATTGGTGATAGCTGTAATTTGGCTCCCTATATTATTGTTGCTGTGGTTGCTCAAACGCTTTACCCGCTGCCGGAAATATCTGTCGGACAAACCACTTGTATTGCTCTCGGTACTGATAGGCACCATCGTCTATTTTTTGCTGGTAGGCAACTACGGACAAGCAAGCGATTATATGAGAGTGGGTGTTCGGAATCTGCATATCTTCCTATGGCTGCTATTTGCTATAGCCGGCTCGTTGCTGCTACGTATCGACTCCGAACAACTGCATAAAGGAGGGCGTATCTATGTGCCTACGCTTCTCACCTCGTTTGTGATTATCATGTTGCGCAACATCTTCGTTCCGGATATCGTCCTCAATATCTTTCTTCCGTTCATTCTGTTGATTGCCGTATTGTGGCAGTTGACAATATGCCTAAGAGTAAGAGGTCATGTCGCTCGGATAGATAGTATACTCGGCTGGGTGGCGCTGTCGGTTTATGTCGTGACGCTGTTGATTTCTTTCTTCGGGTACTGCTTTGCTGCATTGCAATACTTAGCGTTTTGGTATTTCTTGTTAGCAGCCCTGCTCACTATCTTCTGTATCTCGGCTTTGCTCGACCGTTTCAAAGACAAGTATCTCAACAAGCGCATCGACGACATGCGCAAGCGTATCACCTATGCCCCCGGCAACGACGGCGAGACGCTTCTGTTTGGTGCTACATGGTTCTACGACCTAATCAAAGAAGTGATAATACCCGTAATAGCGGTACTCGCATTGCCGTGGAGTGTGATGATGTCGCTTAATATGTTCGATTTCACCGACCTCTATGCCCGCTACTTCTACGACCCGTTTGTCTCTATTCCCGACGTCACAACGGGCAAAGCCGCGTTCAGCATCTCGGCTATAAGCATAGTAGCGTTGGTAATACTGTTCTTTGTGATACGCTATCTGAACCGAGCTGTGCATGCCATCTATCACTATGCTGTTTTTACCAACTTCATGCACAAGCATAAGCGAACAAGCATACGCGACAACGAAATCAATCTCTCGTTGGGCAATAGCCTGATTAGTGTGGTGGTTTGGGCAATATATGCCATAGTGATTATCAACGTGTGGAACATACCCACCGGCTCGTTAGGACTTATCGCCGGAGGTCTGTCGGCAGGTATCGGTATCGCTATGAAAGATACTATCAACAACTTCATCTATGGCATTCAGCTGATGGGAGGGCGTCTGAGGGTAGGCGACTGGATAGAGTGCGATGGCGTGAGAGGAAAAGTAACAGCCATCAACTACCAATGTGTGCAAGTCGAGACACTCGACAACACCGAGATGTCGTTCCTCAACGAGTCGCTCTTTGGCAAGAACTTCAACAACCTCACACGCAACAACTCTTACGAGCTGACCAAGATAGTGGCGAGTGTAGCTTATGGCACCGATGTGCAGAAAGCGCGCGAAGTGATAGTCAATGCTATGCAAGTGCTCCGGACGAAAGACCGCTACGGCAGAGAAATAGTGCATCCCGACAAAGGTATATATGTGGTGATGGGGGATATGAGCGAGAGCTCAGTCGACTTGGTCGTCAGACAGAAAGTATTGGTGGCAGAGCAAATACCATACGTCTACAAAGCCAAAGAGATAATATACAACGCACTCAACGAGGCAGGTATCTCTATCCCGTTCCCGCAATGCGATGTGCATATCGTCAATGGTTAGACCGCTTCGCTGTTAGACCGCTTCGCTGTTAGAGGTTAGACCGGCTTCGCCTGTTAGAGGTTAGACCGGCTTCGCCTGTTAGAAGTTAGACCGGCTTCGCCTGTTAGACTGCTGCGCTGTGGATATGCCTGTTCATAACTGATTTTTAGTAAACTCATTGTCTATGAAGAAAAATAATTTCCTTGGTTCGCTTGGTGCGTATCTTAGCGACCTTGTCAACCTCTCAGAGCATATCGACGTGATGTCGGCAATGGTTAATATCCGCAGCAACATCCCGTTTCGCGGTCCGAATGTGTTCATCCTTTTCTTCGCGATACTGATAGCATCGTTAGGACTGAATGTCAACTCCATTCCCGTCATCATCGGTGCCATGCTCATCAGTCCGCTGATGGGTCCTATCATAGGCTTCGGCTTGGGATTAGGTACTCACGATACCGACCTCATCGTAGAGGCGTTGAAGAATTTGTTTGTCATGGTGGTGATTTCCATCTTGGCATCTACTCTCTATTTCCTTCTCACCCCTCTGTCGTTGGAGCACCCGACCGAACTCTTGGCACGCACAAATCCTACTATCTACGATGTGCTTATAGCTTTGTTTGGCGGACTGGCAGGTATTGTCGAGACCTCCCGTAAAGACAAAGGTACGGTGATGTCGGGCGTAGCTATCGCCACAGCCCTGATGCCTCCTCTCTGCACCGTCGGCTACGGCATAGCACAGCTCAACTGGCAATATGCGTTAGGTGCCTTGTATCTGTTCTTTATCAACAGCGTCTTCATCTCGCTTGCCACCTTCGTGATGGTTAAGTACTTCAAATACCCATCGGTGCAGCTGCAAGACAAAAGCAAAGAACGCAAGCGCAAGCTCTTAATTTACTTTATTTTGGTGATTGTGCTTATTCCCGGTACGTTCTCCACTATCAATATCGTTCGCGACAATAACATCCGCCGTGCGGCGTCACGTTTCGTTGCCGAAAACAAGACCAAGGGCAAGAGTTTTATCTACGACTACAACGTTGACAATAGCGCCGACAAGCCTGTTCTCAACCTCTTTGTGGCAGGTGAGAGTCTGAGCGACGAGAATAAAGACGAATTATACGAAGCAGCCCTCCGAGAGGGGTTTGCACGCGAACAGGTATGTTTCCACGAAGAAGCTGCCACCGTGCGGTTCAACCAAAACGAGATGGTCAAGGACCTGCTCGAACATCACGAACGGCAACTCGATGAGCGCGATGCTCTGATTGAGTCGCTCAGAGAAGAACTGCGGCAACGTGACACACAAATAGACTCGCTACAGCAGCAACTTCAACTTCTGATGCAGCCAACAGCAGAGCCGTCCGACAACGAATAAATATATGCAGAATAAGAAAAGAGTAATACTGATAGGTTTGGGAACGATAGCTCGCTATCATGCGCAGGCGTTATTGTCGTCCGATGCTTTCAGCTTATGTGGAGTCTGTGACATTAGGCGTGAGCAGCAGCTCGACCCCTTATATGTCGGTCTGCCTTTCGCTACCGACTATACCGAACTCATCGAGCAGTTGCACCCCGATGCCGCTGTCATCGCCACGCCCCCTGCCACACATAGGCTCATAGCACAAGAGTGTATCCGTAGAGGAGTAGAAGTGTTCATCGAGAAACCATTAGCTACCACAACCTCTGACTTCAGCTATCTCTTCTCCGACCGGGCTTGGGGACGCTATCATGCTATATGCCATAACATCTACGGCGAGGAGGTGTTGTGGTTCGAAGACCACATCCGCCTTGCCCGCATAAGCAGGGTGAGTCTGAGTCTTGTCGACCCGTACCTCGACGCTTCGGGCGCTATCCTTGCCGACCGTCTGCCGCTTGCCGGCTGCTGGGCTGACAGCGGAACCAATGCCTTAGCCCTGCTTTCGCGATTCGTCAGATTAGAACAACTCAACAATGTCGTCGTTGCTCATCAAAGAGACAAGAAAAGCGGGTTACCCATCGAAAGCCGACTGACGGCAGCAACGGAAACAACCAGCGTCGAGATAGACATACGGTGGAGTAAGACGCAGAACGCAAAGCAATGTGTCGTCGAGGCTGACGGACATCAGTATCGACTCGACAATAGCGAGCAGACAGTATGGTGCGATGGTAAGCAGCTGTTTGCCTACGTAGGTGAACCACGACTGATGCGGCACTATAAAAACTATTATAGGCTGTTCGAACAGCACCAGCCTGACAAACAGACATTAGAAGCATTATACAGTATAATCATTCAGAACCTCTAAAACCATGGAAGACTCATTGTTCAGGTACTTTTCGAACCTTAGGCAACAGCACCCTTTGATATATCGCTTCGTGCGTATCTTTAACTTGCTGTTAGTGATTCTGCTGTTGATTCTAACAGTAAAATATATAATCGATTACGAAGTATATGCTGATATTATAAACAACGTGCTGGCTTCTTTCGTTGGTATTGCTGCCGGCTACCTGTTCTTAAAACTGACTATCGCTTTGCAGCGTCGGCACGAAGACAGCCACAAGGTGAGCTATCATAACTCGGACATGTGGAAGCAGTATGGCACTAACTACCTGCACCGCTTCAGCATGAACGACAGCGTCTTTATGGTTTACTTCGAACCTCTGTTTCAAAACGATGGGAAATCGAAAATAGAAGTCGTTGATGCACCGGAACAGACCTTCGAACTCGACCCGTTCATCAAACAGCAGTACTTCAATCTGGTAGAAGCACACTCTAAGAGCAAGAGCATACATAGTCAGACCGTCCGACTCAGAGACTTCACCGCACCAACCGAAGAAAACGGGAATAAGGCTGTGATATACACCATGCGTAGCAACTACCTATCTCACCTGCTTACCAACCGCGCCCTCGACTATCATATCAAGCCCGAAGTCACTATCCGACGTATATTCGAAAACACGTCGAGACTCACACCTCTACGCCGTTCGAAACTATCGAATCATATAGGTATCAACGCTTTGGTGTTTTTAAAGCGCGGCAACGACCGTTGCGGATATCTGCTGATGCCGGTACGCGGCGACGATGCTACAGTGGCGAAAAACGGAGTGACGGCAAGCATAGCCACGCGACTGCAGATGGACACCGGAGCATTCGAACATAACTACGACGACCATCTCACGGCTGACTACCTCACGAAAGGGTGTATCTTAGACGGTATGGCTGCCGGACTCATGCTCAGCGATGATTTCGTCAGACGTTGCAGGCAAGAAGATAGTAACCTGGTAACGATAGAGTGGCTCGGCATCAGTCGTGATATCTACGAGGGCGGGAAACCTACGTTCTTCTACGCTGTCTATCTGAATATCAGTGTGGAAGAGTTTTGGCAAGAGAACGACAAGTACCTCGAAGCCGAGCGCAAGCGCGATGACGACGAACGTTCGCTTCGCGCACGTAACCTGCTACCGCTCAGCCGCGACATCATCGACCGCGTAAGGACGGTGCTGATAGCCGACTGGAAGAGCGTCAGGATGGAGAAGTTATCAGGTAAGACCGACCGTGAAGACGTCTATGATGCCGACAACGACCTGAGAAACCTATGCTTCGAAGCACTCTGTCGACAGTCCAAAAACAAAAAAAAGCGCACCTCTATGCAGAGGTACGCCATGCGTTTCGAACAGAATATGATAGCTAACATCTGGTTCTTCTTGCAGCGATCTAACGTCTGATAGCATAGCCGGTCTAAATAGTGCCGCCAATTACAAATTGGCGTACCTTGTTGTGCCGGGTTGACATGAGACGAGTCGCAGCCTCGTCTCTACGTGTCGTGGGTGGCGGGTGGTGTGCCGCCAATTACAAATTGGCGTACCCTGTTGTGCCGGGTTGACATGAGACGAGTCGCAGCCTCGTCTCTACGTGTCGTGGTTGGCGGGGTGGTGTGCCGCCAATTACAAATTGGCGTATCCGGCGGCGCTGCGGTCTAACATCTAACAGCGTAGCGGTCTATCATCTAACAGCGTAGCGGTCTATCTGAGCATTGCCTTTAGAGCCGGTGCGGGGCGACCGTCTTCGGTGAAGGCTCCCATCAGGTATGGTCCCCAGCCCAGAGCATCGTATTCTTTTGGTTTCCAACCGCCATAGCACTCAGGTTCCCAATAGAAGATACCCACGCACGAGTCGATAGGTGCGATGCGGTCGAGGAAGTCTTGCATCACAGCAGCCGCAAGAGAGTCGTTGCCTTGCGAGGTTCCTACCTCAGCAACCATAACGGGCACATGGAAGGTGCTGATGAGTCTTTGTATGTTGGCTTCGGCTCGCATGTTCATCTCTTGCCACGGCATGCCACCATTCCACTCGAGCATCATGGGGTAGTGCGACAGACCTATCATGTCGAACTGTGTGCCGCGCTCTATCAGATTCTCGAAGAACCAACCGCGATAGACGTAGGCATTGTCGATATGCACTATCACTTTGGTCTTTGGGAACACCTCTTTGCACGCTTTGTATCCGGCTTGTGTGAGTCCGGCATAGCGGTCCCAACATCCGTCTACATTATTTTGCTTGTCGAGTAGTTTACCGCATGGCCATAGCATGCCGTTGGTGGTCTCGTTGCCAACCTGCACCCATTCCACATCCACTCCGTTTTCTTTGAGGGTCTGCAATACGTCGAGTGTGTGCTCGAAGACGCACTCGCATAGTTGCTCGTAGCTGTAGCCT
Source organism: uncultured Bacteroidales bacterium (assembly GCA_946185835.1). Classification (GTDB taxonomy): domain Bacteria; phylum Bacteroidota; class Bacteroidia; order Bacteroidales; family Paludibacteraceae; genus Colicola. The sequence continues at coordinate 20,425 of CAMHKW010000008.1, forward strand.
TGCCATGCTGCGGGTATGTTCTGCTGCTGTGGGTCGGCGAAGTTGTCGGAGTAATGGAAGTCAATCATTATGCGCTGCCCCTTCTTGGCAGATACGCGTGCTTTGCTTACTACCTCGTCTTTGTTACACCAGCCGGTAGTGTGGTTCACCCACACACGATAGCGGACGGCGTTCATGCCAAGCGAACGAAGCAGGTCTTGGCAGTCGGTGGCTTCACCATTGTCGTTATAGAACTTCACACCGTCGGACTCCATCTCGGTGAGCCAACTAAGGTCGGCACCACGAGCAAAAGAGTCGCGGGGAGAATCGGTGCGTTGATAGCAGCTTGTCAGAGCAATGCTGATGGCAAACAGAAAAAATATTCGCTTCATGGGAATAGCGTTTTTTAGAGGATTTAGAGGCTTTAGATTTTTATTATTTTATTCTCCTTCCGGTGCTATCGAAGATGCTACCGTCAGGCAGCAGGATATACATACGTCCTTCGTGCGTCACTTTGCGACTCAGCCTTTCCTGTATTTCGATATTCTCTACGGGTGTGGTATTTGTGAGGCTGATGCCTACGATGTACGGGTCGTGGTCGGAGTAGCGGTAGTTATAGTTGTAGTAGCTGTCCGAGCCGCATGAGGTAGAGATATGGAACACCCCGGCACCGCTAATCTGACTTGCCATCGAGGCGTTGGCATACACGTGGTCGATAAGCTGTTCGCCACCATAGCAGTGGCTGTAGGCATTAGCGTCGAAACGTAGCAGCTGCTCTTGGTAGCCGGCATTCTCGAGTTTGACGAGTGGCGACTCGCCCACTTCGCAGTTTAGGTCGCCCATAATCAAGATGTCGGGGTCGGCAGCTTTGCTTTTCAGTGCCGAAATCAGGTCGGTGGCGTTTCTCTCGCGTTTGCCATTTCCCTCGTCACTCGTCGAGTCTTTGGCTTTGAAGTGGTTCATACTCAGTGTGAACCACTCACCCGTCTCTATCTCTTGGAAAGCTTGTATACGCATCGTATTGCAGTAGTACGATTGCGACGAGGCGGGCAGGTTGCTGTTGATTGGTCGCACCGCGCTTGCTCGATATATAAAACCTGACTTGACGTTATTACCCGATGAGTTAGGTTCTGAGATGCCATCGCTGATATAAGCAAATGTATACGGACCTGCTATGGCATTCATCGAGTCGGCAAGCTGACGGAGCACTATCTCTTGTGCTTCTACTTCGCAGAAGGCGTAGATGTCGGCATTGACCATCAGTGCGGCATTCACTATCTTGTGCGTCTTGTCGGCAAAGCCTTCCGGTGTGCTGTAAGACGGACGGTTAGAAGTAGAGTAGTTATAGTAGTAGTTTTGCAGATTCTGAGCGTATACCAAAAGACGTGCTTCTCCGACGTATGGCACTTCTACAGGTGCATTGACAAGTCCGGCGCGGCGGTATAATGCCGTGATGGTGAGGTCACGTGTCACGTAGCCGTTCTCGCTGCTGTCCCAACCAATGAACTCATACCCGGGACGTGAGGGGTTCGTCATCGGAGGGTATGTGTAGCCGCCTTTGCGCACCTCTTCTTGCTTCAGGATGGTGCCGTCCCAGTCGACGAAAGTGACGGTGAAGGTCTCGGTGTTGTTGCAGTAGGTCTTGATATCCAGATTTTTGATTTCCCATGTCGGATATGACGAGCCGCCACTCAGGTACCTGAAGCCGATAACGGTGTTGGCACCAATCTGCTCGCTCGGCACCTTGCATGTGACAGCGCAATACTTCCAGTTGCCACTGTATTGCGGGATGGTAATCTGTGTCCATGTGCTGGTCGTAACATCACCGGTGAAGTTGGGCGTCACCCACATCGTCATCTCGGTCTCGGGCGAATCGCCAAACTTATAGGTGTGGTCGAACAGCACATATATCTCGCTCAGCTCCGAACCGTCAATAGCAGGGGTGAGCAGCCAGTCCTCGTTATTGGGTGAGCCTATCGTAGCTCCATACTGACTGTTGTATTGCCAAGTGGCGCTGCCCGACACACTCTGTTCGGTAACGGGTGACAGACCCTCTCCCAACGTGGTGAGATAAGTGTAAATGGCGTCGTCGCATTGAGTCTCAGCTCTGACGGTGCTGCATATCATACTAATCAGCATCGCAATAGCAAAAAAAGTAGGTTTATTCATGTCTATAGATTTTAGTGTTGTTTCAATAATATGTGTAGCTGTGTTTTGAATTAACCTTGCAAAGGTATAAAAAAATTACGATACGCCCAAATGTAGCTTGCAAAGCAGGCAAAATGACAAGTGGCTTGTTTAGAGTTTAGAGTTTAGAGGGGGAGTATAGAGTTTAGGGGGGGGAGCGCCGGTTTGTAACCGTCGGCTGTTTCGCGTTGTAGGGACAGACCTCGTGTTTTTTAGCAGTTGAAAAAAGAGAGACGGCATGCTTCCGTCTCTCTTTCATTGATTTATAGTTCTTTTATTTCAGCTCTTCGGAAACTTAATTACAGTAGTTGAGAACTTTATTTCCGTTGTATGGAACTTTATTTGAGTTGTTAGGGAATTTTATTTGAGTTGTTAGGGAATTTTATTTGAGTTCTTCGGGTATGGTGGGCATGGCTCCGTGTTGTGTGCATACGTAAGCTGAAACCCTGACAGCCGTCTCGTGTGCCTCGCGTATGGTCTTGCCTTTAAGAAGCTGAGCCACAAAAGAGCCGGTAAAACTGTCGCCGGCGCCTACCGTATCGGCTACTTTCACTATTGGGGTCTTGACATAGCTCTCGTCGTCGGCAGTGAAGACATACGAACCGATAGGACCGCAGGTGAGGATGAGCATCTTGAGGTTGTAGCGGCTGATGAGCTCACGGCATATCACACGCGTCTTGATGGCATCTTCAGCGATGAGGTGACCGGGGATAGTGGACTCACCAAGTAGCATGGTGGCTACTACATCGAGTTCTTCGTCGTTGATCTTAAGGATATCAGCTCGGTGTAGTGACTCGGCAATCACGTCGGCGGTATACCAATTCTGTCGCAGGTTGATATCGAATACTTTCAGGGTGTCGTTGGGTGTGGCATCCAAAAAGGCTTGAATGGTAGCGCGGCTGACCTCTGAGCGTTGTGCCAACGATCCGAAGCAAACGGCTTTGGCACTGCGAGCGACAGCTAACATCTCGTCGGTTAGCGGGATGTTGTCCCAAGCTACGCCAAGGCATATCTCATATTGTGGAATACCTTTCTCGTCGAGCGTGACCTTGACAGTGCCTGTGGGCTGCTCCACTACCGGTAGGATATGATTGAGACCGACTTTTTTGAAAGTCTGAACTATCTCTTCGCCTAATTCGTCGTCGCCGATAGCCGAGATAGCACAGCTGTCGAGACCGAATTGTGACACATGATATGCGAAGTTAGCGGGTGCACCGCCTAATTTGCGACCATCCGGCAGGCAATCGAACAATGCCTCGCCCAAACCGATTACATAGTTTTTCATGCTTTTTTGATTTTAAGAGTGAAACATGCTAAATAAACAGCACCTACAGCCATGACAAGCACTGCACCAAGCGAACCCATTACGTCGCTGAGAAGTCCCATGGCAAGCGGGAAGATAGTGCCGCCGAACAGACCCATGATCATCAGACCTGAGATCTCGTTTTTGTGACTCGGGTCGTGGTTTAATGCCTGTGCAAAGCAGATAGAGAAGATATTGCTGTTGCCGAATCCGACAAGAGCGATGCCGGTATAGAGCACCCATTGGCTCGTGCCGACAGCCATCAGTATCATCGCTGCAACAATCATGCAGACAGAGATGGCAAAGAAGGTCTTCTCGGGGATGAGGCGCAGGATAGCCGAGCCCGACAGACATCCTATCGTACGGAAGATGAAATAAAGTGAGGTGGCAAAACCTGCAGCCTCGAGATTCATACCAAGGCGTTCCATCAGTATCTTAGGCGCTGTGGTATTGGTACCTACGTCTATTCCCACGTGGCACATGATGCCAAGGAAGCAGAGTAGGATGAACGGGTTGCCCAGTAGCTTGAAGCAGTCAACGAAGCCCGAGCTTTTCTCTACGGGCTCTTCGTGGATAGTGGTGAGCGAAAGAGCTACAATAGCGATAATGCCGATGATGGCATAGATGGGGAATAGCACTTTCCAACCCAGTCCTAACGAAGGAATAGCAGCGGTGGCACCCCACATGGCTATGTATGGAGCCAAGAACGAAGCGATGGCTTTCACAAACTGTCCAAAGGTGAGAGTAGACGAGAGATTGCCCGTAACGATGTTAGAAACCAACGGGTTGAGACTTGTCTGCATCAAGGCGTTGCCGATGCCAAGCAGCGAGAAGGCGACAAGCATCAGAGCATACGTCTCACCACACAAAGGCAGGAGAAGCGACAATACGGTGACGATAATACTCAGCAGCACCGTTTTCTTGCGACCTATTTTGTTCATTAACATTCCTGTCGGAACGCTGAACAAAAGGAACCAAAAGAAGACCAGCGAGGGCATGATGTTCGCCTGAGAATCAGCCAAACCAAGGTCTTTCTGTACGTAGTTGCTGGCGATGCCGACCAAGTCGACAAATCCCATGGTGAAGAAACATAGCATCACCGGAATAAAGACTGCCAGCGAGGTGTTTTTCTTTTCTGACATATACTTTAGTGTTTTAGTGTTTTAGTGTGCGTGGGAGCGCCGGTTACCAACCGGCGGAATCTTAACAATGTAGAAATTAGAAACATTCTATCTAACTTCTAACAGCGCGGCGGTTAGATGACGCCGCCAATTACAAACTGTGGTGTACCCTGTTGTGCCGGGTTGACATGAGACGAGTCGCAGCCTCGTCTCTACGTGTCGTGGGTAGCGGGTGGTGCGCCGCCAATTACAAGTTGGCGTACCCTGTTGTGCCGTGTTGACATTAGACGAGTCGCAGCCTCGTCTCTACGTGTCGTGGGTGGCGGCACACCCCATCTAACCTCTAACAGCCGCAGCGGTCTAATCTCATTTTATTTCAAAGATTTGGCAGGTGCCGTTGGTTACCGAGATATGGTTGTAAGGCTCGTTGGGGAAGACGAGGTTGGTCATTGCCCATGCTCCCTCGCCGTCGAAAGCTTCAACCGAGCAGTGGTCGATGAACAGTGTCAGACGATAGGTGTCTTTCGCTTTGAACAGCGGCACGACAGTGGCTGCTGCGAACTGTTTTGAGAACGCTGTCTTGCCCGACTTGGTGCGGTCCATGGTGAACGTGCGTTTCTTGAAGTTATACGTCATGGTCACTTTCTCGCCGCGGTCGTTGCTGAGCGTGATGACGGCATTCTTCTTTGCTGCCGGCATCTCTATCTCTACTATCGAAGCGGCGCTGAGGGTGTTAGTCTTCGCGCCTTTCGCTGCCATCGTCTCTTTCGAGGGGCGAACAGCTACTCGGTACTCGCCTTTGTCGTCGACATAGAGGCTGAGGTCGCGGGCTATGGTGTTTTGCGAGCGGAACTGCTTGGTGGGTAGCTCGTTGGCATACTGCCAGTTAGACATCCACCCTAAGGCTACCACTCTGCCTTCGGGGGCGTTATGCCAGCTGACAGTAGCGTAGTGGTCTTTGCCGTAGTCGAGCCACTTCTGCTCTTTCTTGTCGTCGAGGCAGGTGAAGGTAGTACCGTCGAAGTCACCCACGAAATATTGTGTTGCTGAGCCTCCGAAAGGTCCGCCGGGGTTGATATTGCAAAGCAGCACCCATTTGTTTTGGTTGGTACCCTCTACTTTGAGTTCGAAGAGGTCGGGGCACTCCCACACGCCCGAATGGTTGCCGTAGCCTTCGCCGAAGCGGCTGTCGTATCGCCATGTCTTCAGGTCTTGCGACGAGTAGAAACGAATCTCTTGTTGGCATGCCAGCACCATCGTCCAGCAGCCACGTTTGCTATTCCATATCACTTTGGGGTCGCGGAAGTCGGGTGTGGTGTCGCACAACACGGGGTTGCCGCTGTATGTGTTAAACGTCATGCCGCCGTCGACGCTATATGCCATCGACTGTTTCTGACTCTGGTCGGCACCGGTATAGAAGGCTACCAAAGCGTTCTTTCCGAAGCCTGCATCGCCGCGCTTGTCGATTACGCATGAACCGGAGAAGATAGTGCCAAGGGCATCGGGAGCTATGGCAACGGGCTGTGCCGTCCAGTGAATAAGGTCAGTAGAGGTGCTGTGTCCCCAGTGCATGTTACCCCATCGTGAACCGTAAGGGTTGAACTGATAATATAGGTGCCAAACGCCATTGAGGGCATCGTAGTACATGCCGTTGGGGTCGTTCATCCATCCATATTGCGGCGAATGATGGTAGGCAGGGCGCCATGCCTCGCGATTGCTGCGGTCGTAGCTGTCGGAAGCAACCATGAAATCCCAGCAGACGAACTTGCGACGGTCGGGACGAATCTTAAAATGGTAGAGAGGAAAATGTATGTCCCATATCACCTGCTTGCCCAGATACGGCTGCATGTCGAACGGCACTACGTAGTCGATGTTGTCGGCTGCCAGACGAATAGTGAACGTGGCGACCTGAGCACCATCGATGATGACGCGCACCGATGCCTCGGGGGCTGAGTCTTCTACCGGCAGAAGCAGATAACGCTCGGTGGGAGTAAGAGTAAGCAGAGTGTTGAATTCACCGCTATGACTAAGACTAAAGCTCTTAGCAGCGGCGGTAGCGCTAAGGCTGAAGATAGTCAGAACGACTATTAAGAAGGTCTTTGATAGGTAATGTTTCATGGTGTAGAGTTTTTTTATCGGTTGCAAAAGTACGCTTTTTTTGCTATATGGCAAAAGACGTTTGTTGCAAACGATAGCAATTTTGTTGCAAATAGAGGTATGGCAGCGACGGCACTGCCGCCGCTGCCGTTGCCTATTGCCCATTAGTATGTCGTCAGAGTCAGGTTGGTAAGTGTGATGTTACCATTGTAGCTATTGACCGACCAACAGTTATGTTGTATGCCATAGATACGGTTGGTGTATGCCAACACATCGTTGATATACATTACCAATACCGAGTTGTCGGTGTAGATATCTATGTTATAGATATTGTCGGCGGGTGTGTTGAACGTATAGCTGTCGATGGCAGCCACAAATCCCATGCCTTCTTCACCTTCCTCTTCGAAGTTGATTTTGCGACGGGTGTCACCTTCGGGATTCACCACGAGGGTGTAGTATTTCTTACTGTCGGTGCCGCGCACCAGCGAGATACCGAACTTGTCGGCTGCCGTTTGGGTGGTGACAGTCATTGAGATGTGGTTGTGATACTCGAGTCGGTTGAACAGAGCATACGAGTTAGGCTCGAACGAGTAAGTGTTACCTGCCACACTCACGCCAGTCTGAGACTGTGCCATCAGCTTCACTTCTTTGTTGTTGGCATATTTGTCTTCTATGCCTTTTACTTCTCCGAGGGTGAGGGTTCCATCTTCATGTTGTATGAGTCGGTGAGCCACCAGCGAGCCTGCCCATTGCGGTTCGCCCGTGGGGTTGGTCTTGGTGTTGTCGTTACCCTCACGTGTCGGGCACCAGCCCCATATATATCGGTTAGTGCCGTCGGAAGCGGTCTTACCGGCATAGAAAGCGCGGGAGTCGAGGAAGCCCTCGTGGTCGTCGGGCCAGATGCCGGCATCGGCGGCGGTGCACGCTTTCAGCTCGTCGAGAGTGCGACCTTTGAAATACTGCACTCGGCGTATCGCTTGGTGCATCTCGCTGTATACCAAATACCACCAGTCGCCCATCTTGAAGATGTCGGGACACTCGTAGAAACGGTCCCACATCATCGACATAAACACACCTTTGTGTTCCCAATTTCGTAGGTCTTGCGAGGTGAACTCGGCGAGGTTGCCCTTGCCTCCTACTTTGGTGCTGACCACCATGTGCCATAGTCCGTCTTCTTCGCTGTTCCAGACGAAGGGGTCGCGGAAGTCGGTGCTGCTGTAGGCATAACTTACGCCGCGCAGGCGGAAGAGTTGGTTCTTGGTCCATGTCTTGAAGTCAGGTGAGGTGGCGTACATCACCACTTGTGCATCTTCGCCTGCCTTTGGCTGGTCGCGGTTGGCAGTGTAGAAGATATAGTAGAGTTGGTCTTGTTCGTTGTATACCACACATCCTGTTCCCAATGCCGCATCTTGTTCGGCGCGTGCACCGGTGGGCAGTACCTCTCCCAGCGGGGTGTAGTTGGCAACATCTTTGGTCTTCACTCCCCAGAACGGGTGGTAGGTGCCGGGCATGTTCGGGCGGAACTCCTGCAGATACAGTATCTTGAACGTTTTGGTCTGTGGGTCGAAGAACGGCATGGGGTCGCCTACGAAACCGGCGTATGGCTTGTAGTAGGTGTCGCTCGACTTCTCATCTACCGATGCGTATTGGTTGGTGGTGCCGTCCCAGTCTTTCTGTTCGGGTTGGATCGTAGGCTCGCAAGCATTGAACATCATTATGCTCGTTGCCGCAATGGCAAATATATTTATTGCTTTCATAACTATTATTGCATTAAGTAGTTGATGGCATTCTCTGTTATCTTAGCCACGTTGTCGTGGTAGTATGAGGCGACATCGGTAGCTACAGTATACCAGTCGTAGCATCCTGAGCCGATGCATACTATGGCGCCGTGTTCGTTAGTGGGCAGGTACTCCCAAGCTACGATAGCCTTGTCGCCGTAAGCGATGTCGACAGCACCTGTCTTCTGCCGCCATGTCTCGTTGTCGTCGTAGCCTCCCCAGTCGGTGCCGATATGGTATTGAGCAGTAGAGTTGGTGATGCGGTAGCCTGCATCGCATGTGAATACGCTTTCGAGTTCGTCGGGCTTCATCACGAGGTTTTGCCACAGAGCGTGGTCGGTCTTGCCTGCTATGTTGAAACTCCACGGATTGCTTACCGTCTCGGCGTCGGCTTCGTTTTGTCCCCAGCAGTTGTTGGGTACGCAGTCGGCTTCGCCAATGTAAGCGGGCAGGTAGGTAGCATAACGTGTGAGCAGTAAGTTGCCGCCAGCCTGGTAGTAAGCTTTCAGTTGGTCTACGGCAGCGAGAGCTTCGGCAGCGTTAGCCTCGAACTGTCCTTTGCCGTCGATGCCACCGTCTTTGTGCAGGTGCCACCATATAACCTTACATTCGCTCAGGTCGACAGAGCCGTTGGCGAGGTCGGTGAACGAGGCGTATGCGGCTTTTTCGATGTTGCTCAGCAGCCATGCGCAAGCGGCAGCCTCTTCTTGTCCAAGCTGTTGTTGTGTGGCAGCGATGCCCACGTATAAGGCATGCGGACTTGCCATCTCGCTAACCGTCACCTTATATACATACGAGGCTGTGTTGCACGTCACGGTGAAGTCTACGGGGTTGGTGAAGTCGCATGGCACGCCGCTTGCCGGACTGACGGTAGCACCCTCGGTAGTGGTGATGGTGGGTGTCAGAGAGGCGAGGTTGGTGCCTACCGGTACCTGAACGGAGATGGTATGTGCCGACTCGTTGATCACGCCAGTATACTGACCGTTGATGACGAAAGCGAGTATGCGTGCCTCATCGTGTTTGACAGATAAGGTGTATTCTTGGAACACGTTGCCATTGGTGACACGTATCTGACGTGGTGCCACGAGGTTAAGATGCTCACCTTGCTGCAAGGTGGCAGAGGCTCCTTCTGACAGAGTAAGTGTGGTGAGCACCATGTCTTGTTCGTCGTAGGTCTCGGGAATAGACACTACGATGGTTCGACGTGTCTGGTCGATAAGCCCCGGATATTGCTCGTCGAGAGTGAGTGCTTCTATTCGGCAGTCACCATCGAGCACGAACTGACTACTCGGCTTATTGCAACCGACGAGGAGCGTTGCGCAGATTGCAAAGAGCAGCAAGCCGAAAACAGTAGAACGTGATTTATTGTTGGTCTTCATATTGCTTTAGTGATTTGTTGTTTTAGACTTTCTATATTCCTTAGATTTTCTATGTTCTCTATACTCTATAGATTTTTAGATATCCTTGTTATTATTACCATCCTCCTATGTTCTGCTGATAGTGTCCGTTGGAAGCCGCTATCTGTTCGTATGGTATTGGCAGGTACTCGTTTTTGTTGGCGGTGAAGTGGGCTGCGGTGTAGATGGCGCAGTTGTCGGCTTCTTCGGCGTAGTATCGGTTGATGACTGTTTCTGCTTCCCCCCAGCGTACGAGGTCGAAGAAACGTTCGCTTTCCAGGGCGAGTTCTATACGGCGTTCACGTTTCACTCTTTCCAAAGCGTTGTTGCTGTCGGTATAGGGTTTGACGCGCATCTTAGCTCCGTAGTTGACGTCGTATCCTGTGAGCATAGCGGTGCTGGCAGCGGCGCGTACTCGCAGTTGGTTGACAAGGGCAATAGCCTCGTCGCCGCGCCCCATTTGTGCTAAGGCTTCGGCACGCATCAGCAGCACGTCGGCATAGCGTAAGACGATACGGTTCATAGGGCTGCCCCACCATGCACCTTTGATAAGGTATTCGGTGTCGGGGTCGACGTTATGTTTGAGTGTGACGTTATATCCGTATAGTCCGTTCGAGCGGCTCCATGTCTGCGTCTTAGCCATTATGTAGTTGGGGTTAAACATATAGGGGAAGCCCGGTATGCCGATGGTGAGCCACAGACGCGGGTCGGCATTGTCGGTCTGTGCATTGAAGTCCTTTTGGTTGAAGTCTTCGACAGGCAGTCCGGCATCGTCGGTATGGAAGGCGTTGACCAGGTTCTGCGACGGTTTGTAGAAGTCGCAACCTCCATCTGTCACTCCTGGTATGTTAGGAACGATAAGTCCGTACGACCAGTTGAGGTTACCGTTCTTGGTACCATCGTTCATCGAATACTGCATTGCCCAGATACTCTCCACTCCGTTCTCGTATTGTGGTTCGGGGCGGAAGTTATTATGGAAGTCAGGCTCCAAAGCGTAGTTGCCGGCGCTGTAGATGGCGGGGTCGGTAAATTCGATTACCTTCTCGAGGTCAGCTCGGTTGATTTCTGTCACAGCGTGTGAAGCGGGGTCGTCTTGGCGGTATGCCTTGTAGAGATATGTCTTTGCCATGAGTGCTGCCGCTGCTGCCTTGGTCGGCCGACCTTTGTCGGCTTGCGTCTCGGGCAGGTGTTGGTAGGCATATTCGAGGTCGGTGATGATGACCTTCCATCCCTCGTCGTTGGTGTAGGTGGTGTTGCTCAGGTTGTTGTAGTCTTGCTGAGTCATGTCAGCCTTGGTGACGAAAGGTATATTCTTGTATAACCTCTTGAGTAGGAAATGTCCATACGAGCGCAGGAAATACATCTCTGCTAAGCGTTGCTCTTTGAGAGTATAGCTTTGGTCGGTCTTCTCGAGTGCGTTGATGGCAGCGTTGACGCGGCTGAGGCTGTTGTACAGGCGCACCCACATGTCGTTGATGTTCCAGTTGGTGGTCAGTATACCTTGCGAAATCTCGAGTTGGTGGAATACGTCACCGTCGCTCGTTCCGTTGCCGCCTTTGTAGGCATCGTCAGAACGGACGTCGAAGTTCCACATCGAGAACGACGAGTTGATGTCTTCCGACGAGATAAACACGGCGTAGGCTGAGATGACAAGTTGGTCGATATATTCGGGGTCGCTCACCTGGTCTTCACTGAGTATGCCTTGCGGGATGTCTTGATTGAGGAAGCTGTCGCACGAGGTGAAGAGCATGGTAGCGCTTACGAGCAACACCGACGCAAGGGTTATGATATTATTTCTATTGAAAGTCTTCATAGTAGTAGAGTGTTAGAAGGTTACTTTTGTTCCTAATGTTACTGTCAGCGGAATAGGGTATCCGAAGTTCGGATTCTCGGGGTCAACGCCCGTGAAGTTGCGGGCATGAATGGTGAACACGTTTTGTGCTGATACGAACCATCGCCAGTTTTGCATCTTCATCTTCTCGCAGGCAGCCTTGGGCAGGTTATATCCTAACTGCAGGTTTCTGAGTTTGAGGAACGAACCGTTTTCAACCCAATATGTGCTCACACGTTTCTCGTTGTTGTTGTCGGAGAGCGAGAGTGCCGGGATGTTGCTGTTTGGGTTGGTCGGGCTCCATGCGTCGAGCAGACGGGTACCTTTATTCAGGAATCCGATATTCAGACCTGCCCAGATGTCGGTTTCGCGTTTGAGGTCGGTGATGACATCGACTCCTGCTACACCTTGGAAGAAGACTGTCAGGTCGAAGCCCTTGTATTCGAAGTAGAAGTTAGCGCCATACGACAGTGCCGGAACGGGCGAATAAATCCAGTCTTGGTCGGCTTCGGTGATGAAGCCGTCGCCGTTGAGGTCGCGATAGCGTATACGTCCGACGGCTGCTCCTTCTTGGATGGCGTGGTTGTCAACTTCTTGCTGACTCTGGAAGATACCGTCGGCGATATATCCTACTTGCGAGCCCATGGCATGACCCACTACCGACTTCACGCCATTGCCGCCGAAGGTGCCTTTGGCTGCTATTGTCTCCGGCAGTTTGGTTACGGTATTGGTATACGACGAGAGGTTGGCAGAGATGTCGTATTTGAAGCCTCCGGCAGTCTGGTTGCGGTAGCCTAAGGTCAGTTCCTCTCCGAGGTTGTCCATGGCTCCGGCATTAACCCATTGTACCGAGCCTTCGCCCATGGCTCCGATGCCGTCCATCAGCACGAGTATGTCTTTGGTCTGTTTGTAAAACCAGTCGAACGAGCCATAGAAGGTCTGTTTGAACAGCGAGAAGTCGAGACCTACGTTAGTCTGTGTCGTCGTCTCCCATTTGATGTCGTCGTTGCCTATCTGGTTGCGTTTGAAGCCCGACTGCAGCGTATGTCCGCCGTTGGTACCTTCTATATCGTATGAGGTACCATACGACTGTCCGCCCGACTCGTTGACGCCGTAGTTACTTACGTAGATGGTGTATCGTGCTGTCGACGAGATGTCTTGGTTACCGGTCTGTCCCCACGAAGCGCGCAGCTTGAGGTCGTCTAACCACGAGCTTGCCAGCTGCATGAATTTCTCTTGGCTCAGGCGCCAACCTGCCGATACCGAGGGGAAGGTGGCAAAGCGGTTGTGGCGACCGAAGCGGCTCGAACCGTCGTGGCGGAGTGTCAGCGACACGAGGTAGCGGTTGTCGTAGGTGTAGTTGGCTTTGCCGAAGAAAGAGATGAGCGAGTAGCTGCCTGCCGAGCCGTAAGACTGCGCAGTGCCGACACCCGCGTCGGGCCACATATAAGTGGGTTTGAGGATGATGAAGTCCTCTTTATAACCGGAGAACCACTCGTCGATCTGTCGGTTGAGCTCCGTTCCGAGTAGGAAGTCGGCGCGGTGTTTGCCAATCTCCATGTTATAGGTGGCGATGGCGTTCCACATCCATTTGAGCCAGTGCTCTTGCTTTGCTTCTACGCCGTTCTTGTCGTTGGCAACGGTGCCTTCGGTGATGGGGTAGGTGAAGATACGCTGTTTCTTCTGAGCGTAGTCGATACCTGCAGTGGTGCGGATGTTAAGTCCTTTATACGGAGCTATGTTGATGAACGCATTACCGAAGATACGCCAGTAGGTGTATCGGTTGTCTTTGTTGCGCTCTAAACGTGCCACGGGGTTTTCGCGGTCGGGGTATCCTCCCACCGGACCTGCAAAGTCGCCATTGGTGGTGTAGATGGGCAGCGAGGGGTTGAACTGAAGCACGTTCTCGAGGAAGCCGCCCGGGGCTGCTACCTCGGAGGTGCGGTTGAGGGTGAAGTTCTCGCCGATGGTGACGTAGTCGCCTATGATCTTATAGTCGGTGTTGATACGTGCCGAGAAACGGTCGAAGTCGGAGGTCTTGATAACGCCATTGTTCTTGTAGTATCCAAGCGAGAAGAAGCTACTACCTTTCTGACTGCCGTTCGATACCGAAACATTGTAGTTTTGTATCATACCCGGACGTGTGGTGGCGCTGTACCAGTCGGTGTCGGCTGCGGGAACGGTGCCGGCATCGTCTAAGTATTTGTTCATCGTAATGCCGTTTAGCACGGGTTGCCCTTGTGCGTTGTATCCCCAGTCGTAGTGGTAGCCCAAAGCGTTGGTGTTGGGGTTCATGTTGTCGTTGACGTATGCCTGCCACATCACCTGCCCATATTGCTGAGCATTGAGCACATGCATGCGGTTGACGTACGACTGCACTGCTACCGAAGCGTCGAGGTCGACGCGTATCTTACCTTCGGTACCTTTCTTGGTGGTGATGATGATAACGCCATTAGCGGCACGCGAACCGTAGATACTTGCCGAGGCTGCGTCTTTGAGTACTTGTATCGACTCGATGTCGTTGGGGTTAAGCTCGTGCATGCCCGATTTGGTGGGCACGCCGTCGATGATATACAAGGGGTCGTTGTCGTTGAGTGTGCCGACACCGCGGATACGCACTATGGCGCTTCCCGATGGTGAGCCGTCGGCAGAGATGTTCATACCCGGCACCTTGCCTTGCAGTGCTTTCATCGGGTTGTTCTCTTGTTGCTTCTCGAGGTCTTTGGCACTCACAGCGCTCACCGCACCGGTGAGGTCGGCCTTGCGCTGAGTGGTATAACCCGTCACCACCACTTCTTCTAACACTTCGTTGTCTTCCGACAGTACGATGTGCATGCCGGTGGCGGCAGCAACACTTTGCGACTTGTAGCCCACATAGGAGATGTTCAGTTTGGCTCCGGTGGCTACTGTTAGCTGGAAGTTACCATCAAAGTCGGTGATGGTACCGTTCGTCGTGCCTTCTTCCACTACCGAAGCTCCTATGATAGGCTCTTCGGTGCCCGCCTCAACGACTGTACCGGTGGCAGTGACCTGCGCCCTAAGACAGCCCAATGAGAGCAAACAGAGGAAAAAGACTACAAACAAAAGTCTTTTCTGTTCCATGATTTTCAGGATAATGTTAATATTGAGGTTAATTTGGAGTTTAGTGTTTGGAGTGCGTTAGGGCGCCGGTTACCAACCGGCGGAAAAAACAATGTGCCCCGTGCTCTGTAGTAAACGTGCGCAAAAGTGCTCTGTAGTAAAAGTGCGCAAAAGTGCTCTGTAGTAAAAGTACGCAAAAGTGCTCTGTAGTAAACGTGCGCAAAAGTGCTCTGTAGTAAAACGTGCGCAAAAGTGCTCTGTAGTAAACGTGCGCAAAAGTGCTCTGTAGAAAACGTGCGCAAAAGTACAGCATTCGCGCGTAATGGGGTGTAATATTTGTTTCATTTATTAGCAATATTGTTGCGCGCACAAAAAACAGAGGTGCCAATCGGCACCTCTGCGGGGTATTGATTATGTAAATAACAGCGCTTAGCAACAAGCTGCTTTAGCAGTAGCGCTTAGGGGATAAGCACTTTCTTGTCGCCTACGATGAAGATACCACCGTGAGCATTCTCTTTGCTGACGCGGATACCGAGAACGTTGTAGATGGCAACGTCGGCAGGCAGTGTGTTGAGGTCAACGATGTATTCGAGTCCTTCAGGATTGCCCGGCTCTTCGTCTTCCTTCTCAACCAATACGATGTCGGTAGCGTTGAACGCTTCGCCTTCACCCTTGTCGAACTGAACCATGAGTTTTCCTGAAGCAGCCAGTTTCTGACGCATATCGTCGGTGAGTGCGAGTTCGGCATAGCCTTCGCCGTCGGTCATAGCGCCTTTGTCAGCTATATGGCCGTCATCTTCCCAAGTGCTCTTCACATTGATAGTGTAGTTAGTGCGGTTAGCCTCTGTGTAGATGCGAACCGACTCAATCTTGCTCCAGTCAACATAGCTGTAGCCTTCTTTGTAGAGTTCGAGGGTTGTCCATGAGTCAGCCCAGAAGTAACCTGTCCAGATGGTGATGCCTTCTTTGAGCTCTTTGCCTTCGAGAAGCTCTACTTGTGTGAGGTCGAAGTTGGCACCAACGATCTCGAGTCCGTATTGTTTGAGGCTGTCAACGGCAGCTACGGTGAGGAACTGCTCGAATGTGCCGTCACCATTGATCCATGCAGCTTCGCGCGAACCGGCAAGGTGAGCGTAGTTCTCGTTCATCACTTTGAACTCGATACCGTCAGAAGCGTTAGCATAGTGAACAACCAGCTTGTCGCCTGCCTGAGCGTTAGCGAACTTGTCAGCGTCGAGTTTCAGACTCGTCTCCCATGATATATGTTGCGAGCCTTTCCACAGGTCGGTCTCTACTGTTACTTGGTCGGGATCGTAGCCAAGCAGGTAGTTGAGAGAGTTCTTGGTGAGCAGTTGAACATTGCCGATAAAGTCGTTGCTTGTTCCCCACTGATAAGCGGCGAAGCCGTTGGTGAGGATGGTGCCTTGTCCTTCGGCTTGAGGCTTGAACTCGATGATACCCGAACCGCAGTAGTCGAGCACATGTCCCCAAACGGCAAGAACGGAGCAGTTCCAGTCAGCTTCGAACTCTTTCAAGCGCAGAGGATTAACATTGTCATAGTGAGTCTGTTCGCCTTCTGCCAAAGGCTCTTTGCGGAACATGTCAACCCACATGTTGTTGTTGTCGGTACGAGCAACGGCACCTACCATAGGATAAGTCTCGAAGAACACGGTCTGGTCCTCATAAGTGTACGAGCGGCTGGTGTTGTCCACTGTCAGACCTGCGAAGATAGGATGTGAGCGGCGGTCGAACTTCTCGGTGATACTTGGCGCAAGACCGAGCTGAGCGTTGATAGTCCAGATGTCGCCACCTACAACATAACCGCCATTGCCCCAACCGGGAGCATAACCTATACGACCCATGTTGTAAGCAATCATGTTGGCTTGTTTGGTGAGCAGCAACTGACCACCCTTCTCTACGAAAGTCTTAACGGCAGCAACAGCGTCGTCGTCGATACCGGCGGCTGCAAGGTTCTCAAGACCTACACGGTCGATGTTGATCCAGAGGACCTTAACGTCGTCTGACAGACCGGCTTTGAGGTCGGCTACGCTGACGAACGAACCATGGTTTTTGTCGATGTAAGTTGCCTTGAACCAGTTAGCGGCGTTGCGCTCGGGTTGTTGGTCAACTTCGTTAAACGTTTCTGCCGGGAAGTCATCAACAGATGCTACGGTCAGCAGATAAGCTACTTGTGCGTTAGCTGTGAAAGCAGCAAACACAAGAGCCAGCGAAAAAAGGAAAAACTTTTTCATGTGACTGATTTTTTTGGTGAATATTAAGTTGTTTGGTTATTTGATATATGTCTTTTTACCATTCTGAATGAATATACCGCCGTGAGCATCGGCAGGCGATACTTTCATTCCTAAAACGTTGTAGATAGCATCGGTTGTTTGTTCGCCGTTGCCTGTCAGTTGCTCGAGTGCGCTACCGGTGTTGTCGGCTTCGGGTGTGACGAGGTTATAGCTCTTAGCTTGAACTGTGGTCTCGAGGTTATAAACGTCAGCGGTGGCTACTTTTGTTTTTGCAGTGGCATAGAGTTCTACACCCTTTTGCACGTTGGCTGCGGGGAAGACACGTATGCTGCTTGCCCATTTGTTGTCGACAAAGAGGTCTAACACCGAGTGGTCGAAATAGAGGTGCAGAGAGATGGTGTCGCCGATATTATGTTTGTCGGGCAGCACTGAGGCATAGAGTCCGTCGAACACGCCTTTGTCGTTCTCGCGTCGGCTGACATCGCGCATGTCGACAATCACGCGGTTGCCGGCAGGCTCGTAGTATATCTTCATAGCTTTATTGCCATCGGAGAGCAGACGTATACCTGCGTTGCCGCCACCCACTACGAATCTGACATCGACTTCCACTTGCATGCCGTCGGTCACGTTGTCGACAGCTTGTGTGCCCTGAAGTTCGATGTCGGTGGCGGTGTAGCATTGGCTTGTTCGGAGTGCTGTTAGTCCTTCGTATGGTTTTTGCAGCAATGTGCCGTCTTCGGTGAGTGACCATTCCCGCGGCAGCGAGTAGTTATGTGCCCAGCCCATGTCGTAGTTGGCGGCAGAGGAGAGTTTGTCGGGCACGATACCCAAGGCTATCGTCTTGCCGTCGACTTGGCAAATCGAGGGCGAGAGCATTCCGTATCCTTCGCGTGCCATGCCCGAGAGCTCGACGGTGCGTGGGGTAGCGTTGTCGGGCACGAACTGTCCGCTCGGATTGATAGTGCCTACCCAATAGATGGTGCGCACACCGCTGTTAGAGCCGAGGGGTGTTACGGTGAACAGCCATTTGTCGCCTATCTTAGTGAGGTTAGGCATCTCGAAGAAAGTGCCTGAGTTAGCAGCATCGGTGCCGCTGTAGAACAGTGTGCCGTCGTTAGTGAGCGAGCCGTTGGCATTGAAAGCATGCAGTGTAGCTACGCCCACGCCGTTTTTGCTCGAACCTACTATCATGTAAGCTTTGTCGCCATTGCGGAAGAAATAGGGGTCGCGGAAGTCGTCGGTAAGTCCTGCGGGACGGCCATTGATGCGTGGGTTGTTGTCGGCCTTTGTCCATTCCACAAGGTCGTCGTCAGGCATGGCGAAGTCGATGGTGGCGCGTGCGTTATCCACGCCGGTGTAGGTTATCCAAGGCTTGCCGCCGGTGAGTTGTTCGTCACGGAAGACGCACCCCGACCAGCAACCTTTAATGTCGTAACTCTCTGACGGAGCGACAGCGATAGGTAACTCGTCCCAACCGCAGAGGTCTTCTGAGACGAGGTGTCCCCAATGAAGACGTGCCATATAAGGTCCGTTAGGGTTCTTTTGGAAGAAGAGGTGGTACTTGCCATCGGCATATACGAGTCCGTGAGTCTCGTTGGTCCAACCCATCATGGGCATGCCGTGGAAATGCGGGTGCAGGTTGTTCTTGTAGAAGGCATCTTGCGGGAAGATGAGGTCGGCCGGGTTGTCGGCAGTGTTGTCGGCAATCCGGTCGGCTGACCATATATGGTTGTCGATGCGTATGTCGTCGATAAGTCCGTTGAACAGGTTGATGATAAACGACGAGAAGGTGAGTGTCTTCTGCTCTTTGCCTATGAGCATGGTGCCGTTGCCGGCAGAGAGGGAGTTCATCGTTTTGCCTTCGGCGATAAGCTCACCGTTGTTGTACATTTTTATCTGGCGAGCAGTGACATCGAGTGTGACGACGATATGGTTCCATTGGTATTTGGGCAGCAGCCGGTCGGCATCGAGCGACTGTTTCCATCCGTCGGAGTAACATTCGAATCGGAGGTTACCTTGCGATGAGAGTCGGATGGCGAATCCGGTATGGTCGGTCTCGTTGATGGTCTCGATGATCGACGAGTATGCATTCTCTGCCTCCATGGCGTTCATCATGGGGTAGGTCTCGACAGCGCACCATAGTGATATGGTCTGCTGCGTGGTGCTTACCGATTCGGCATCGTAGTTCTTCTTCAGATACGAGGTGTAGCCATTAAGGCGCAGTGCGTTGCCGCGTGCACCCGGCATCACGATAGCACCGGTGACACCTGTAGCCTCGTCTAAGGGGAAATGGATGTCGGCACTTGCCAGTTGGCAAATGGCTGCTAATAGCAATAGTGTGAGAGTTTTTTTCATGACTATGTTGTGATAGTTGAATACATAAGACGAGTCGGAGCCTCGTTTGTCAGTTGAATTCGAAGTCTCGTTTGTCAGTTGAATTCATGAGACGAGTCGGAGCCTCGTCTCTACGGGGGGGCAGTTGAATTCATGAGACGAGTCGAAGCCTCGTCTCTACGGGGTGGGGGAACAATACGAGGGTGGGGAAACAATATGTAAGTAGAACGTTGGCGGTCAGCTGTAAGCTTGCGGTCAGCTGTAAGCCTTGCGCTCACATGTAAGCCTTGCGCTTACAGCTGACCGCTGATATTGTTTAGTCGTGCAGTTTGTGCAAGTAGTTGATAGTGTTTTCGGTCAGGAGCTCTATATTTCTCTGATACATGTTGTCTTGGTTGTTCTGGTGGAACTCGTAAGCCGACAGACCATTAGCGATGATAGTACCTTTGTATTCGCTTGTCGGACCAAATTCTACGATACCTGCGCAGCAGTAGTCAACTACCTGTCCCCAAGTACCGAGGACGGTTGAAGTAGTGGCGTCTTCGAAGTTCTTTATCACGTTCGGGTCGCCGGGGAAGCCGTACGCGTTGCAGTCCCACATGCAGTTGTGGTCTTCGCGGTGTCCACCCACACCTAAGAGCGGATAGCTCTCGTGGGTGTAGAAAGTAGTGTTGGCCTCCAAGAGTTGGTAGATGGGGTGTGAGCGGTGGTCGTAGGTACCGATACCGATGTTGGCATTGACGCACCATGTGTCGTCGCCTACGCCTCCTTCGCCATCGCCAAAGAGCCCGGGTGCATACTTCTCGTCGATACGTCCGATGGCGTTAACAAGCTGTGTTGCCATCTTGGCAAAGAAGAAGTTACCACCTTCAGCCAAGTACTTGAGCATACCCTGTCGGTTTTCTTCGAGTACGATGTCGATAGGCAGGTTCTGCCAGCCGGCACCTATACCTACGCGGTCGACGATGATGAAGACGACGCTGTAGTCGTTGACAGAGAGCGAGCGCAGGTCGGAAGCCGAGATAAAGGCACCATTGTTTTTGTCGACATAGTTTTGTTTGAACCAATTGGCAGCTGCCACTTCGTCGTCGTCGGGCAGAGCCTCGGGGTCGGCAGCGAGCAGGAGCATAGCCGGTACGGGTTGCGACTCGGGTTCGATATAGAAACTGACGGTAACACCTTGTGAGATACCTTTGTCGGTGATGACGCGGATGAGGTAGGTGATAGTCTCAGCCACCGGAGCTCGGGCTATGAGATAGCTCGTTGTGGGCCCGTCGGTCTCGGTGAAGGTGCCATCGTTTTGGCAAACGACTTGCAGAGCAAGCACGTTTTCGTTCTCGGGCAGTTGCCATGTCAGAGTCACGGCACGCTCTACCGCACTCCACGAGAGGTTAGTCACGTCAGCGATGTCGCTGCTCGGACCGGTGGGTTGCACGGTGTTGTTGCCGCAAGACATGAACAGAGAGATAGTGGCGGCAACGGCAAGTATTATTGAAAATAACTTTTTCATATTACAAGAAAGTTAGGAGTTTGACATATTATGTTACTCAGCGATGTCGCCATACAGTCCGTTGGCATTTCTCACTTCGTCGATAGGCAGAGGCAAGAATATCTTGTCTTGGGTCATAGTAGCGCCGGCGAGGTAAGCTCTGATTGAAGCCTCCGACTGATAGTATTCGTTCATCACTTCTACCACGTTGCCCCAACGGCAGAGGTCGAACCAGCGGTTGCCTTCCATGGCGAGTTCGAGTCGGCGCTCCATGCGTACGGCTTTGCGGGCATAGTCTTGCGTCCAACCGGCTGCTGGATATCCGGCTACGTAGTAGTTAGCCTTGGTGGGGTCGAGGTCTTGCGGAGTATAAGTAGCACTAACCGAGCGTGATGCTTTCTGACGAACCTCGTTGATGAGAGTACGAGCACCTTCGAGGTCGCTGCCGGTCTCGATGAGTGCCTCAGCCTTCAGCAGAAGGATGTCGGCATAACGGATAAGGCAGAAGTTGAGTCCGCTGGCACCCCAAGGGAAGCCTTGCACCATGTCGGGCGAAGAGGGGTCGATAAGTCCTTTCTTGCCCGAGAACTCGCCGTATACATCGTAGGCACGGCACCAACCGAGGGTGTAGGTGTGTCCGCGGAAAGGCATGCCGATACGGCCTACGGTAAGGTCCAGACGCGGGTCTACGTTGCCCGTGTAGCTGCCGTCAACCTTCACGGAGTTGAAGTCGTCAAGGAAAGGCAGGCCGTTGGCATCGGTGCGGAAAGCATTGACAAGGTTCTGACTGCCAAGGAAGAAGTCGTCGCCATTGCCGAAGAGGTTGCCGTCAGAATAGGTGGTGTTAAGCAGGTTCGACCAGTTGATATGTGCGTTGTTGTTGGCAGTAGAGAACTGAATAGCCATGATCGACTCCTTCTGATTATTGAATTCGATCTTCGACATGTCGGCGAAGTTCTGATACAGCTCGTACTTACCCGAACCGATAACATAGTCGGCATATTCGATTACGTCAGCCCAGGTAGAGGTGTAGGCGCTCACCTTAGCCATCAGAGCGGCAGCCACATACTTGTTGAAGCGTCCGGCTTGTGCTTGAGTGGCAGGCAGGTCGTTGTAAGCCTGTCGCAGGTCTTGCTTGATGAAGTCGAAAATCTGGTCGCGTGTGTATTGGTCGTAGCGTGCGGCGTTGGGGTCGTCGTCTTGTGTGAAATAGGGTATGCGTTCGAAGATACGTATAAGGTCGAAGTAATACCACGCACGCAGTATTCGCAGTTCGCCGAGCAGTGCATCTTTGTTGTCGATATTGGCATTCTGAATGCCGCGCCATGCCTGATGAACACGCGAGATGGCGAAGTAGTTGTTTTGCCATTTGTTGAGGCAGCTTACGTTGTCGCTCAGCAGGTTCGAGACCTCGAGTTGGTGAATGTTGGCTTCCATTGTTACGCCGCCCCCACCTTTGTAAGCATCATCGGAACGGACGTCGAAAATCCAGTTGGTCGACGGACCGGCAAACGCCTCGTTGTTGCCAAAGTAATGTGCCTCGAGTCCGGCGTATGCCGATGCCAAAAGCCCTTCTATCGACTCTTCGCTGAGCTGTGCTGAGGTGAACTCGCCATAAGGCTCGGTGTTGAGGAAGTCGTCGCACGAGCTTAGCAGCACCACGGCGGCACAGAGGATACTGAGAATATAATGATTGCTTTTCATAATTGTAGTAGTTTTTAGAAGTTAAGATTCAGTCCGAGTGAGAAGCTGCGCGAACGCGGGTATGGTCCGTTGTCGATACGTGCTCCGTAGCCGCCGAGAGGCAGTTCGGGGTCGAGTCCGCTATAGCCTGTGAGGGTGAATACGTTTTCTACTTGACAGAAGACGCCGATGTTCTGTGCGTGCAGTGCGTCGACAGCTTTCTTCGGCAGGTCGTAGTTGAGTTTCAGATATTTCATCTTCAGATACGAGCCGTTTTCGATGTAGTAAGTCGACATGCGCATCTCGTTGTTGTTGTCGACAGCGGTGAGAGCGGGCACGGTGGCAGAGGTGTTAGTAGGAGTCCAAGCGTCAAGCACTGAGATGCCGCGGTTGGTCGATACACCACCATAACTCATGAAGTCTAACTGACGTTTGGTAGTGTTGTAGATGTCGAAGCCGAGTTCTGAGTTGAAGAACATCGACAGTGTCAGTCCTTTCCATTTGAAGTCGAGGTTCAGACCCATTGTCACAGCGGGGTTGGGGTCGCCTATTATCTGCTGGTCTTTCTCGTCGATGACGCCATCGGCTACTATATCTTTGTACATCAGTCGTCCGGGTGCAGCGCCTGTCTGTGTGGCGTGCGAGGCTACCTGTGCTGCATCTTGGAAGATGCCTTCTACTACATAACCGTAGTACACACCCATCGGTTGTCCTTCGATGAGGCGGTAGTCGCCCCCGAGTTGAGTGACGAAGTCGTTGAGGCGAACGACGGTGTTCTTATAGTGTGCGATGTTGAACGAAGCGTTCCACGAGAAGTCGTTGTATTTTGGGCTGTTGTAGTTGAGAATGAACTCCACACCCATGTTTCGCATGTCGCCGGTGTTGCGCCAAACGGCAGCGTTCTCGCCTGCTACCGAGAGTGTAGGAGGCACGGTGAGCATGTCTTTGGTGTCTTTCAGATACCAGTCGAGTGATGCGGTGATGTCGCCGCGCAGGAAGGTCATGTCGAGTCCGACGTTGGTCTGCATGGTGGTCTCCCATTTGAGGTCTTGGTTGCCGCTCTTGGCTACTACCACACCTGCTGCTGTTGCCGAGTTGGTGCCGTTGAAGTCGTAAGCTGCATTGCCTTGCGAGTAGGCGTATGTCGACCAAGTGGCGTAGTTGTCGGAGATGGCAGCGTTACCGTTCTCGCCCCAGCCGATACGCAGCTTAGCGTCGGAAAGGACGTCGTTGCGGGGGTAGAAGTCTTCCTCGGTGAAGCGCCATGCAGCCGAGAAAGCGGGGAACCAGCCGTGGTTCTTGGCGCCATACAGACGCGAAGTGGCATCACGACGAACAGTGGCTGAGATAAGGTAGCGGTCGGCATAGTTGTAGTCAACCTTGCCGAAGACGGAGAAGAGACGCCATTCAGCTATGCCGCCACCGTTGGTCTGTGTACCTTCGCCGGCGTTAAGAATCATGTAGTTGGCATCTTCGAAGGCATATTGGTTGCGCCATGCGCTTACGTCTTGGAACTTATAACCTATGGTCTCGGTACCGAGCAATGCATTGAAGCGGTGTTTGCCCCATTGGTTGGCGTAGGCAGCGGTGTTCGACCATGTCCATGTGTCGCCCTGACCGTATGCGCGACTGAGTGCCGACACGTCGCTGGGCTCTACCTTGCGTGTGTGCACGTTGTTGAAGTACTGAAGGTGCTCGATACCGATGTTCGACTTGATGGTCAGACCTTTTACCGGGTAGATTTCGATGTATGCATTACCGAAGATACGCCAGCTGTCGTTTTTGTTGTCTCGACCGTTATAGAGCTGGTGTACGGGGTTGGCGATGTCCGACGAAGCGAGTTGCATAGGGCTGGTGTAGTTGCCGTTGCTGTCGAAGACGGGAATGGCGGGGTGTTGACGCATGGCGGTGTAAGGTATACCGCGGTCTTCGCCGGTGGAGTAGCCGTTGTCGCTCCACTGAGCTACCATAAGGTTCTCGCCCACGCCTACGTATTTGCCTATCTTATAGTTGCTGTTCAGACGAACGTTAAATCGGCGATAGTAAGTGTCGGTTATCAGACCGTCTTGGTTGATGTAGTTACCCGAGAAGAAGACATTACCTTTCTCGCTTGCGTGCGACACGCTTGCCGAGACGTTGTGTGTCCATGCCTGGCGGTAGACGGCGTCTTGCCAGTCGGTGTCGGCAGAGCGGACGGTACCTTCTGAATTCAGATAATAGAGTAGTTTCGGAGTGGCGCCATTGCCGTAGAAAGGATGCGAAGGAGTGAGACCTGCGTTGAGGTTAGCAGCCCAATAGGCTTCGCCCCATTGCTGTGCGTTGAGCGTCTGATAACGCTTGGCGATAGTCTGAAGGGTGGCAGCGTAGTTGAGGCTGACGTTGAGGCGGTCGCCTTTGGCTTTCTTGGTGGTGATGATGATGACGCCGTTGGCGGCACGTGAACCATAGATAGAAGCCGACGAGGCATCTTTCAGTACTTGTATCGACTCGATGTCTGCTTGGTTGAGCGATGCGATGTTCTCTGTGGTAGGCACTCCGTCGATGACGTATAGCGGGTCGGTGCCGTTGATAGAACTCATACCGCGGATACGTATGCTACCCGCACCACCCGGAGCTGCATCGGTGGTAATCTGCACACCTGGCAGACGACCTTGCATCGAGGCAAGAACCGAAGCGTCAGCTTCGCTGGTAGCGCCCGACATGTCCATAACAGCTACGGCGCCCGTGAGGTCTGCTTTACGCTGAGTGGTATAACCGGTAACGACGACTTCTTCGAGAACCTCGGTGTCTTCGCGAAGAACGATGTTCATCGTTGCCGAAGCGGGAAGTGTTTGCGACTTGTAGCCGATATACGACACCGTGATGTTGGCACCTGCGGCTACGGTGAGTTGGAAGTTACCATCAAAGTCGGTGATGGTGCCGTTGGTCGTGCCTTCTTCGAGAACCGAGGCACCGATGATGGGTTCGCTTGCTGCGCCATCGGTGACTGTTCCGCTAATGTTGATGGTCTGCGCATTGGCAAATGCTACAGAGGCAAACATCAGAAGACACCACGTCAGAATTCGTACATTTTTCATGTTGTGGAATTTAAAGTTGTTATTTGCTTGCTTTTTAACGACGGTGATTCCCGTACAAAAACGCTGCAAAGGTAGCAACTTTGCATGCGCGCGGGTGTAACAGATGTTGCAAACAATATAACAATTGTTGCAACCTCGATTTTTATTGTGAGAATTGCAACAAAGATTAAAGTACGAATAATTGTATGGAGATGTCTGCCGCCGGTTACAAACCGGCGCTCCCACTAAACACTACACCTGTGTCGGATTATGTCCGAAATAGTCGCTGTAGCATTTGGTGAAATACGAGGGCGACGAGAAACCGGTGCTATATGCTACTTCGGCAACCGTCAGTCCGCCTTTCATGAGCATCAACTGAGCCTGCTCTAATCGAAGCTTACGTACCAGTTCGTTGGGTGAGAAATTGGTAATCTGTTTTATTTTACGGTAGAGTTGTGTGCGACTCATAGCCATCTCTTGGGCTATGGTCTCTACACTCAGGTTCTCGTTGCTCAGGTTCTGACTTACTATGTTACCAAACTGCTGTAGGAACTTCTCTTCGGCTGTGAGAGAGGTTCGTGTCCGGCGCGCAGCAGGCCGGTTGGCTTCCATGGTTGTCGTAACCTGTGTCGGTGTATTCTGACCTGAATACTTCTCCACGTCGCCGGACAGAGAGCGGTGTTCTTTTTCTGCCGGGTTGTGCGTAGTAATATGTACTTGCTGACTGAGCGAGTCGCGTACACGTCGACGGTTGTCTATTAGTGTCTTCACTTGTGCCTTAAGTACTAACGCGTTGAATGGCTTTACCATATACGCATCGGCACCGATGTCAAGCCCTTCGGCTTTCTTCTCGTCGAGCGAATGTGCGGTTAGCAGCAGGATGGGTATATGCGAGGTGGCGGTAGACGTCTTCAGACGTTGAGTGACCTGCAGTCCGTCGAGGTCAGGCATCGAGATGTCGCAGATGATGATGTCGGGTATGGCAGAGGCGGCTTTGCGCAGACCCTCTTCTCCGTTGCGTGCGGTGATGACGGTGAAGTCTTTCTTAAACAGGTGACGTATATAGTGACGTATGTCGGGGTTGTCGTCGATGCAAAGTAAGACAGAGTCGTTGATAGACAGTATGTCGGTGGAGGTTAGCGAGAAATCATCAGGTGAACTGCTGATTTCGTCTAACTCGGCAAGGATGAGCTCCGGCGTGAAGTTGATAAAGCCGCCATCGAAGGTGAAGGGTATGTCTTCGGTATTGTTGACGGGCAAAGTTACAGTGAAGCATGTCCCGGTCGGCACGTTGTCGCGAAGCGTGATGCTGCCGCCTTGCAGGTTGACGAAACTGCGCACCAGCGTGAGTCCGATACCCGAACCCTGACGGTTGGTGGTATCAACCTGATAGAAGCTATCGAAGATATAACGCTTGTGCTCTGCCGGAATGCCGCAACCGGTGTCGCAGACGCAGAACACGATATCGTCGTTCACCCGTTTGAGGTTGACTTTGATTTCTCCGTTCTGCGGCGTAAACTTAAAGGCGTTGGCTATCAGGTTGTATACGATTCGTTCGGTTTTTTCGACATCCAATGCTGTGACGAACGATGTCTGCACGTCTCGTTCGATGTTGAGCATCAGATGTATATGCCGCTTTTGGGCTAATGGCTGAAAAGCCTCTATCCATTCTGCCAAAGCCTCACTGAGGTCTATCCGGCTGAGATTGAGGCGCAGCATGCCGCTTTCGAACTTTCTGAGGTCGAGCGTCTGGTTGATGAGTCTGAGAAGCACCATAGCATTTTTCTGCGCTAAGCGTGCTAAGGTGTGCTGTTCTTTGCTGAGTGTCTTGTCTTCTGCGAGCTGTGTGATGGGGTCGGCGATAAGGGTGAGTGGTGTACGGAAGTCGTGCGACACATTAGTAAAGAAAGTGAGCTTCGAGAGGGTGGCTCGCTCGAGGTCTTCCTTAGCTACCATCAGCTGCTCCGATAGGCGCTTGCGCTGGCGGTATTGGTGCAGATAATATATAAAAAAGAAGATGGCGAGCAGAGTGATGAGTCCTACGAGGGCGAAGATTGTTCGCTCTTGGCGAAGCTCTTTGGAATATAGGTCGATATGGTGGTGTAGTAGTGTGATGGTCTGCACGTCGTTGTCGATTTCATGGCTAAGCGCCATCATAGGCTCTGCCGCATCTTTGTCGACCAGCATGGCAGGAATGACGGTGTCGCGCTGAAAAGGTTCGCCTGCAAGGATTTGCACTGCTCTACGCACTATCAGGTCTCCGGCGGTAGCGTAGCTTACAGAGGCATCGAGTTTGCCGCTTACTATGGCTTCCACACCTCCTCCATCGCCATGAAGGGCGTCGACACCTATTATGATAGGTATGTCTGTTTCTCTACCTTCCTCCGACTGTCGCCTGCGCCATTCGTCGCATGCTTCCCATGCACCAATAGCCATGGGGTCGTTGAAGGCGAGGATGAGGGTGGGAGTATGGGTGAGCAGATATTGAGCCATCAACTGCTTGGCATTGCTCTTGAACCGGTCGGGGTGAAGTTCGTCGGCGATGGTGATGTTGTCGGGCAGGTGGTCGGTGAGTCCGGCATATCGGTATACGTCGGGTGTAGAACCTTCCAAGCCTCGCAGTAAGACAAACGTTCCGCCTGACGGCAGGTTTTCTTCGATATGTTCGGCAAGCAACTTACCTACTTGGTAGTTGTCGCCCCCGATGAAGGCGGTGTACTTGTCGCCATGCACCCTTCGGTCGGCAACGATAACAGGTATGCCTGCATCGTATGCCCGCGACACGGCGTCGGTCAGACCATCAGCCTCGTTGGGTGAGACGATGAGCAGGTCGACTCGCTCTTGAATGAAACTGTCGATTTGCAGGCTCTGCAAGGCGCTGTTGTCGCCGGCAGAACGTATAGAAAGCTGCATCTGAGGATGAAAAAGTAACTCGCGACGTATCTCCTCGTCCATCTTCTGTCGCCATGCGTCATCTGAACATTGAGAGACACCTATATGATATGTAGGGGTAGGCGACTGCCTACACGAGATACAAAATATGACTGTAAGAACTATATATACAAGTCGTAGAAGATAGCGACAAGACATGGGGTGATGGTGTGTTAGTGGTATTGAGTTTTAGGCGGCAAATGTACGAAAAAATATCGAAATGTGCAAATGCGCTTTCTGTCAGTCATCTGATTGTGAACGAATCGGAGACTCTTAATAGTCGCAGAAAGCGGCACTATCACTAAAATCGTACAAGCAGAAAAGGTGAAAATATTTTGCGCAAAAAAAATAAATGTGCTAATTTTGTAGCGCCTAAAAAATGATTGGAACATACCAACGAGTATAGTCAGATATATGTAACTTCAATTAACAATATAAGTTTAACTAAAATCAAATGTTTATGAAACTCTCAAACAAACTTGGAGCTGAGTTCTTAGGAACGTTCTGGCTCGTGCTGGGTGGTTGTGGAACCGCCATCTTTGGTCACGTAGGCTTTCTTGGCGTATCTCTCGCCTTTGGTCTTACTGTCTTGACAATGGCATACGCCATAGGTCATATCTCGGGTGCTCATCTCAACCCTGCCGTGTCGCTTGGCGTCTTTGTCAACGGTCGTATGAGTTGGAAAGAGATGCTTTGCTACTGGTGCGCTCAGATCTTAGGCGGCATAGCAGCAGCTGCCGTGCTGTTTGGTGTAGCTAAGGCCGCCAACATGGAGATTGGCACTTTTGCTGCTAACGGATATGGCGACTTCTTCGGTGCTGCAGACCTTGCCGCCGGCTATCAGCAGATCTCATGTGGTGGTGCTTTCGTGGTAGAGTGCTTGCTCACCTTCGTCTTCCTGATGGTGATACTGGGTGCTACCGACGAGAAAAACGGTAATGGTAAGTTCGCCGGTGTGGCTATAGGCTTGTGCCTGACGCTGATTCACCTCATCAGCATACCTCTGACCAACACCTCTGTTAACCCCGCACGCTCTATCGCACAGGCTATCTTCTCGGAGAATGCTCTTGCTCTGCCGCAACTATGGCTCTTCATCGTAGCTCCGTTAGTTGGTGCAGCTCTCGCAGGCTTAGCCTATAAGTGCCTTAGCTGCACGGGTGAGTGCAAGAAATAAAAAACGACGGCAACAACAAAAAAGATGGCATCTGTAGGTGCCATCTTTTTTTATTGCTGAATCGTTAGATATGGTGCGATTGGCGAATGGTGCAGACGGAATCTATGTCCGTTAGAAGAGTCTTATCTGACTTGCTTTCCGGTGGTGTCGAACTCTCTGCCATCGGGCATGATGACGATGACGTGTCCGTTGCGCAGCTCTTTGCGTGAGCTATTGACGCCTTCGCTGTCGATATTCTCAAGACCTGATGCCACTACATATTGAGCAACGACGGTGATGTCGGCGGTGATGTTGGTCAGGGGTTTCGACCAGCCGATGAAGGTGTAGCCGTCGCGTGTGGGCTCTTCAGCCGGACCTTGTGCATCCTTGCCTTCTTCTACTGTCTCAACGAACAGCTCGGTGCCGTCCCAGTCGAGGAAGGTGACGGTGTAGTAAACCTTTTCTACTTCGTACTGAGCGATAACGGTGAGGTCAGAGGTGATGTTGGTCAGGGGTTTCGACCAGCCGATGAACTTCCAGCCGTCGCGTGTGGGCTCTTCAGCCGGACCGTGTGCATCCTTGCCTTCTTCTACTGTCTCAACGAACAGCTCGGTGCCGTCCCAGTCGAGGAAAGTGACGGTGTAGTAAACCTTTTCTACTTCGTACTGGGCGATAACGGTGAGGTCAGAGGTGATATTGGTCAGGGGTTTCGACCAGCCGATGAAGGTGTAGCCGTTGCGTGTGGGCTCCTCGGCGGGACCTTGTGCATCCTTGCCTTCTTCTACTGTCTCAACGAACAGCTCGGTGCCGTCCCAATCGAGGAAGGTGACGGTGTAGTAGATGGTCTTCACTACAGCGTTGAACTGTGCGGTGTAGTCGGCGGCTTCGCTGACAGCCACTATCTCTTTATCCCAACCCTTGAACTCGTAGGTATAGGTCTCGTCCTCAGTGTGCTGAGGCGTCGAGCCGCTATAGACGGGTGTCGTTCCGTACTCCCATTCTGACGATTGGAGTTCGGAACCATCGTAATTGAGGAAGCGGATAGTATATTTACGCAATGTCTCGGTGTAGGTAGCCATGTATGTGGCATCGCCCGAAACAGCTACGACCTCAGGACTCCAGCCTTTGAAGATGTAGTCGTACTGCTCGGTGCTCTCGCGTACAGGGGCTTGAGGCGGAGTAGGCATGGTGCCGTAGTCGAGCGTTGCCGACGACAGTTCCTTGCCCTCGTGGTCAACGAAGGTTACCTTATATTGGCGCAATGTCTCGGTGTAGGTGGCGGTATAAGTAGCATCGCCCTCAACTGCCACGAGTTCAGGACTCCAACCCTTGAAGGTGTAGTCGTACTGCTCTGTGCTCTCGCGTACAGGGGCTTGAGGCGGAGTAGGCATGGTGCCGTAGTCGAGCGTTGCCGACGACAGTTCCTTGCCCTCGTGGTCAACAAAGGTTACTGTGTACTGGTTGATGGTGTATTGCGCTTTGACTATGAGGTCAGATGTTACGTTCTTGTAGTCAGGATCCCAACCTGTGAAGGTATAGCCTTTGCGAATGGGGTCGGCAGGCGGAATAGCATCGCTACCATATTCCACCACTTGTGCTGCACGCAGTACGGCATCGTCGTAATCGACAAACGTGACGGAATAGGTATTGATGGTGTACTGCGCTTTCACTGTGAGGTCGGAGGTTATAAAACTGAAGTCCTTGTCCCAGCCGGTGAAGGTATAGCCGGTGCGTTCGGGTGTAGGTGTCTCGGCTTCCGAACCATACTCTACTATTTGCTCTGAGAGAGTTATGTCGTTCCAATCAACGAACTTGACGGTGAACTTGCGCAGCGAAGCCTCAAAAACAGCTTCTTGCACAATATTCTCGGTAACATAACTTACCTCGGGTGTCCAGCCGACAAAGGTATAGTCGTAAACATCGTCGGATTCTTTCTGAGGAATGAGAGGGTAGTTAGTTGGCTTGTAGTAGATTTGGCTTGCATCGAAGCCATAGATGGTCTGAATCTGGAAAGTGGTAACACCTTCTACGCGGTAGACGACATCGAAGAGTATCTCTCCGCTGAACTCGGCTTTGACGGTCATGTCGGAGGTGATGTTCTTGAGGTCCACATACTCGAAATTCTTGGTGTTGTACCACTGTCCGAAGATCCATCCCTCGCGTGTAGCCACCATGCCCTTTGCGTCCTCGCCGTTAACAACCTGCTCAGTGCCGATAAGCGAGTTGTCATAGTTCAGATAAGTAACGGTCCAAACCTTTAGGGCATACTGCGCGGTAACGTCCATGTTTTGGGTAACGATGTCAAACTCCTTGTCCCAACCGGTGAAGGTATAGCCTGTGCGTACAGGTTCGGCAGGTGCCTCTGCCGACTGACCATGTTCTACTTCTTGTGAGTCAAGAGAGGTGCCGTCGTAGTCGAGGAAAGTAACGACATACTTATTTTTCTCGTATTGTGCCGTTACTGTAAGGTTTGCTTGGATGTTACTGAAATCCTTATCCCAGCCGATGAAGGTATAACCCTCGCGTTCAGGCTCCCAAGGTTCTGTGGCGGCTTTGCCTACTTCGATGATCTGGGTATCTAACTCCTTGCCTTCGTGGTCAACAAAGGTGACGGTGTAGGTCTTGGGAGCCATTTCAAGAATAGGAAACTCTTTCCACGAATTCGACTCGGTATATGCCGACTTGCTGCCTTTAGGTACGTAGAGTGAGCAGCCCGTTTTCTTCAGATCAACAAAACTCGTTATCTCCGACAGGTCGAAAGGCTTTTTAGCGTAGTTGTAGATAGAGCTAAGAGCAGGGCAGGAACTTACAAAAGAATTAGCAATGTTCGACAACGAGGAAGGCAAAGAAATGGTCTTCAAGTTACTCATTTCTGCTATGGCACCATTACATATTGTCGTCAGTCCTTCCGGTAAGGTGAGCGAAGTAATGCCGTCTTGCCCTTTGAACGCCTCAGAAACAAGTAGCCAGGTCCCTTCTTTAACAATGTATTCGCTTGGCAGCTGTTTGGTGAGGGCAAGCAGACAGCCGTCGTAATACACGGCACCGTTGGCATCTGTGTTATTGCTGTAGAGTTTGGTGCCAACGAAAGCATCGTTAGCAAGCGCTGTTAGTGTGGCAGGTATGTTGATTTCTGCGAGGTTGGTACAGCCGCTGAATGCCTTAGCTCCTATCTCTTCCAAATTATTCGGCAGGTTCACTTTAGTAATACCCGTTGCATAGCGGAAGGCTTCCGCACCAATGTCAGTTACAATATAGTTGACGCCCTGATAGTTGAGCTCCTTCTCCACTGTTACCTCACCTTTGATGTCGGAGTAGTTGCCTGCCTCGTTCTTCTCGTAGGTTACATACGCAGTCTTGTCCTCTTGGAGTTGGTAATAGAGCTGTCCGTATTTGATTTTTTCAGTTAAACCTTTATCATAAATCAGATAGAATCTTTCCCATCCCTTTGCTTTGCGGTATTTTTCTATGCATCCATTAGGAACTGTGAGTGATATCTGATATTCAAGAACAGTTAAACCACCTGTAAATCCTGCATTATAGAAAGTACTGTCTTCGGCTAAAGGTGGATTCTCGACATTGACTATCACTTGAAAACCTTTTACACTGTTATTTAAAAACGCAAAATTTCCAACATACTCTACACTTTCCGGGAATTCGAATACTTTTTGCCTACACCAAGCAAATGCGTAATCCCCTATTGTTTTCAACTGTTTTGGAAGGACAATAGTTTCCATAAAAGTTTGACTAAAACAACTGGAAGGTATCACTTCTACCGATGTCTTTGACAAATCTACTGAATGTATTGATGAGCAATGCTCGAAACAACCCTTGCCTATTGTACTTAACGAAGATGGGAAATTGATGGACTCCAATTGTTTACAGTTATAAAATACAAAATTGGCCAATGTTGTAATAGTGTTGGGTAGTTCTACTGCCGTTATTTTACAGTCTTGAAACGCAAAGTATGCAATGCTTGTTACAGTGTAGGTATAACCTTTATATTCTACATTCTGCGGAATAACCAATTTGCCGTTTAAATTGTCCTTATAGCTTGCGTCTTGCACAACCTCTGCGGTGAGATCTTTCGAGAGTTTGTAATAGAGATTGCCAATTTTAGCCATTCCCGAATAAATGGCAGTCACATCTTCTTCTGTGGTAAGACCTACAGGTTGTTCTCCCGGCTCAAGAATGTTTCCGAACTTCTTCCAAACATTGGCAGCCTTGTAAGCGGCTTTAGTGCCTTTGGGTACGTAGAGGATACATTTCGACAAGTCAACTCCTGAGAATACATTAGCATTGATGTTTTGCGGAGTAGTGCTGTTGTTGGTGAGCACCTTGAGTCCTGAGTAGGCGAAAGCATAGTCTTTTATGGTTACTACGGTTGCAGGAAGAGTGAGTGTCTCCAACTTCTTGCAGTAGTAAAAAGCGCTCGCTCCGATATAGGTGAGTTTGTCGGGCGCAAAATAGATGTTTTGCAGGCTTTGGCAGTTGTAAAAAGCCTCAGCCCCGATGGACGTTGCTATTAACCTACGACGCGGGGTGCTTGCACCAACAGTGACCAGAGCTGTGCTACCCTCAAAGGCGGCTGCGCCGATTTGGGTTACACTGGCAATGTTGATTGAGGGAAGCTTCTTGCAGTTGGCAAAAGTATATGGTTGCAGCACTTTGATGTTTGACGACATACTCACCGACGTAAGCTGTGTACAGCCGTCGAAAGCATGTTCTCCTACAGTCGTTACACTGGAAGTAAGCGTGATACTTTGCAGACCTACAGCCTTATAGAAAGAGTAGCTCGAGACGGTCGTCATCTTGCCGCCGACGGTAAAGCTTGCCTTTGCCTGCATTTCAGAGAAAGCGTATTCGCGGATAGTGGTTACGTACTTGTCGTACAAAGCGTACTGAAACGTTACTTCTCCACTCAGGTTTTTGTAGTTGGCTGTACCGTCAGCCTGTCTGACTACTGAGTAATACGGTAGTTCTTTACCATCGATTTCGGCACTATAGCGTATGCCGTTTTTTGTAACGTCGGCATGGGCCATACTCACCGGCAGCATTGCCAAGAGTACAGCGGTTAAGAAAAATAGTAGTTTTTGCTTCATACTGTTGGTTGCCGGTTATTGCCCATCGGCTCATCGGGTCTGAATTGATTATGAGGTTTTTTTGTTTTGTGTTTAGTGGACGGCACTATGTGCCTACTGTTTAGTGTGTGAGGGTACGCCGGTTTCTTATCTACGCTTCGCTCCGAACGAGCGTAATCGTGCTAACCGGCGACGAGAAAAGCGAAACTGACCGCTCGTTGTGCAAGAACACACAAAACAGCGGTAGTCCGCTATTGGATTACCGCTGTTGAAATATGTGTTATTGGTTGTCGATTAGAATAAATCGCCGTTCCAAAGCATTTTGAGAAAATCGAAGATATACATTACCTCTTACGGATATTTTATGAAAATCGGAAGTGGTACTTCGGATATTTCGTAAAAATACGCAGCAAAGGTAATGATATTTACGACATATGCAAGTAAAAGATAAGGCAGAGTAAAATTTGCCTTAAATAAAATTCAGTATATTACGTTACGGTAATCCAATATGTCAAATATCACTTAATGTCGCAGGCAAGTAGCCCGCTTTTTTTGTAACTCGGCGGCGAGCCAACGCCGCCGAGCATGTAGTAGTTTTCGATTTCTTAATGGTGGATGCCATCATTTAGCGAAGCGTCACCATTTAGAATTAATCATTTCATCATAGCACCGGCAGCGTTGTATTCGCGTCCGTCAGGCATGATGATATAGATATGTCCGTCGCGCAGCACTTTGTGTGCACCATTTTCGCCATTAGCTTCACCATTGATAATTTCAATTCCTTCGCCAATCTTATGGAACTCGGCGGTGAGCTCTATATCTTCGGTAACGGTCAGGGTCAGCGGATTGTCGGTCGAGCCGTTGCTCCACTGCACGAACTCGTAGCCTTCGGCAGGAGTGGCTGTGAGCGTTATCTCGGTGCCCTCAAGGAACTCGCCACCACCGCTGACGGTGCCGCCTTGGGCATCGTTAACGGCAACGGTAACGGTGAACATCTGTCCCTTCTCGAAAATGGCATTGACATTGAGCTCGCAGATGATGTTGTCGAAGTCTTTGTCCCAACCGGCGAAATGGTAGCCTTCGGGTGCGGGTATTTTCTTGTCCTCGATAATCCATGCAGCCGACTTACCATACTGAACCGAACCGAAAGCGAACCACTCGTCGTCGCCTACGATGAAGCGGACGATGAACTCACGAGGCTCCTCGTTGTATTGAGCGGTATAGACAGCATCGGCAGCGGCATCAACCACCTCGGGCGACCAGCCGGCGAACTTATACTGCTTGTCTTGTGTGGGCTCGCGTGTCGGGTCGGCGGGTTTAGTAGGCGTCATGCCGATGATGACATCGTCTTCCGACAGCTTGGTGCCGTCCCAATCAACGAAGGTGATGTGGAAGGTGGTTACCTTGTATTGCGCGAGGACTGACATGTCGCTTTGTACATTGCTCAGGTCTTGGCTCCAACCTGTGAAGGTCATGTTCTCCATTGTGGGTGCTTCGACATTCTGAGCGGCAGGGCAGCCGTCTTTCACTTGTTCGGTGCCGATAACCACTTCCTCGTATTGGTCGTTGATATACTTATATGTGACTGTCCAATAGACATCGTTCTTGCTGTACTGAGCGGTGATTGAGATGTCGGAGGTGATGACTGAGTAGTCGTTGTCCCAACCAGTGAAGGTGTAGCCGTCAACAGCAGGTGCTGCAGGAGGAGTGGCTGCCTTGCCTTCTTCTACGGTTTCTTTCGCTATTTCCTTGCCGTCCTTGTCGAGCCATGTAACGGTGTAGTCGGGTATGAGTTTCTGCCACTTGGCATTGAACTGCATGGGGAAGCCGTCGTTGTCGGAAACGACCTCTTTGTAAGCGTCGGAAGCATAGCTTGTCTCATCGTCAGACTCCCAGCCCATGAAGGCAAAACCTTCGACAGCAGGTACCTCGGGTTCAACGGCAGCCGTACCGCAAGCCACAGCTTGCTTGTCGGTGAGCATAGCCTGATGTGTGGTGGGGTTGACAGCCTTGAAGATGACATCGTAAGTGCGCGGAGCCACAGTCATCTGGTCGGTCTGACCTGATGGGATATACCAGGTGCCGTCCTCATCGGTGCCTTGGTTGTTGGAGTTGAGGTCTTGGTCGGTGCCGCTGAGGGTGAGAGCACAGTCGGCCGTCACTTCGTTGTCGCGTATATACACTTTCTCGCCGGCGCGAACAGGGATGACACCCTCCTTGCCTACTGTGAAGAACTCTTCGTTCTTCACATACAGCTCGTGCTCAGACTTGAAGGTGAGAGGATAATAGACGTCGAAGACGATGGGGTTAGAATAAACGGTGGTGCCGCCTGAGGTAACCTTAACGCGATATGCCTCTTTGACGATGAACCATTTCTCGTTCGACTTCGGGCACTCGCCGTTAGCGCAGCCCCATGTGGTGTGAGCCACAGGCATAGTCCATTCAAGCAGTTTGCCCGATTTGGCTTCTTCTGCGCTGATAGCTTTCTGATAGCCGCCGTCGTTCCACTCTATCTCCTCCTTACCTGTGGTCAGTGTGCCGGTGCATATCCATGCGTTGGCAGCAGCATTGGAACGGATGGTGATGTTGAGCGCAAGCGAGTCGTTACTCATGGCGCGGGTGGCTGACTTCTGGAAATAGTCGTGCGAGAGCGAGGTGAAGGTCCAGCCGTCGTTTTGATAGGTCTTGTGCTCTTTGAGTTTGAGCTCTAATGCTTCGCCTGAGATGGCATAGATGGCTTTTAGTTTGAGCGCTGAACGCACATTGGTGTAGTCGCCGCTCCAGCGAACGAACTCCAGACCTTCGATGGTGGGAGGGGTGGGAGGAGTAGCATCGTTGCCGCATTCTACAAGCTCGCTCTTGAGCTCCTGACCTTCGTTACCAAAGAACTCAACCCAGTATTTGGCTGTTACCTCTTTGATCGTGAGCTCGCAAGGCATCATCTCGAAGCTGATATACGACTTGTTGGAGTAGTCGATTTTCGGAACGAACCGGCCGTTGATGATATAGTCGGTGCAGACAGTGCCCTTGCCATATATAACCTCATCGCCGGCTTTGAAGTATTGTACGATGCCGTTGGGGAAGTTCACGGGATAGCGGAAGTTGACGGTGAACACGCAGGTGTCTTTGTCACCGGTGGAAGGTACATAGGTGAGCAAACGGTAGTTGCACGGTCTCATCGAGTTCTTGTTGAAGGTGCCGTCGTACGAGAGTGTCAGTCCGGCTTTTACCCAATCCGAAGCCAAGGTCTCGTGACTGAGATCATACCAATCGTTAGCACCTATGCTCTTGTTTTTTTGCCAAATAAACTGCATCTCGCCCAGACCGAATACCTTGGCATCGAGTTTGAACGATTTGCCGAAGTCAACAGTCAGTTTCTCGTTGTCGGCTGTGCAGCTGATAGTTGGCAGGTCAACATCGTAGAAGTTGGCATACCACTTGTTGGCAAGCGGACTGGTGAGGTCTTCGGTGGCGTAGTACGATGTTGTCTTTATCGAGTTGTCGCGAATGACAGGCTCTACCACAATACGCACCTTGCTGAAGCCGGCAGCAGCGCACTGTGCTATGAGGTTGCGCATGTAAACAGCCGGCACCTCTACCTTACCGCCGTCGGTGGTCTGGTTGGTGGTGTTCAGATTGCCGCCCGACACTCTCTTGGTCTGGTTGTAGAAAGCATAGTATTTGGCATCGCCATAGAGGTAGGCGTCTGCTATATACTTCTGCTGCGGGATGTTCCACTGACCACCTACATAGAAGCCGTTGCCATCGATACGCTGGATGGCGTAGATGTAGTAGTCGCGAATACTATGCGTTCCTTGCTTGTAGGTGTCGGTGAAGGTGAGCACATGTGTGGAGCGGTTGAAGTAGAAACCGGTCAGATAACGCTGATACGGAAAAGCGTTGTCTGCCACTTTCTCGCCAATTGCAGGGTCGGCTGCAAAAAGCGAACTTGCACAAAGCAAGGCTGTTGCAAACAATAAGTAGATTCTTTTCATGTGTTGTCTTGCCCGTTATATCCCGTCGGCTCTTCGGGTCTAAAAAGAACGTTTATAATCGTGTATATTAGTTTGTTGCAAGATATGTAATATTTTTCATATTTCAGCACTGCAAAAGTATTGAAAATTATGTTTGTCAGCTGTTTATTATCGGTCAATATTTAGTGAACAATTCAACATTTTCGGTCATAAAAAAACGGATGCCATTGGCATCCGCTGTTATGGGCATTCTATTATTACCACCGGTTATAAACCGACGTACCCCAACAAATATGCACACACACTAAACTCTAAACAGTAGGCAGGCAGTGCCGTCCACTAAACTCAAAACTCTAAACCCTAAACTATTTCTCCCGATATTGTGAGGGTGTCACTCCGTAGAAGCGTCGGAAGGTGCGTGTGAAGGATCCGGCATCGCTGAAGCCGCACTGCATGGCTATGTCGGCAATCTGCATCTCAGGATTCTTGGTCAGCAGTTCGGTGGCTCGTTCCATCTGTATGGCGAGAATGAAGTTCTTGGGTGAGTCGCCGGTGGCAGCGAGCATGCGTCGGCGGAAGGTGCTCACGCTCATGTTCAAAGCTCCGGCGATGTGCTCGATGCTGAATTCGCCTCGTGGCAGACCGCTGCTTACGAGTTCTATCACTCGAGCAAGCATCAGCCTGCTGTCGGCATTGGTGCCGGCTTCGTCGGTGTCGGTAGTCACGTTGTCAGTGTCTGTCGATGGCTCTTCTGTGATGTTTTTCTTAGCCTCTTCTACGTTTTTGCGAGCGCGCGACTGACTACGTAGTTTCTCAACTTCGACAAGCAAGTTGTTGAAGTGCTGCTGTTGTTTCTTTTGTTGACTTTGATAAATAAGCCATGTGGCAAGCGACATAAGACAGAAGAGTGCTATCACAAGCACGATGAGCCAGATATAGCGCACCTTCTGTCGGTGGTTGATTTGCTGTAGGAAGTCGTTGTCGTACTGGGCGGCATAGTGCGAGAGGTTACGGTTGGTCTCTTGGTCGTAGATAGAGTCGCGCAGGTGTTCGAAGCGGTCGCCATGAAGCAGAGCCTCTTCGGGGTTGATGCCGCGCAGTGTCTCTCTCAGCCCTTTGCGAGTGTGGCTCTCGTTGTAGATGTCGTGCATCCTGACGAAGATGTCTAATGCCTTATAATAGGCATCGGCACCTTCTTGGTTCCTGCCGGTTACGTAATAGAGGTCGCCGAGGTGGTTGTAGGCGATGCCGAGCGAGTGGTAGTTGCCGCTTGCCTCGATGACGGGTATGGCCTCTAAGAGGGCTTTCTCCGACTCGTCGTAGCGTTCTAAGACGGTGAGAGCGGCGGCGCGTTGGGTCTGGCGGATAGCAGCTTTGTCGTCGCGACCTAACTGCTTCTCTATCTCCCATGCGCGTGTGGCGTAGTCGAGTGTCTTCTCCACGAGTTTTCGGTCGTAGCTGTTTCGTAGCCTCTCGGAGTCACCGAACTTATGCTGATACACCTCCGATGCCATGCCGTAGATGACGGCTTTGCGAGGTAGGTTGTCGGTACGCTCAACGTGTTCGATGGCTTTCAAGATGTATCGCTCGGCTTCATCGGGTTGCCGCATCGACATATAGATGCCTGCCAGTGTGTTGTACGATGAGGCTATGTTGTTGTCGTCGCCGCTCTCGATATCGAGCTGATTACACTGCTTGGCATAGACGGCAGCTTTGTCGAACTCGCCTAATCGCACATAGATAAGTCCTAGCAGCGAGGCGCAGTCAGCCTCCATCGTCTTGTCGCCCACAGCCTTACACAGAGGTAATGCTTGCAAACCATAGCGTTCGGCAGCACGGAAGTCCTGGGTGTCGTAGTAATACTCCGAAGCCCAATACCACACGGTGGCACAGAGCGAGTCGCGAGAGGCAGTGGCAGAGAGGTCTATCTTCTCGTCAAGGAACTCGTCTTCTATCAGACAATCGAAGAAAGCTTCAGCATTCTGCATGCATGGGTTGTTGTCGAAGTCGGTGAGCGATGATGCTACACTCTTTGCACTCAAAACAGAGAACTGCAGTAAGAGCAGCAGAGTCGATATGCAACGCAAATACATATTCATGACCGAAAATGTTGCTTAAGGTTTTTCTTTTTGTTGTATGGCAAGCAAGAGTTCCTCTTGAATTGCGCTGCAAAGGTAGCGCTTTATTTTCAAAAGACATGTACATTTTCGGTCAGAATATGTGTTTGACTCAACATTTTCGTTTGCAAACAAGTTTAGACCGCTTCGCTGTAAGAGTAAATACCACTGACCACCGATAGCTTTCGGCTATCAGTGGTCAGTGGTCAGTAGTCAGTTGCCGGCTGATTATTTTGTTCTTCGCCCAACTGCATCGTAGCGTTTGCCATCGGGCAAGATGATATATACATGTCCGTCTTCTATCACCTTGCGAGGGCTCCATTGTTTCTGAACTTCTACCTCGTCAATATCGGTAACCACGATGGTATAGGTGGCTGTTGCCCAATCGGAAACCTCCGGTAGGGTGGTGCGCACCTTCCACTCGACGGAGTAGTTGCCGGGCTGCTGACTTGAGAAATCGAGTTCGGCA
The DNA here is from genome assembly GCA_946185835.1 of uncultured Bacteroidales bacterium. GTDB lineage: Bacteria > Bacteroidota > Bacteroidia > Bacteroidales > Paludibacteraceae > Colicola. The sequence continues at coordinate 61,738 of CAMHKW010000008.1, forward strand.
CCATTGTGGTCGATAGCGGCAGAGTAGATAATATTCTCGCCTTGTGTGAGTACGAACTCATACTCCGTTGCGCCTTGTACTGCATCCCATAGGAAATAGACGAAGTTGCCATCCTGTTCAGTTCTGAGGTTCTTCGGGGTGTAATCCACCGGCGTGCCGTTCTTGTGATACTGAGCTGTTACGCTGAGGTCTGACTGCACATTGGTGAACGCCTTGTCCCAACCGACGAAGGTGTAGCCGTCGCGCTGAGGAGCCTGAGGTGCGGTGGCAGACTTGCCTTGTTCGACCGTTTGGGTTGTGATTACGGTGCCGTCCCAAGAGTAGAAGGTAACGGTGAAATATGTGGGTTCCACAGGTGTGTTATCTTTGATAGCCGCAATGCGTATCTGTCGGGTAGCGGTAACGCCCGAGCCGTCCACAGCGGTGGCTTTGACGGTGATAGTGCCGCCGTCGTTAGGTGTGCGGGCGGTGATGAGCCCTGACGATTGGTCGATGGTTGCTAATGTTGCCCCTTCGGTTATTTCCCAAACAACCTGTTTGTATGTGGTGTTGGACGGCATCACCTCGGCATAGAGCAGGAGCATCAGGTTGTCGGCTGTGGTCTCGTACTTGCCGTTGGCAGAGAGTATGGTGAGCGTCTGTGCGTAGGTCATGGTTTTGGCCGCTACGCGATTGACGATATTCGAGCGCCCTTGTAGAGACGAGGCTGCGACTCGTCTCATGTCTGACGGGTTCTCATTGTCTGATGTGAGACGAGTCGAAGCCTCGTCTCTACGTGTCGGGTTCTCATCGTCTGATGTGAGACGAGTCGAAGCCTCGTCTCTACGTGTCGGGTTCTCATCGTCTGGTGTGAGACGAGTCGAAGCCTCGTCTCTACGTGTCGGGTTCTCATCGTCTGGTGTGAGACGAGTCGGAGCCTCGTCTCTACGACTGTCGGCGAGCACATACTCTATGGCGTAATACGGTTGTGCGTCTTGCGGTGCGTAGTCGGTGTAGGATGTGTTGTACGACGAGACACTGGCAATCTGCGTAAATTCGATACTGGTGTTGTTGGTGTTGTTATTGTCGGTTTTTTGTCCGCGCAAGATATTGTAGGAAACTACATCGGCTCCTACATATTGGTTCCAGATGAGGTTCCATTGGTTGTCGGTAGCGCCGCGGTTGATGGTGGTATGCACGGTTTGGTGAACAGGGCTTGCAGGAGTGCGTGTGCCGCCATTCATGATGCCGCGGATAGCGTAGCGCTCGGCGCGTTGCGAGGCGTCGGACGAGAGGTCGGTGAATCGACCATCTATGGTCGATACCACTCCGAGTTCGACGAATTGGTCGCGTATGTTGGTTTCTTTGAGCACTTGTATTTGTGGGAAGAGGTCGGCATCGGCATTCCAACTGATGATATTATGTCCGTCAGCGTCGGAGGTGACGAGCGCTATCTGAGGTAAGTTGTCCAAACTGATTATCTCTACGCTCTTTCTCAACTCGCCTGCACAGCCGTTTGCGTTGGTGAGGGTGAGGATAAGTTCGAGAGAGGAGAAGTTGGTCAGCGCATTTTCTTTGCTCCATGCGCGGCGCGTGTCGAGTTGGAGTGTGTGACCGCTGAAGGTGAGTTGCGGGTCGCGTCCGTCGATACCTTTTTCTGTAACACTCTGCACAGTGCCGTTGATGCTTATCTCAAGTTCTCCGTAGAGGTTGTCTGACCAACTGACATCAACAGAGCCGCCGTCGAAGAGAGCCGCGGGCAGGTCAGCGGAGCCGCTCACTTGGTCGGCATAGAGCATGCGGGTGTAGGTCTTGTCGCCGATAGTGAGTGTGATGGTCTTTGTTCCCTCATCTTCCCACGATACACGGTATGGTCCGAAGCCTGTGCCGGATATGATGGTGCCGCCGTCGAAGTCCCATACAGGTGTGCCGGTGCGGTCTTCCGACATGTAGGTAACTGTCACTTCGTCGTAGGTGCAGACGGTGGTAGGTGCATCAATAATCTGACGATCGATATTTACCGTAACCACATCAGAGAAGTCGGACATGAGGTTGCGCTGGTCGATAGCCTGCACTTGCACTTCGTAGTCGCCGGCGGTGAGCTCGGACAGCGGAACGAGGAAGCGTGTTGCCGACAGATACTTATGTGCGGGCAGATATGCCGTCTTACTGTTGAGTCCGTTCTGCGGCGAGATGACGAAGCTGCCTGAGCCTGAGCGTCCTGCATGTTTAACTGACAAGTTATAGCGCATCTGCACAGCGGGTGTGTGGTCGTCCTCAGCGGGGTTCCATTCGATGAGCAAGCCATCGGAGGTTTGCACCGCTCTAACGCCTTGCGGTGCTGCGGGCGCGTTGTTGGCGTTGATACTTACTACAGAGAGTTCTACAGGGATTTCTCTTTCATAGGCAGATTGGAATTGGACTACCTTTTGGTTGTCAACAAGCACCTCATTGGGTATCATTGTATTGATGTACGAGAGGTTGTACATATTGGTTTGCGGGATGAGGAAGCCTTGTGTGAGAACGCCTTGCGGTCCCATGTACCAGACATATATACCATTGATATCGTTGCCCGCGGCGCTGTTCTTCTGTCGGGAGATGATGTCGAGATAGCCGTCGTTGTTGATGTCGATTAGCAACTGATTGCCGTTGTAGCCGTTGACATCGAATGATTGGAGGTTGCCAAGCGGCAGGATGTCGGGAGCGGAGAGACTCTGATTCTGATTGTTCCAGAGAATGTATATGCTACCGTCTGAGGATTCAGTCCAGAAGTCGCGTGTTGCGAGGATGTCGATATATCCGTCATTGTTGAGGTCGGCGAGTTGCGGGTAGCGGAAGTCGCCGGATGCGATGGATTGGGTGAACGGTATCTCTGTTTGCTCGAACTCGGCATTACCACGGTTAAGGAAGATCAAGAGTTTGCGGTATTGATTGACATTATCTATGTATTCATCGCGCAGGTATGCGATGTCGAAATAGCCGTCGCGGTCGTAGTCGATGATGAAGTTGTTGACGAGACCGGTGTAATAGTTGTTAGCAGCACCTTCGAGTGCATTTTTGAGCAGGTCATTGTCGCCGTTCTTCAGGCTTACTTCGGTATAGCCGTATTCGCTGCCGGCATGTTGCTGTATTAAATAACCTTGAGAATAGGCTGTAGGATAGCCGTCGTGCAAGAGGTCGGCGCCGAGACGATAAACATTGTTAGCGAAATATAGCGAGATATTATCGTCTTGCTGTTGTGCGGTCATGTCAGGCTGATTGTCGGCGTGTGGCAGGTAGTAGCCTGTTTCGCCCGATGCTGTGAGCAGGTCGGCATAGCCGTTCTTGTTCCAGTCGAACCAGAGGGCATTGTTGTTGGTACCTTGTATGTTGGTGTTCCATAGACCGGTAGCCTGAGTGTAGGTAGTCAGAGAGGTGGCTTGTGAGATGTATTTATTGTAGTAGGCGTCAAGCAGTCCGTCGTTGTTGAAATCGGCTTTCACGGCTTCTGTAAACAGTGTCTTGTTGGTGTCGTAATCGTCTCCGAAGGTGAGTGTATAGGTGCTCATACCTGCCGGCAGTACGGTGAGTGTGGCGGTGAAGGAAGCAGCTTTGCCGTCGGGAGCGGTGACGGTGTGGGTGATGATTTTCTCGCCTGCGGTGGGGAAGGATAATTTGATGAACGAGCCCTCGCGGCGTAGCTCACCATCGGCATACAGCCATGTATGGCTGTAGCCTTTCGGTAGTTGAGTATAGTGGATTTTCACCATCTCGTTGAAGGCTATACGGTCGCTTGACATGGTGAACTGTGCGGGCAGAGCGGTATGGTCGATGCTTGCTTCTTCGGACCATGCCGAGCCTTTGTGCTGCGCGTCGATAGCCTGCACGGAAGCATATATCTTGCTTGGCGGGTAGGTTGAGAGGTCGATGGTGTAGGAGTGTCGGTTGCCCATGTTACCGTCTAAGAAGTTACGGCGTGAGCCGTCGGCATTAGCGGCAGCGCGTAGTATGTCGTTGCTGCCGGGTTTGGTGCCGAGACGCAGGGCGTAGCTAAGGTCGCCGACCATAGTCTCTTTGTCTTGTCCGTTGCCCCATGTGACGGTCAGGATGCCGTTGTCGTAGCGCAGTTCGGGAGCGGCGGGAGCCACAGGAGCGGTGTTGGCAGTGACTGAGAAGGTTTTGGCATCACCGAACTCGGTGGTGAAGATCTGCGTCTTGCCTTGCGAGAGACCTGAAACCCATATCTCGGCTTTGCCGTCGCCATCGAGGTCTTCGGCATTGATACGGCATTTCGACACATTCATAGCAGGTGCCCCCCATCCGCTATTTTGATAGGTGAGGTTATAGAGTACCGACGGAGAAGCGAACCTGTTGTTCTGACTGCCTCGCAGCCATACTATCTCTGCCGGTGTCTCAGAGGTGTTATTAATCTCATAGTTGCTCAGGATATCGGCGCGGAAGGCGAGTAGGTCGAAGTAGCCGTCGCCGTCGATGTCTTGCAAGGCTGAGAACCAGAGGTTGTCGGTGCCGTAGTTCTGTTCGGGTTGTTGGGTGAAGTTGCCGTTGCCGTCGTTTAGGAAGAAGCAGGTGTAGGCGGTCTTGGTGGCATTGGCTTGAGCGGAGAAGGTGGCGAGGATGTCGATGTCGCCATCATGGTCGAAGTCGTAGCAGTACAAGAGGTCGTCAACGGCAGCGTTTTCGTAGATAGTCTTAGTGTCGAACTTGCCTTCGCCTTTGTATATTGAGGTGTAGAGTTTCTCGCCAGGGAAGATGAAGTCCATCAGACCGTCGTTGTTCAGGTCTGCGGGCACTACCATGCCGTTGGTCTCTGTCAAAACGAATTGTCCGCCACCCATATTGAGGTAGATGATACCATTTTTCTCGTCGATGAGGTCGGTGAGGTTGTCGGCATTGAGGTCGAGTGCTTTGGTGATGAAGGGTACGGTGTAGCCGATGGAAGGGGCTTTATTTGGAGTGTCAGCCGCAGGCGAGGACACCTTCGCCCCAAGTGGATCGCTTGTGTGGTCGGAGAATGCGACTCCGCTGAGGCTTGCCATACCGGCGCTGTAGCCATAGTTAGGTGTGATGAGTCCTCTGCCTGACGAGTAGGTCAGTTCTTTGGCAGTGGCAGCCCATTCGGTGTCGCTCATCTGTGCCTGATATTCGTCCCACGACATGGCATAGATGTATTCTAATTTGAGTGAGCCATCGGGCTGAGTGTATGCCACATAGTGCTCATATTGCGGAGTGGCAGCGGCTTTGCTTGGAGCGCGATAGGGTCTGCGAGGCGCATGACCTTCGGATATTGAAAGACCGCCAAATACAGGAGCAGTATTTATGAAATTCAGTTTGTTGACTACGAAATAATCCAAGCGGCCATCGCCATTGAAGTCCATGTTGGGAAGCACGACGGTACCGTCAACTGAGGTATTGTCGGAGAAGATGGTCTTGGCATAAGAGCCGGAGGACACGAGGGTAACAGCATACTGGTCGTCGCTGATGCCGGTGACGAACTTGATATCACCGTCAATGCCGCCTTCGTCTGCCGAATATACGGTCTTGTCGAAAGCGAAGTTGTCGGTGAAGTCGCCGGTCTGAGCAAGCGTCTCAGAGCAGATATTTTGATAGTTGCTGTAGTTGCATTTAGAGTTATGTTGCAGCAATTGTTTGAGTGAGTTGCCTGAGAAGTCGTACATAGCGGCGGCATCGGGCATGTCGAGATAGACGATGCCTTCGTCGGAAGTATATTTACCTATGTATGGAATATAGCCGTTGCCGATGCCGAGGTAATCATAATAGTCGCCGTAGCCGAAGGTTTCGCGGAACCTGCCTAACTGCCCGTACATAATGACGGTATCGCCGTTTTGCAGTTGCAGGTTGCTGATAAACGGTTCCATGTCAGGATTTAACATGCTGTAGCCGCTGATGAGGGTATTGCCATTGGTCTCACCATTCTCAATCATTACATCTGCCACATTGAAACTCAGTCTGCCATCGCTGAGTGTAACTCTGTTGCCGTTATTAGGATAGACGCATACTATACCGCGCACGGCGTACATGTCTTTCAGTGCGAAGTCGTTCCAATCGTGGTAGTATTCGTAGGGTGAGTCCTTAACTTTATCGTATTCGCTATAGTCTTTGGTGATTAAGTCGTAAGCCTGCTGAACGGTGAGTATGTCTTTGCTGCCAAGGTCGAATGAGTATGTAGGTTTGATAGTAACAGTCTCGGTTATGTTGCTGAGCGGGTGGCTCCAGCCTGTGAACTTGTGGTATTTAAGTTCGGGAGCCTCAGGTGCCACGGCGGTGCCGCCTATCTCAACGAAAGATAATGTGAGGGTGTCGCCTGCGAAATCAACGAAGGTTACTCTGACAAAGCCGGCGGGGATGCAATCGTTGATAAATTCAAAGACAGGTTTGACAGTCAGGTCGGTGTGGATATTGGTGAGTTGTTCGCTCCAGCCTTTGAACAGGTAGCACTCGTTTTCGGGTGCGGGGTCTGCGGGCGGTGTTACGCTGCTGCCGTCCGGTACCACTTTAGTGTCTATGACTTTGCCGTCGCGGTCGAGGAAAGTGACGGTATGGTCGGTTATGATTTCGCAGTTTATCTCGATGAGTGTGAGACCGATATTGTCGTTGGTAGGAAGGGTGATGTCTAATTTGTCGGTAGCGCCTTGCCATGTTACTCGTATGCTGTCGCGTGTTGCCTTACCTTGCGAGTAGGTGGCAGCGGCGAGGTTTTCGGCATCATGTTCGTTAAGCACGGTGAAAGTGATATTGCGCACATAGTTGTCGGAGGCGATGCTTATTGTGCCTCCGCGCCTAATGCGGATATAATATGATGTTACCCTCTTGCCATTAATGCGTTGTTCAGTCTCAATGAGGATACTGTTGGGTGCTGAGAAGGCATAGCCATTGGTTTCGACATTCTGCATAGCGGCGTTTGATGATGAGTCGTTTTGCAGGCGTGCCCAACCGATAGCGGAGAGCGATTGTATAACTTTCGTCTCCAACATGGGTCTGACAGTCATATCGCCGCGCACCCTTGAGAGGTCCTTGTCCCAACCGAGGAAGATATGGCAGTCGTCGGGTGCTGAGTAGGCAGGTGGCGTAACGCTGTTGCCGCGCGCTACGGTTTCGCGCTTGAGTTCATTGTCGTTTTCGTCGAGGAAGACGACGGTGAACGACGGCGTCTCATGCTCTTGGCAATAGATAACAAACTCAAAGATATTGCAGTCTTGGGTGGGTGTGATGACGAGTGAGTCGGTATCGCCTGACCACAGTACATTATTTCCCGTTTGCTTTGCGGTGCCGGAGGAGAAGGTGGCAGCGGCAAGTTTTGCAGCTTGTCCGTCGGGGCATATCATGGTGAGGTTTTGGAACCAATCTTTACCTACTATTGTCAGGGGCTTGTTGGTGCATAGAGCGAGGTGTGGAATATATACCCAATTGCCCATGTTGGTATCTCCGAATTCGGCTTCTTCATCGTTCCATCGGTTGGTGGGGATGAGTGTGAAGTCGCCCATAGTGATTCGCTTGCTGCCTTTCTCGGAGTCGCGCCATGCGGTAGCGGTGAGGTCGAGCAGTTTCTCTCTTACAGGGTGCACATCGAGGTCTTCATAGATACCGCTGAGCGACTTGTCCCAACCGGCAAAGCAGGGATTGCTGTATGCAGGGGCGGTGATATTGCTGCCATCTTTTACGGTCTTAGTGTCAAGCAGTTTGCCATCGAAGTTGAAGAAACGCACAGTACTCTTGTCGTCGTTCTTGTCGCCGATGATGGTGAAATCTAAGATCTGAGTGTATTCAGTGAAGTTTATCTCCACTAACGAAGAACTCCCTTCCCATGTTATATATACATCCTCAAACGAAAGCGCACCGGTGTTAGTGGTAGGAGGATTGCAATCTGCGCAATCGGGGTATCCATCGAAATAATTTTTTATGTAATGATGAATCAGAATCTTATGAATCTTGAATGGTGCCTTGAAGGTTATTTTGTTCCCTGACTGAACGACTAAACCGTATGCATAATTCCAGCTGTCATAATAGTAGTAGGGATAATTGCTGTTAGAAGTAGCAGTACCTTTATCAACTATAATAGTCTTGCCGTCTTTTTGATAGTCGATATTTTCAAACTTCTCTCCTGCCGTCAGTTCGTTGTAGTCCATTATATCTTTAGCCCACATCTCCACCGTATCATTCATCACAGCAGGGTCGAAGTCATAGACGGCAGTAATGGTCATATCCCCTGTGATATTGGTGTAGTCTTTATCCCAATCTTTGAATACCTTACCCGCGATGGTAGGCGGTGTGGGTGGTGTGGCGGCATTACCATAGAGCACGCTCTCAGTTTTGAGGACAGTACCGTCGGCACCGACGAAGGTGACGGTAAACGACTTGTTCATGTCTTCGTAGGTGACGCTGAAGGCTGTGAACACCTGGTTGCCGGTGAAGCTGACGCTGACCTGTCCGGCGGCGCCGGTCCAGTCCACCTGTTTGCTGTTCTCAGCGTTCACGCTTGCCGAACCAGCCGACCAACTGTTGCCGGCGAGGCGTGTGGCTTGTGCTGCCACATTTTGCGTGAACGACATAGCGGTGAGCTGATAGCCGGTGGCTGCGGTGATAGTGAGTGTGTTGCCCTCGCCTGCAGCTATGGCTTTGCCGTTATAGGTAACCGCAGAGCCTATACCATGCGCAAAACTAACTGTTATGGGAGATGCAGTATAACTGCTAACAGCATCACCCGTACTAAGGCTCTGAGCCGTTGCCCACTCTGTAGCAGTAAAACTTACTGCCTGTGCTTGTACTTGCAACCAAAACAAGCAACTCAGAGAAATGAAAGAGACTAAGAACTTTTTCATAATAGTATGGTTTTGTGTTTATATTATACTTGTGTGGGATTGTCACCACCCGGAGTGCAAGCGTCCCCGCTCGCGGCATAGTGCCAACACGAAATCAGACGCGAACCTACTTTGTTGTCTCTGCCTTTGGAGCCTTGCGAGAAGCTGTGTGTCAGATACAAACAAAGCAGTCCACGCCTGATAATAAGGGAACTGCTGATTGCTACTAACACACTATCGGTCAATTCGCAGTTTCCCAAAGGTGTAACAATCAGTAACACTCTATGTCTCGAAAGTAGGGGTATGCATCCCTCCAACTTCCGCTGCAAAGTTAAGAAAAAGTTTGCACACCTGCAAACGTCGGCTTAATTTTACATAGGCGCGGCTGCTTTGCGTATCATTTGTCAGAGAAGAAGCCGACTCATAGGCAGGCTTATCCCCGACGCTGCAAAAGTACAGCAACCGCGCATTTTGGCATATATACCAATCTTTATTTATGATAAAAAGGAGAGGAAAAGGGATAAAAAAAGCAACTCGAATAGTCGAGTTGCAGTATTATATTTTTTTTAGTAGTTGAATAAAATCTTCAGCTTTCGATAGTAGTGGCTCTATATCGTCTTTGCTATAATATTCGAAATCTCCATAGTCACCATCTTGTCGAATATTAAATAAGTCGCTGTAGAATTTTCCCCATTTTACATCTATCTTCTTCCCTACGATGAATTTCAATCCGAACATTTGTTTCACACCTGCATGTGTGCTTGCACTTACACTAATGTTAATGAGTGAAGCCTCAACTGCGTAGTAACAAGCATAATAGAGCCTATTTGCAGCGGAATTATATCGTCCACTATCAAACAATAAGCGTGCATCGCTAAGAGTCTCTTCAGCCCTTTGAAACTTATAAGACACTATGGCTTTGCGAGATTCGTCATCTAAATGAGTGTTACTCATAATGTTATTCCTTCTGCTATTATGTTCTTTTTAAAGTAACTCATTGGTTGAGTCTCCCATTGTTGCTTCGACCTGATTATAGGTGTAATGATGGTGTTTCTCTAATATTTTTGGCTCTTTTTGTTCTTTTTTAACATTTATTAATGAAAATTTTATTTCATTGCATTTTTGTATTTCTACAAATAATTTTTTATTATCAGTTTCCTCTTTGTCTTGTTTTATTTCTTCTTTATTTTTATTTTCAATTTCTTCTATATTATTTTTTTCCTTTTTTTG
>CAMHKW010000009.1 GCA_946185835.1 uncultured Bacteroidales bacterium
ACGACACGTAGAGACGAGGCTGTGACTCGTCTCATGTCAACCCCTCGTCATCTCGTGATCCCGTCATCCCGTCATCTTGTCATCTCGTCATCTCGAAGAACAACCCCCTCGTCACCCACGACACGTAGAGACGAGGCTGTGACTCGTCTCATGTCAACCCCTCGTCATCTCGACATCTCGTCATCTCGACATCACGTCATCTCGTCCTCCCGAAAACAAAAGACGCCGGCTGATAATCAGTCGGCGGCTTTTATCTATTGCTTGCAGCTTACAGCCAGCGGACGTAGCAGAAGTCCATGCGGTGAGGCAGGTCGGCGTTCTTGGGGAACATGCGCAACCCGAACTTCAAGCCACCGGCGTAGTCGAGCTGATACTGTGTTGAGAAGTACATCTTCGAGCCATCGGTCTTTACCAACTGCAGCTCCTTGACGTTATAGAGCTTGTCGTTGTTGTGAGTCGAGGTGCGTACTGCTACCAGCTCGATACCGATGCCGCGGTCGTTGAGGTCGTGAACGTCGATAGTAGCGCTCACCTCGTATTTGTCGCCTACGCGCGGCGATGCCATCAGCGAGTCGGGCATGTTGACCTCAAGCACTTCGATGCCATCCCAGTGCTCTACGACATTAGCCTTCCATGCTGCTATCTCGCGTGCTTTCTTGTATTGGTCGGCTACAAGGTAGCGATGACGCTCGGCGAGTTTGTTATAGAACTTCGAGAAGTAGTCGTCCATCATGCGCTTGGTGGTGAAACGAGGTGTTATCTTCGTTACCGAGTTCTTGATGGTCTGTATCCAGTCGGGCGAATAGCCTTTCGAGTTCTTAGCGTAGTAGAGCGGTATGATCTCGTTCTCGAGCATGGTGTATATGGTAGCCGCGTCGAGCTGGTCTTGGTGTGCCTGGTTCTCGTAGGTCCGTTTGTCGGTCAGTGCCCATCCTGCACCTGGTACGTAGCCCTCGAGCCACCAGCCGTCTAATACCGAGAAGTTGAGGACGCCGTTCATCTGAGCTTTCTCGCCTGACGTTCCCGATGCCTCTAACGGACGCGTCGGGGTGTTAAGCCAGATGTCGACACCCGAGATAAGACGTTTGGCAAGGCGCATGTCGTAGTTCTCGAGGAACAGTATCTTACCAAGGAACTGAGGCATACGGCTGATCTCGATGATGCGGCGTATCAGACCCTGACCACCACCGTCGGCAGGGTGAGCCTTACCGGTGAACAAGAACATCACGGGGTAGTTGGGGTTGTTGACTAACTTGTCCAAACGCTCGAGGTCGGTGAACAGCAGGTGCGCACGTTTGTAGGTGGCAAAGCGGCGTCCGAAGCCTATGATGAGCATATTCGGATTCATGCTGTTGACGGCGCGTACGATACGTGCAGGGTCGCCCTGGTTCTTCATCCAGTTCTCCTTGAACTGCTCCTTGATATAGTCGATGAGCTTGCACTTGAGCGACATACGAACACTCCATATCTTCTCGTCGGGCAGGTTGTTGTACTCAGCCCACATCTCGGGGTTCGACTGGTCGTTGATCCAGTTCTCGGGGAAAGTCTGCTTGTAGAGTGCTTTCCACTCTGAAGCAGCCCATGTGGGCATGTGTACGCCGTTGGTCACGTAGCTCACGTGCAGCTCTTCGGGGAAGTAGCCTTGCCATACGGGGGCGAACATCTTCTTCGACACCTCGCCGTGCAGACGGCTCACGCCGTTAGCCTCTTGGCAGGTGTTGAGCGCGAAGACCGACATCGAGAAGCGTTTGTCGGTGCCGTAGGTCTCGCGACCGAGGTTGATGAGCTGGTTCCAGTCGATACCTAACTTGGCAGGATAGTCGACCATATACTTGTAGAACAGACCTTCGTCGAAGTAGTCGTGTCCGGCGGGCACGGGGGTGTGGCACGTATACAAACCGCTGGCGCGCACCACCTCTAACGCTTCGTAGAAGCTCAGACCTTTGTCTTGAACAAGGTCGCACAGGCGTTGCAGACCCATCAGGGCTGCATGACCCTCGTTGCAGTGGTATACGTCTTTCTCGATACCTAATTTCTTGAGTGCCAACATGCCGCCGATGCCGAGCAGTATCTCTTGTTTGAGACGGTTCTCGTTGTCACCGCCGTAGAGGTTGTGAGTGATAGAGCGGTCCCATTCTGAGTTGAGGTCGTTGTCGGTGTCGAGCAGGTAGAGCGAGATACGTCCTACTGCCACCTTCCATACGTAAGCATATACCTCACGACCGGGGTAGGGAACGGCTATCACCATAGGTGAACCGTCGGCGTTGAACACCTGCGTCAATGGCAGGTTCGAGAAGTTCTGGGCCTCGTAGTTGGCTATCTGCTGACCTTCAGGAGAGAGTGCCTGTGTGAAGTAACCATAGCGATAGAGGAAACCGATGGCGGTCATGTCGACATTGCAGTCGCTCGCCTCTTTGAGGTAGTCGCCGGCAAGGATGCCCAGACCACCGGAGTAGATCTTAAGCACGTGGGTCAGACCATATTCCATCGAGAAGTAGGCTATCGACGGCTTGCTCTTGTCGCGAGGAGCGTCCATATAAGCACGGAAATCGGCGTAAGTCTTGTCAAGCTGACTGATGAATTGCGGGTCGTTGCCAAGCTCCACGAGTTTGTCGTAGCTGATGATGTTCAATAGTACGATAGGATTCGACTGTGCACGATGCCAAGCCTCGTTGTCGATATAGCGGAAGATGTTTTTAGCATCCGAATTCCATACCCACCACAGATTGTAGGCTATCTCTTGCAGTTTACTTAGATTCTGAGGGAGGTTCTGATGTACGTTAATCTCCCGCCAGTTGGGCTGATTGGTGTTGTTTACTTGTATTTGCATAGTTGTATAAATAATTGTGTTCAGTATAGTGTCTGTAACTCTGCGAGCTTGATGCAACGAAATCTTGCCTTGCAGCTGCCCCATCAAAAGCGCGCAAAATTAGTGATTTTTTTCGATACTGCAAAAAAGTTTTACATAATTACAAGACTTGGTATCAAAATTTATATTGTTTGAGAAGTACGCTTTTCTAAAATAAAAAGCCTTCGGCATCAGCCGAAGGCTTATATAAATAAGCAATTAGAAATCAGAAATCATAAATCGACTTCTGCTCCGAGCACGTTATATGCTTTGCCGTCGCGCAAGATGAGCACTTGTCCGTTGTATATTATCTTGCGGGCTTTGTTGCCGGTGACGCTTATTTGTTCTACGGCGGTGTCGTCAACTTCGAACAGTGCTGTCAGTTCGATGTCGCCGTCGATGAGTATCTGGCGCGGGTTGTCGGTGTTGTCGTCCGACCACTTAGCGAATCTGTAACCGCTGAAGGCAGTGGCTGTAATCTCCACCTCGTCGCCGTAGCTGTATCTGCCGCCACCGCTCACGCGTCCTTGTGTAGGCTCGCACGAGAGTGTGAGTTGGTGTTTGTCCGCCACGAACACGGCGGTGAACGTCATGTCTTGTGTCAGACGTACCGTGCGAGGGTTGGTGGCGTTGCCGTCGGTCCACGAACGGAACGAGTAGTGGTCGTTGGCTATAGCCTCGAATGTCACATTGCTGTCTTTCTCGTAGTCGCCGGCGCCTTTGAACGTACCGCCATTTACAGGCTGGGCTTGCAGAGTCAGCGTGTAGGTGTCAGGCTGAGGGTTGCACGGGTCGCACTCCGGGTCGCATGGCTGGCAAGGCTTCTCTTCTTCGTAGTCTTTCAAGATGTTGAACGACAGCGTGCCGGCAGCACCGGTGTTGAAGCGGATATATACGAAGTCTTCCGACGACGAACGCTGCCATTTGAGCCACATCTCGGCTGTCTCTTTGCTGATCTTGAGTGCCTGACCGTGAGAGAGCGAGGCATAGCCTTCGCCGTTGCCTTCGCGCATCACCCTCATGTTGTTGGGCACCATGTAGAAGTCGCATATCTCGGCAATAAAGATCTCGAAGGTTGAGTTACCGGCCCAACGGAATTCGGTGTCTTTGTTCTGAAGGTCGGGCAGATACACTTTGAAGATCTTCGAGAAGTCGGTGGCTTCGATACGTTTCTCGGTGCCTACCTCGAATATCTCCGAGCGTGTGAAGCACGAGGGCGAGAACGGTGCTATCGACACGTCGCCTGCCGATGTAGGTTTGAACTTGAGGTATGTATATCCGTCGACAGCCTGACGTTTCCAGCGCAGTGTCTGTGTGGTAGAGAGGTACAGATGTCGTACCGTCTCACCTTTCTCAAGACTCACTGTCTGTTGCTCGAATGTCACGTCGTCGTCAGCAAGGCAGGTCGACATGAAGCTGATGGGTAGGTCTTCTGTACCTGTCCATGTTATCACGGCATGTTTACCTGCCCAGTCCGCGACCGGCACCCTGTAGGTCACTTCTTCGTTGGCCTTTAGGGTATATGTCTGGCTGGTGTTCATAGCCGGCGTGGTGTTAGAGCACTGCTTGACCTCTTGGTTCAACACGAAGTTGATGGTGTATACCTCTACCTCGCCGTTCTCGGCTGTCACTATCACCTGTCCGAAGCCCGGAACGCGTTTAGGTTGGTCGATAACCATAGTAGCCTTGGCGTCGTTGAGTTCGGCTGTGATGACCGGCAACGACATCACTTCCATGCGGTAGTGGTATGTGTCGCGCGAGAAGTCGGGCACCGGCTTGTCGTTTACATACAGAGCTTTCAGGGTGTTGTCGGTCGAGCGCTGACGTATGAACGAGATGGTGTAGGTCTGTGTGTTACCGGCTTCGGCTGTGACGGTGATGACGGCTTTGCCCGGCACCTCGGTCACCTGTTTGATGTCGACGGTCGACGTCTCTTTGCGTGCTTCTGCCGTCACCACAGGTATCTTGTCGATAGCCACCTCGATGTCGGTGTAGTCCATTACGTACGGGCTGAAGTCAGGCAGAGCATTACCCTCGATGCTTATCGACTTGAGTGAAGCGTCGGTGTTGCCCACCTTCTCTGCCACGGTGATGCCTCTCAGGTCGTACACCAGCTTGCCGAAGGTGAGTGTGGTGTAGGATGCGTTATACACGGCAGTCTGTCCGTCGTGTGTCTTGGTCGGACGGTACTGAGCCTTCTGTATGGCAGTGTTGCGGTCGGTGCCGGCTGGCAGCAAGGCGCTGATGGTCATCTTCTCGTTATCGATGGCTGCAGGCAGACCCGAGATGACGTATTGCGTGAGGTTGTCGTTCTCTTCGTACTGAGCTATCTTCAGATAGCCGTCTGACTTGGTATACATGTGCACGTACAGCTCTGTCTGGAAGATGTCGTCTACCCAGTCGGATGCCTTAGCCGTTGTCATCTTTAGCTCGTCGTCGGGAAGTATATAAGTGTCGCGCACCTTGGCAGAACCGCGGTCGAACTCACATTCGCGAGAGGTGTAGAAATACAGGCGGTCGTTGCCCGTCCATGTAATCTGGTAGTTGTATTTAATCCATTCTCCTAATGGCCATACGTAGGTGTTGACCGAGTCCTCGGGTGTGTAGAGCAGCGTGGTGTTCATGCCTAAGGTGTTGACGTAGTCGCGACAACGGACGTTGATGGCGTCAGAGGCTATCTCCGTCGTACCGGCACCATAGACCTTGAGCTTCAGGTAGGCAGGTATGGCATAGGTCACACCCTGACCATAGAGCATGTTGCGGTAGTTCTTCGGGAAGGTGTAGGTGTAGTACAGTTTGTTGTTGGCATCGGTGCCTGCCGTCAGAGTATAGGTCATTGGCAACGACAAGTCGTATTTCGATGCGCTCTTGACCATCTTGGCTACGTTGGGGTCGTCGTATACGGGTTCTCCGTTTTCATAGGTGCATGTGAAGTCGACTTGTATCTCCGGAGCTTTGGCTGCCGGACTGATAGGGTAGTAGGTTATCGAGATAGGCAGCGAAGATGTCATTGCCATGAACCAGTATTCGCCGGGTGCAAACGAACCGGTGTAGTCCGATTCTACGTAGATAGCATCGTCGCAGGTGGCACCATTCTGTGCAAATAGCGAGAGTGTAAGCAGCGTGGCTGCGATAATGGATAAGAACTTTTTCATAAGAAGTTATAGTTATAATCAATAATTTACTACTTTGGTTGAGCCTGTCTCGCCCTGTACGACATACAGGCCCTTGTCGGCAGGCACAAACTGCGTCTTGCCTTCGCTTACCATGCCCGACCATATAGCTCTGCCGTCGAGCGAGTAGATACTTACATGTTGGTCTACCAACGAGAGGATATAGATGCCGTTGTCGGTCCATACCTGTGCCGTCCCTTCTGCTATGGTAGGCACGTTGCTTTCATCGTCGGTCTTATTGCCGAGGCTGTTGTGTGTCGAAGGCATCGACGTCTTTGTTATTTCCTTGTTGCCTGATACCATATATACCATCGATGGCAGCACTTTGTACGAGTTGTCGGTCTTCGGTACGAAGCCGTAGTACGGCTTGGTGTCGGGGTAAGAACCCTCGATGGTGCGTTGTGCCACATAGAACGGGTTGTCACCATCGGCATCTGCTACGTAGGCGGTAGCGAAGGTGGTGTTGCCTTGCAATGCCATGTGGTCGGCATCCGGGGCGTTATTGGTAAGGGTGACGAAGTCGCTCTGTGTATTAGTGCCGTTGAGCTGTTGCGGACCATAACCCTCGATGATGAGGTACTTGTGGTCGTACCAACGATTCGACCCTCCGGGGAAATACATCGAGTATATCTTGCCGCGTTGCATCACGCATGTCTGTTGCTCTTGCAGCGTACCATCTTGCTTGGTGTATTTGTGAACGATATCGGGGCAGCCGTCGGGATATTCGAGAGGGTCGCACTCCTCGTCTTGTTCGCTGTAGAAGGTAGGCTCAGCACTCTGTGGCGCTACCGACCATTTATCGCCGTATTTAGTCTCTTTGTCCTCGAGCTTCCAGATGTTAGACTCAGCTACATCGGGCTTGAGTACGTTCAGATAGTAGTTGGCTGTCATCATGCTTGCCCACGAGCCATCGTAGTGCTGCAGCTTGGTCACTTTGGTCTCCTCGCTGGTCATGTTAGTCAGTATCTCAGGCAGGGGCTTGAGCACTCCCGAACCCTTACCCGAGAAGATGTCGGGTAACACAGAGGTAAGCAGCACCTGTGCCATGTTTCCATCGGCTTCACCCTGACGCTGGAAGTACTCATCATAGTCCGAGTTGGTCCAACCCTGACGAGGCGACTGGGGCTGCTCTGCCAGAGTCTCCATGATATATACATTAGCCACATCGAATGGTGGGCAGAACATTATCCACGTGTCCGACATGATAGGTTGCATCATGTAGATACCGTATTCTATGCGGTAAGGCTGCTCGTTCTTGACGTTAGAGAATATGACGCCGGTGGTGTCGCTACGGTCTTTGTTGTAGTTATTGTGCAGGTTGTCGGGGTCCATATCCTCGAACTCTTTCTGAATGGTTCGCTTGATGCCACCCACGAACTCTACAAAGGCATATTCGCGTGTATACCTATTCAGAGCTGTGTAGAGCAGATAAGCATTCGTCTGTTCAAATTCGTTCTGATAGCGGTTGTCGACTTGTACATCCCCACCCATCGTTATCATATCGGCTCCCATGTGGTGTTCTCCCATAGGTGCCAAAGCGGTGGTGTAGTTGCGCATGTAGGTCGTCTCTGCCGAGCAGTCGTCTTCTAAGTTGGCGGTATAGAGATATACGTAGCCGTCGGAAGCCGGGGTCAGACTCGAATGACCGTAGTTCCATTTGGTTGAGGTGCCGTTCACGGTGAACAGCAGTTCCGGCTCATGTGCCGCATCAACCACTATAGGTGTCCCCGAACCTGTGACGTAGTCGGCATCGAAGTGCGCTGCTAAATACGGGCGACGTATGCAAAGAGGTGTGTAATTAGTCAGGTTGTAGATATATACGGGTTCTACACCGAGTTCGGCGGCGGCATCGCAACGGTATACATCGCAGTTGGTAAAGCTGCCACCATAGATAGCGGTATTGTAGGGCATACGAAGGTCGGTGTAGTTGTTGAACCAGCCGTTGGCTACTGCGTCAACAGAGTTACCGCCGCCAAGGGTCGTCCATGCCTCTGCCGAGTACGTCTCGAACGTGCCGTCGTTGATAATCACGTTCTGATACTTGTCTTGCTTGTTACCCGAGCGACCCCAACCTACAGAGGTACCTATGCCCGAATACGTGATATTGGTACCTTGTCCTGAACCGGGCATCGTGATAGAGAGCTCGCGATAGCAGACTGCCATCGTCGACACGTAGAACATGTTTTTTATCTTGTTGCTGACGGCTGAATGTAGCTTGTAGCGACCCGAGTTGAATATAACCTGTCCGTTGGGGTTGCCTATGTCTATCGACGGTGCATCGTGGTCGACTCCTTCTATGGGTAAGTCGAGCAGACCATTGGTATGCGTGGTGCCGTCGGTCCAGATGTCGTCGAACGTCATGCGGGTGCAGGTGTAGTTGTAGTCGTCGCGGTCCTCGGTCTTCGAACTCGGACGTATGGCAAGAGGTGCAGAGGTGAAGTTAACCATGTCTTGGAAGATGTCGCATAGCTCTTGATACTCATTCTGGGCAGGTTCGCCCGGCTCTCTATGCCCTTCAAAACCTAACATCGTCACGTTCGAGAATTGTGCTTTGGCTCCACCCGTCAGTGTAGTGTGACCTTTGGTGTGGATGTTGATATTGAATGCTTCGTCTTCTATTCTCTCCGACAACGACGAGAAGGCAATAGGCGATGCCGTGCCGTGAATCAGCTCTGCAAACATTATACCTATGGCTCCTAATAATCCTCCGGCGCCGTTTGTGATTCCGGAAAGTTTAGCTCCTAACTGTTCCATTGCCACATTCTCGATAACTCCTGACATACGCTCAATATTCTTTGCGTCAGTCGTCTCATCGGCGTAGGCTGTCGACAAAGCGGCAGGCTGCAGGTCCGTGATAGCCTGAATGTAGGCTTCTGCAATAACGGATTTATGATCGTCTTCAGACACTTGGTCTGGTGTGAACCCCTCGTGTGATGCGGCGTATTCTTCAGCTAATGTCGCGTATTTTGTGTCCTTAAGAGTCTCTATTGCTGCCCATTCCTCACTGCTTTCGCCAAGCGCTGTCTTTACTGCCTCTACGATGTCTTCTTTTGTTTTGGTCTCCATCAGCATGTCGAAAGCGAGCAGGTTGATTGAAATCTGCGAACCTATCAATGTGCCGACGAAGTCTAACTTCTTGTCTTTCACCTTAACGTTGAAATCATTGAGGTAGAGGTCTACGCGGCTGCTCTGTCCGCCTTCAAAGTAGATGAAGCCCTCGGTGTTTTCCACCAGTTTGAGATCTTTTAGTGCGCTCAATGTTTCTTCTGCTTTCTGTTGAATAGCAGCCACTAACAGGGTGTTGATGACAGTGCGATATTGTTCGAGCGACTCGGGTAGTATCATCTTTATACCCGCCGGCAGCTCGGCGTTCACTTTCTTCTCGTTACCTTCTTCGTCGAGTCCGGTCAACTCGCCGGTGACGTATACCTTCAGCGTCTCGTTGTCTTGCAGGTAGATAGTCTGTACTGCACGCTCTTTTGGGTCAATAGGCTGCGAGGCAAGAACGTATTTGTTGTTGGCAGGGTCAGCGTCGAACACAAACACGTAGTCGCTGTCGGCTTTTATGTTGATGCCGGGGAAAGTGCCGACACCGGGCATCGTGATGCCATCGTAGGCGATAGTCTCGAAGTCCGACGGCATCGTCATCAGCAAGATGAGCTTGTCCATCTTTGGCTCACCGGTGCTGCTGAATACGTCATCGACGAAGCCCACAGGCAACGGCAAACCGATGCTGGTTTTCGAAGCTAAGGTGTTAGTGGTGCGAGTGATGGTGATGTCAGTATTGGTGACAGCCTGCATCGTCGCCAGACTCAAAACTAACGTAATGAAAAGAAGTGTAATACGTTTCATTGTTGTTCGACTTTTATGAGTTTCTATGTATGTTGTCTTGTTTATTGTTCGTTTGATTTGGCACGCTTTCTGCAAATTGCTCTTGCTGTGGTGTAAGCTATCGCCATCAGTAGCAGCAGCCATAGCCCGTTGCCTATCGGTGTCTCGCCGTTGAATACGCCGGAGTTCTTAGCCATCCAGAAGTCGATGAAGCGTTGCAGCTCGTCGTTGTCGGCGGGGTAGGTGCCGTAGTAGTCGTAGAAACGCTCTACCCACATGGCGTACAGCGAACCCGGACCGCCACTGCTCGACGGGTCATCGTCGTCGGGGTTGAACAAGCCGCTTCCCATCCACCAGTCGATGAAGTCCTGCAACTCCTTGTCGTCGTTAGGCAGACGACCATAGTAGTCCATGAAGCGGTCGACCCAAAGACTATATATGCTGCCGGCGCCGCCTGTCGACGAACCGCCGTCCTCGACGGTAGGTGCTACTAAACCCTCACCTAACCACCAGTCGATGAAGGTTTGCAGCTCGTTGTTGTCGGACGGATAGTAGCCATAGTATTCGTAGTATTTCTCTCGCCAAGCGTTATACATACCTGCCACTTTCATCGGGCTGTTGTAGTCGCTTTGGCTTGTAGTGTTCTCAGCGTAGCTGTTGGTGGTGGCAAACAGCTGAGGCTGATAGGCGTAGTCGGCAAACGGGGTGCGACTCCAACTGTCGCCGCTCGTGCCGAGACCATAGCGTCGGGGCGAGGCGGCGGTGGAAGTGCCGCCGGTGGCTGTCGCCGACATGCTGCGAGAGCCGTATGCTATCAGCGGCGTCGACACCGTCGGATACGTCAGGCTGCTCGTGCTATACATGCCCGTAGCGCGGCTGCCATAACTCCTGCTCGAGGTCGCCGACGTGCCGTTGCCTATAGACAAACCACCATACGACTGCATCGTAGCCGACGAAACGGTGTACAGACCACGAGTGCTTGAAAACGAAGATGCTCCTCTCGACGAGAAACCAAACGCAGGTGTGGTCTGACGGTATGCCGACGATACATATCCGCTGCCTCGGCGACCGGTGCGGTACGACGCTCTAACCGAACGGCTGCTGCCTACGCGTGTGCGCGCGTAAGAAAAACCGCCCGAAGGGCGTAGAGCTCGCAAGAAACTATTGCCTCTCGACAACTGCGGGTAACGGTTGCCTCTCGACAACTGCGGGGCGGCAGTGCCAACGGTCTCATGCTGACGAGCTGACGACATGCGTGCTGTCGACCGAGATGAGGTGGTGCCGCCGTATATAGATACCTGCGACTCCGCCTCTTGGCGCGTAGCCTTGCTGTCGCTGTTCTCTAAATTACGGAAATAATGATTCACGCCAATGCAACCCAGTACACCCGTTAACAGTATGATAAACGCTATGTTCTGATTATTTTTCAAGTGAGTGTACTTTTGCACGTTGTGCTTGTTCTTTTTTGTAACCTATCTTCTTTCTGAGCGTCAGAGCTGAGGCAAGAGCTATCATCAGCATCCATGGTACGTCGCCAATAGGCTGGTCAGGCTCCGACTGCGCCGGAATCCATTCGGTTCCTGTCCAAGTATACGATTTACCATTTGTTGACTCTTGTGTGTCACCGACAGGTGGGAGAGAACCGCTATTAGGCCACAAACCGGGAGGGGCTGTGACAGTTATCCAATGACCTCCATTCTCCTCGTCATCGGGGTCCTCGTCCCAGTACTTACCTTCATTTTCACCTGTGCCGGGTTTGCCATCTGTGATCACCCGTCTTCTTCCTGACGTGCTATTCGATGCCAAGCTCAGCCATGCCCTATCAACCTCAAAAAGTGTGCCATACGGGCGGTCTGCTCCTTTGCCATAGTCTAAAGTAGGAGTGGTGCTCTTAGTGTGACGCTTGACGCTTGACGTCGTCTCGGTGTCAACGGTGCTATAGGCACGGTTCGTACTCGAGAACGAGAACGTAGGTATCGTGCTTACACCTATACCATAGCTGCCGCTGCCGGTCGACGTGCTACGCGACGTCCTGCCCGACGTCACGGCTGACGACGAACCCGACGTCGACATGCTGCCGTATGAGTTAAGTATCGACGACGAGGTGGTATGTAGCGTCATCGTGCCGGATGAAGAGCCACCAAACGAGGGCGTCGTGTACTGACGAGGGGTGACTGCACCAACGCGAGAACGATAAGTGCTGTGTGTGCTAAACGAACCAATGCTAGGCAAAGTGGACTTCGAACTGCCTATTCGTACGCTACTGGTGGGGGACACAGAAGTCCCCCTATGGTCGGGGAAATCGTCTTTCGTGGAAAACTGCTTTCTGATAGTAGCAAAGAGCAAAAAACTCAATGCTAAAAAGACGATCAATATCAAATTGTTGTTTCTCAATGTAGTCTAATTTTTTGTATCCTCCTAATTTTAATCAGTCTGGATGAATTAACAGAATAAACCTTAACTTTAACCTTATTTAGGTCATATCGGACGTATAGGTCATGTTTGACTTTATGTCCTATTTGACCTTGCGGCTGCCCTTTTGTCAAAATGTATCAAAAATCATGCCGCATAAAAAACAACTAACCTCTGATATATCTTTCGGCGGTTAGCAGTAAACAGATACCTTAATCGTTATGTTATATAAATCAACCATTTACAATGTGACATAAAACATCGCTATCGCAGCTTCTTTTTTATGATTTCACATGTTCCTTTCAAAAATCGGCGCAAAGGTATAGCTTTTTTTTGAGTAGAGCAAATAAAAAGTATATTTTTTCCTAAAAGGAGTATTGTTTTTCTGATTTTGCTATCCTCACACCTTATTTTTCTTGTATATCTCTCCGTGCCCGCCCGCATAACCATTCTCGTTTTTATAAGCACGGCAATTGCATTGCCGTGTCCGCCCCGCATAACTATTCTCGTTTTTATAAGCACGGCAATTGCATTGCCGTGTCCCGCCCGCCTATTATCAAATACCCCATTCTCGTTTTTATAAGCACGGCAATTGCATTGCCGTGTCCCACCGGATTTTCTTTCATAGAAGTGCACTTGAATCAAACGCGTGCGCCGCCCGCGCTTATCTCTCTGTATCCGTCAGCAAGACGCCGCAGTGCCTCGGCAAGCACCTCTGTAGACGTGGCGAGGTTGATGCGAATATAGCCCTCGGCGCCGTACATCTCGGAGGGGTTGAACAGCACATGCTCCTGTTTGGCAAGCTTGTCGCATAGGTCGGTGGCGGATAGCGCCAACGCCTTAGGCAGGCGCAGCCATGCTAAATACGTCCCTTCCATCAAGGTCAGGCGGAAAGATGGTAGTTCAGATTTGATGAACTCGCGAAGGTAACCATAGTTGTCGGCTATCAGATGGTTGATCTCGTCCAACCACTGCTCCGACTCGTTATAGGCGGCTATGGTGGCTACCGTGCCGAAGACATTAAGCTCACCCACCTCGTGTATGTTGACGGCACGGTCAATCCGACCGTATGTCTCAGCGTCGGGGACATAGATACATGCACATTGCAAACCCGCTATGTTGAATGCCTTAGAGGCGGAGGTGAGAACGCAGTAGTCATCGTTCTCTGCTATGGTGGCGTAAGGAGTATAGGTATGCTCCGGCATGGTGAACTCGCAGTGTATCTCGTCGGCTACGACGAAAGTGCCGTAGACATCGCACATCGCGGTTATCATCTGCAACTCATCGCGTGTCCATACCCTGCCTGTGGGGTTATGAGGGTTGCATAGCAGAAGAATATCGCAGCCCTCAAGACGCTTCTCGAAGTCGGCGAAGTCGATCTCGAACCGACCATCGTGGTCGACAAGACGACACTCCACCAACTCGGCATCGAGGTTGCTGATGCAGCTGAAGAAGCAGTTGTAGGCGGGTGTGAGTGTCATCACCCTCAGCCTCTCGTCAGAGCGTCCCTGCTCGTCTAATAGCATACGGTGTGCTCTGAGCACCGCACTGATGGCAGGCACCACGCCCGTGACGGTAATCAGCTGTTCGCGACGTATGCCCTCCCAACCGTGACGGCGGGCGAACCAGCGGCTGACGGCTTCGTAGTAGGCGGCAGGGGTGCAGCTGTAGCCGAACACGCCATGCTCTAACCTGCGAGCAAGGGCGCGACGGATGGCAGGCGACGCTTTGAAGTCCATGTCCGCAACCCATAAGGGCAGGGTGCCGACAGCATTGTCGGAGTCCCACTTATAACAATCAGAACCGCGACGATTGACAAATTCTAACATAGCTTGATATCTATTGTGTGTTGTTCTTAAGAGTACAAGGGTACGCAGGTCTCTGCGCCTGCGAGCATCTGCCGTCTGCTATGGTCTGCTAATCTCTATGCGGCAGTTAGCAGGAGCTTTGATGTTTTTGTCGAGTATGACCTCTCTCACGCTGTCGACGACGATCTTCCCGCTTGTGGGGTTTTTGATGCTGTCTAAATGACCTCTGACTGTTGCTTGCAGCGTAGAGTATTCGAAGGCAAGGTCGCAGTCCGGGGCGAAGGTGCAGTCCTCGAGTATGAGGTCTTGGCAGTAGCACAACGGCTGAGTGCCACTTATACGGCAGCGTATGAGTCGCAGGTTACGGCTGTACCAGCCTAAGTACTCGCCGTCAATCTCGCAGTCGATGAGCGTACAGTAGTCAGAATCCCAAAACGCGTCTTTCGAACGGATGACGGCGTCGCGTATCTCTACGTGGCGAGTGTACTGAAACGAGTAGTTGCCTTCTTGACGATAACGCTCTATCTGTATGTCGGAGCAGTGCATGAATAGGTTGTCTGCCTCAAGGATCTCGCAGTCCTCGAGACGTATGTCGCGGCAGTCCCAAAACGTCTCCTCGGCGTGGTTGAGTCTCACGCCTTGCAGACGGATGCCGCTCGCTCTGCGAAACATCTTAGGCGCGTCGACAACGCAGTCGGTCAGGCTGATGTCGCGACTATACCATATCGACGAGCGAGCTGAGGGAGCGAAGTAGCAGTCGCGACAACTCACACCCGTGTTCTCCCAAAAGACGTACTTGCCCTCAAAACGGCAGCCTTCCGCGCGGATGTTACGACTCTCTTTGACCGACGACTCACCGACATGAATAGTGACGCCGTCGAGTAACAAGTCGGCAGAACGGTATAACGGGCGCTCTCCGCCAAACTCTTTGTTATGTATCTGTTGCATTAGTAAACCGATGTTTGTGTATTGTTTCAGTAAACCGATGTTTGTGTGTTGTTTCAGTAAACCGATGTTTATTCTCGTTTTTATAAGCACGGCAATTGCATTGCCGTGTCTCACAAAAGCACTGCAATTGTATTGCCGTGTCCGCCCGCCCAGCCTTTCTCGTTTTTATAATCACGGCAATTGTATTGCCGTGTCCGCCATCACAGCCTTTCTCGTTTTTATAATCACGGCAATTGTATTGCCGTGTCCCACAAAATCATGGCAATTGTATTGCCGCATCTCACACCTTGTCGACTGCAAAGGTAGTGCTTTTTTTTTATTTGAGAAAACATGCCAAGCGACTGTTAGAAAATGCAGATATCCTCTCTTTGTCGTATGTCTATATTATATAGGTGAGTATATGTTAGTCTGAATGTTTGCCACCTCGATTTTTTTTCGTATCTTTGCAGCCCACCGGGAGCGCGAGCACCCTTGCTCGCGAAAATGGGAGCGCGAGCACCCTTGCTCGCGAAAACCATTCACAAAACACAACCCCCGCCCACATCACCCCCCCGCGAAAAAACAACTATGGACAATCTTACTATTTTCGTTCGCCGTGTGCAGCGCGCATTCGCCGACAACCCTGAGCGCAAGTTCACCGCCCGCCAGATGTATAAGTACCTTGGCATCAAGCAAGACCGCGACAAAGCCCTCGTCCGCCAGATCCTTGTCGACATGGCATCGCAGGGACTGCTGCGTGAGGTGCGCGAAGGCAAGTACGAGGCGGTGGAAACAGCAGCCGCCTCTCAACACAAGCGCGGGAAAGCTCCTGCCACGGCTGACGACACCACGCCGGAGGTGGTCACCGGCACCTTGATACTCACCTCGCACGGTGGCGTAGTATGCTCGCTTAGTGACAAGCAGATACGTGATAACATCATCGTGCGGCAGGCTGATTTGCATGGCGCTCACGACGGCGACAAAGTCAGCGTCGTCGTCACTCGTCAAGGCACCGCACGACGGCTGCCGGAAGGTAGGGTGCTTGAGGTGCTGGGCAAGGCAGGCGACAACGACACCGAGATGCATGCTATCCTCGCTGAGTTCGGACTGCCATACGCCTACCCCGAACAGCTCGAAGACGAGGCGAACACCATCGCCGACGGCGTCACCAACGACGAGCTGCACCAACGACACGACATGCGCGAACGACTCACCTTCACCATCGACCCCGCCGACGCCAAAGACTTCGACGACGCTCTCTCTTTCGAGGTGATAGCCAAACCCGACAGCGACGCCGACGCAGAGGCTAATCCCAAAAACGCAATCTACGAGGTAGGAGTACATATCGCCGACGTCACCTATTATGTCAAACCCGCTACCGAACTCGACCGAGAGGCGTACCGTCGTGCTACATCAGTATACCTCGTCGACCGTACTATACCCATGCTGCCCGAACGCCTCTCCAACGAGTTATGCTCGCTACGTGAAGGAGAAGAGAAGCTCTGTATGTCGGTCATCATGCAACTCGACGAACAGGCACATGTGCTGGAGCAAAAGATATGCCGAACCGTCATACGCTCCGACCGACGATTCAACTACGAACAGGTGCAAGACATACTGTCGGGCAAACAAAGCGACCCATCGGCTGCGATGCAGAACGCTCTGCTTAAACTCAACGACTTAGCGAAGCAACTGCGACGACAACGTATACAAAACGGAGCTCTCGAGTTCGACCGCGAAGAGATGCGTTTCCGACTCGACGACAACGGCAAGCCTCTCTCTGTTTACCTCAAACGCGCTACCGACGCCAACAACCTAATCGAGGAGTTTATGCTGCTCGCCAATAAGTTAGTGGCACAGACACTCAGCAACGCTACCAAAAACGTAGGGAAAAACACCATCGCGGAGGCGGTATACCGAATACACGACATACCCGACCCCGACAAACTCAACTCGCTCAGTAAGTTCATTCGACGCTTCGGATATAACCTCAAGACGCAGTCGACAAGGCAACAGACCATCACCAAGAATATCAACGCCCTGCTCAGCAGCGTACAAGGCAAACCCGAAGCTACGCTGGTCGAGACGCTAACCATACGTTCCATGGCTAAGGCGGTCTATTCCACCGATAACATAGGGCACTACGGTCTTGCCTTCCGGCACTACACACATTTCACCTCGCCCATACGACGCTATCCCGACATGATAGTGCACCGACTGCTCGAACAAGTGCTCTTCGGCAAGGCACGATACAACCCGGCACCATACGAGACCGACCTCGAAACGGCATGCCAGCATTGTTCGGAACGCGAACAGACAGCCGCAGCTGCCGAACGGGCCTCGATAAAATACAAACAGGCGGAGTTCTTGCACGATAAGATAGGCGTCGAGTTCGACGGACATATAAGCGGAGTGACGGAATACGGACTCTATGTCCAACTCGACGAAAACCACTGCGAAGGCATGATACCCATACGCTTCGTCTTCGATAACGACTATGCTATGTTCCTTGAAGACGAATACTGCATCGAAGGGGAACGGTTGAAGAAAAGGTACCAACTCGGTGACGCTGTGAGGGTTACTATCGTCGATACCAATATGGAAAAGAAACAGATAGACCTCGCCTTGGTAAGCTCCGACGATAGAGTATAACTCTGAGATTTGCAAGAGAAAAATAAATTTCGTAACTTTGCACCCGGCTTTTGGAACGCGGACGTACCCGCCCGCATAAATTTGATTATGAACTCGCGCCTTAGATATATCTTACTACTGCTTGTGGTGTCGGCTGCCTTGTCTGCCGAGACCATCAACCTGCGTCTGTCTACAGGGCAGATTATCACAGGAGAGGTGGTCTTCGAAAACGAAGAGGTCGTCATCATACGAACAGCTGACGGAGCACGATATCAGTATCCGAAGACCGACGTGCAGCTTATCGACGATGCCGAAGCACAGCTCAACAATGAACAAACCGAGACGGCAACGACGCACCGACAAAAGGTAGGCGTGCAGATACATGTCGGAGGAGGAGCTGCAATGCTGCCACATAAAGCATGGGGAGGAAACGCCAACGCTAAGTTAGCCATCGGTGCTGTCAATATGTTCGACAGGCACATCTTCCTCGGAGGAAGTGTCGCCGTCAACGTCAATATGCTTATGTCGCAAGCCTTCACTTTCATACCTCTATGCCTCGAAGCACAGATACCTCTCGTCAATGCCGACATAGCACCATACATAGGCATGTCGATAGGCTACGGCTTCGCCGCAAACAAGCAAGCTAAAGGTGGTATGGCTGCCGCCGTTGACCTCGGATACCGATTCCAAACACGAGGAAAGGCGGTCGTACTGCTCGCGCTCAATGCTAACCTCCAACAGGCAAGGCTGACAGTAACAGAAAACTACGAAGGCAATACCTACGACTATTACTCCGGACGACTGCTACTCTCCTTGGGAGCTAAACTGGCAGTGCAGCTCTAATAAGATATCGAACCTATGCGACGCAAGAAGACAAATAAAGCACTACCCCGCAACTGCCGAGTGACAGTGATGTTCAACGCAAGCGAGTTGAGGGCTATCGAGGCGTATTGCCGTCGGTATAGGATAACAAACCGCAGCCATTTCATCCGACAGACGCTGCTTAAGAATATACTTAAGCGCTTTGCCGACGACCAACCCACACTCTTCGACTAAACAGATTATTAAAGCAACAATGCGCAAGCCGTTGACATATATCTTCGTCGTCTACCTCTCCCTGTTCATCGCTTTGGCGGGGTCGGGCTTCAACCTCGCGTATTTCTGTTGCACCGACTGCCTGGCGCATGGCATGTCGCATCTGCTACGTGGCGACTGCGAGACCATACATCATCACCACCATCAGCATGACGCCACCTGTCGCCATCATGGCAACTGCCACCTGATGCATTATGATGTCGACGAGGTGGTAACTCCCGACACACACCTGACAGTAGCACCCGTGCAGGTAACGACGGAATGGCAGTTCGAACCATATCAGATGGCAACAGCATCAGCACCGTCAATAACCCGACTGCTGCATTCACCACCCTTGCTTTTCTCATTCGCCGAAGAGATACTCTCCAAAGATTGTGTCAGAAGATTGTAGACTATAGTTCTGTCAGCTGACATCGCAGCATACGCGATGTCTGTAACTATTACTCAGAACTATAATCAGCCTACACTATGAGACATAATCACCTAATCCCTATTCTTATATTCATCTTGTTCTTCGTCCTGCCTGCCCGCGCTCATGTCGAGGGACTGGTGGTCGACGAAAACGGACAACCGCTTATCGGAGCTAACCTGCATTGGCTCGGAACTACTATCGGCACATCATCGTCGTTCGACGGCAGTTTCGAAATCGACAAGATACACGCCACTCGCAAACTCGTAACCTCGTATATAGGGTACCTCTCCGACACCACTATCGTGCTCACCGAGTCGGTCACCATTGTACTCTTCCCCGAAAACACCGAGCTCGGCGACGTGACAGTGGCGGCACGACGACAGTCTGTCGTGCGCTCACGAGTCTCAGCTCTCAACACTCAACGACTCAACGCCGACGAGCTATGCAAGGCAGCATGCTGCAACCTCTCTGAGTCATTCGAGACAAGCGCTTCCGTCGACGTGGCGTACGCCGACGCCGCTACCGGAGCCAAACAGATACGACTGCTTGGACTAAGCGGAAGATACGTACAGCTGCTAACAGAAAACACACCCGGCATCAGAGGACTCGCACAGAACTTCGGCATGGAATATATACCCGGACCATGGATGGAGTCGATACAAGTGTCGAAAGGCACATCGTCGGTGGTCAACGGATACGAGTCGCTAACCGGACAAATCAATGTCGAGTACCTCAAACCTAAGACACAAGACCCCATCGCCGTCAACCTCATGCTCAACACCGAACTCCATGCCGAAGCTAACCTCACCGGTGGATGGGACGTGGGAGAACATGCATATACCGGACTGCTCGCACACTATCAGAAAGGAACAATGGCGATGGACGACAACCACGACGGCTTCTTAGACATGCCACTCTCCGACCAGCTCAACCTACTGCACCGTTGGGACATCTTCAAAGGAGACTATACCGGACGTATCCTTGTGCACGGACTCTACGACCGACGACGCGGAGGCAACCGACCCACTACATTTCATAAGACAACGCTGCCGGAAGAGCCTTACCTCATCGACCTGAGAACGAGACGTGCCGACGCCTTCATGAAAAACGGATACGTCATCGACGACGACAAACAGATGTCGATAGGGATAATAACGGCCGCCTCCTACCACTCGCAAGATAACATATACGGCGACCGGCAATGGACCGCCGGGCAATGGAACGTATACCTCAATGCCTTGTTTCAGACTAACATCGGCGAACGGCAGAAACTGACAGCCGGACTGTCACTCAACCACGACGACTACGACGAGACCATCAATGGCATGATACCGCGCGATGTCAACGCTTCGGGCGGCAACGTCATCGCCAACGCCGACCTCTCACGACGGGAAACAGCTGTCGGTGCCTTCGCAGAATACTCATACGACCCTAACGACATGTTATCACTGCTCGTGGGACTCAGAGGCGACTACCTCAGACAATGTTACCTCATTCATTCTCCTAACAGCGAAACACGCCACCGCTTCCTGCCTACACCACGACTCAACCTGCGCTTTGCACCTTGGAGCTGGTGGACCATCAGAGCTTCCGTCGGTATGGGATACCGAACGCCTAACCTGATAGCCGACAACGCGGCATTGCTCTCATCAGGCAGACTCGTCAACACACTCACCACTCCACAGTTAGAGTCCGCTCTCAATGCCGGACTGACAACCACTTTCTATATACCTGTCGCCGACCGTGAACTGCAAATCAATGCCGAATACTACTACACCCATTTCTTCGACTGCCTCGTCGCCGACATCGAACAAAACGGAGTGATGACATTCACCAACCTGAGCGACATGCCGGGGGCACGCGCCTTCGCACACACCATGCAGGTTGAGGCTACTGCCGAGATACTCAGAGGATGGACCATGACACTCGCCTACCGACTCAGCGACAGCCGACAGACCGTCTTCTCACCATCGCAAGGCAATTATATGCTGCTCGAACGACCTCTGCAAAACCGATTCAAAGCACTGATAACCACTTCTTACCAGACGCCTCTGAAGAAATGGCAGTTCGACTTCACCGCCCAGTTCAACGGATACGGACGAATGCCCGAAGGTTTCGTCATACCCACCGGCGCCGAACAGCAGTATTTCCAACGCAACGGACAGACATATCACCAATGGTACCCGCAACTGCTCGGACAAGTAACCAAATACTGGCGCACGTGCTCACTCTATCTCGGTGCCGAGAATATGACTAACTTCCGACAACTACAACCTATCACGGCTGCCGAAACTCCTTTCAACAACGCTTTCGATGCCGCTCAGGTATGGGCTCCGACGACAGGGTGGAAAATCTACATAGGATTCCGATGGAACCTCACAAGAGACGAATAGATATCTGCAAATCGAACAATAAATATCTGCAATAAATATTGATATTCGCACTCTATATAGTTGTAATCTTTATGTTGTCTGTATTGAAAACAATGCCTAACCCGCTGAGCTACAGCTGTTAAACAGTTGGATGACAACCTCCGTAATGTGTTAAAAAAATCATACCTAAATATCTCGTTTACTGACCAATACACGGGCGTCGCTCCTGTCACCTTCGAGTCATGTTCGAGTCATCTACCTGTTATAAGCATTTCATATAACCACAATAATCATAATACACACAATACAATGAAAAAACTTATCATTATTCTTTCAGCATTGATGCTCACACTTGCAGTGCCCGCATGGGCGAAGTCCGAAAAACAAACCGTCGTCTTCCATGTCGAAATCAGTTGCGACGGATGCGTCAAGAAAATCGAGAAAAACATATCTTTCGAGAAAGGACTCAAAGATATGCGTATCGACAAAAACGCACAGACAGTAACTCTCACTTTCGACCCTAACAAAACTAATGTCGAAACACTAAAAAAAGCTTTCGAGAAAATCAAAAAACCGGTCTCCAAAGTCGAAGTAATCAAAAAAGTAAAATAAAATTTGCGTATTACAAAAAATAGCAGTACTTTTGCCGCGCTTTTCGGCAGAATATGTGCTACTGCCATGCCGCGATGGTGGAATCGGTAGACACGAAGGACTTAAAATCCTTTGGCCCGAAACGGCTGTGTGGGTTCAAGTCCCACTCGCGGTACGAAGCGCTTTATGAGGCGGCAAGCACGCGGTGCTCGCCGCCTCAGCTTTTAATCTTGAAGCTCTTTCAGAAAATATGCTTTCTATTAGTCATGTAACCAAAAGCTTTGGCTCGCGCCGAGCATTAGACGATGTCAGCCTCACGGTCGACAAAGGTGTCGTATATGGTCTGCTCGGACCTAACGGCGCCGGCAAGACTACACTCATTCGTATCGCTACAGGCATCACCATGCCCGATAGCGGCAGCGCAATGCTCAACGGACATAACATCACCTTAGACGATGCCATCTCAATAGGATACATGCCCGAAGAGAGAGGTATGTACAAGAAACTCACGTGCGCCGACCAGATAATATATATGGCACGACTGAAAGGACTAACCGCGAAGCAAGCATACCAACAACTCGACTTTTGGCTCAACCGTTTCGCTATACGAGAATGGAAATACAAGAAGATAGAAGAACTATCGAAGGGTATGGCGCAGAAGATACAGTTTATTCAGACCGTGATACATCAACCTGAACTACTCATCCTTGACGAGCCTCTCTCAGGATTTGACCCTGTCAATGCCGAACTGATACGAAACGAGATAAAACGACTCAATAGCGAAGGCACCACAGTGATACTCTCTACGCATAACATGACGTCAGTAGAGATGCTATGTCAGCAAATCTCTCTGATAGACCATGGCAAGATAGTGCTGCAAGGTAATGTGAACGACATACGGCAACAGCACCGCACAGGACGCTTCAGAGTATCACTGCAAACAGAAAACGGAATACAGCAGACAGAGGTGATAAGACAAGAGGGAGAAAGCAACAACCGACTTGTAGAACGACTCGCACACCAAGGACAGATACTAAGCTTCGAAGAAGTAATGCCCTCAATGGAAGATATATTCATCAATACAGTAAGCAAATCCGCCACCAATCCTGAATAGCAGACCCGCCACCCAACCTGAATAGCAGACAAGAAAAGCAATACTGAATACTATGAGCTCGAAAATAGGACTTGTAATAGTTCACGAATATACCACTCGTGTGTTGCGTAAGCGTTTTATCTTTATTACATTGCTTACCCCTCTTATTATGTCGTTGACCTTCGCCATCCCGATGTGGCTTACGCTCGACGACAGCGACTCCGAAGAGCGAACAATAGTCGTTGTCGACCACTCTGAACTGTATGCCTCAGCTTTCATTGATGAGGCAAAGGCAGATACAGCTGACAAGAGAAGTGGCTACAACTATGTATATCTTAATGCCGACCTCGAGCAGGCGCGCGCGCAATATAAACAAGTAGAGGCGTTTCTGCTTATCACGGGTGACCTGACTATGCAAGGTAATACGGCTACATTATATTCCGAAAAGCAAGTAGGCAATGCTGTAGTAGCTGACGTACAAAAGCGACTTACCAAATATGTCAGGCAACAGAAACTCGACTCTTATGATATCGAAGGACTAAGGCAGATAATAGCTGACGTAGAGTCAGATGTCAATGTCAAGACGGTGCGCTGGACAGAGCAGGGCGAGAAGATAACGTCTGTCGACCTCTATCAGCTGATGGGCTTGTTGTCGGCACTGCTGATATATATGTTCATCATCATGTATGGCTCGATGGTGATGCAGGGAGTGGTGCAAGAGAAGTCGAACAGGATAATGGAGGTGATGATATCGTCGGTTCGTCCGTTCGACATGATGATGGGCAAGATAATAGGCGTTGCTCTTGTCGGTCTGACGCAGTTTGCGATATGGGTATTGCTGCTGGTTATTGCCGCTGCTGTGGGCATGCCTTTGTTGTCGGATATGTTGCATATCGATGCACTTGCCGCTTATGATGCAGCATCGTTACAGAACACTACCATGGCTCAGGACTTATATCTGGCGCTCACAGGTATGGACTTTGTAGAACTTGTGGTGTTGTTTGTAGTGTATTTTCTTGGTGGCTACTTACTCTATTCGTCGTTGTATGCTGCCTGCGGGTCGGCTGTAGACAACGAGACCGACACTCAGCAGTTCTCGATGCCGATTACTATCATTGTGCTGTTTGCCATGTATGCCGGTATCTATGCCGCTCAGCACCCCGACAGTTCTTTCACTTGGTGGTGCTCGATGATACCATTTACCTCGCCGGTAGTGATGTTGGTAAGGTTGCCGTATGATGTGGCAGCGTGGGAGCTGATACTCTCGCTTGCGGTGCTTGTTGCGTCATTCGTTGCTACAACGTGGTTGGCGGGTAAGATATATCGTGTGGGCGTACTGATGTATGGGAAGAAGCCGTCTTGGAAGGAAGTGGTCAGATGGATAAGGTATTAGAGAGGAATGGGGTATTAGCAGATGGATAATGTATTAGACAGAGAGGGTCAGAGGGCTTTTGATAAGCTCATGCGCCGGTTTAATAAGGCGTGTGCTGACTATGGTCTTATTGAGGATGGTGACCGTATCTTAATAGGGCTATCGGGAGGTAAGGACAGTCTGTTGCTTACTGAGTTGTTGGCACATCGACAGAAGATATATGTTCCTCGTTTTGAGGTTGTGGCGATACATGTCACTATTCCCGCTATCGGATATCAGTCGGACATTGAATATCTGAATGCCTTTTGTCAAGAGTGGGGTGTGCCTTTTGTTCATCGTGAGGCGCAGCTTGACTTTGATGACCCTCAGTATGCTGATTCTCGTTCGCGCAGGAAGCAGAAGACCCCTTGTTTTCTGTGTTCGTGGTATCGCAGGAAGATGATGTTCGAGGTGGCTCAGCAGATGCACTGTAACAAGATAGCGTTGGGTCATCATCGTGATGATATAGTACAGACGTTGCTTTTGAACATGCTGTTTCAGGGTACTGTTGACTCTATCAAGCCGTCGATGACGATGGATAAGTTCCCCGTTACTTTGATTCGCCCGCTTTGTTTGATTGATGAGTCAGACATTGTCGACTATGCTCAGCTGAGGCAGTACAAGAAAGTGGATAAGCTCTGCCCGTACGAGCGTCGGTCGATGCGCGATAGGGTGAAGCCTTTGCTTGAGCAGATGCAGGAGCTTAATCCTGAGGCTAAGAGTTGCCTGATGAAGGCTTTGCATGGACAAAAAGAAGACGTAGAATCTTAGAATCTTGATAATATAAAACCTGAGTCTTAGAATCTTGATAATATAAAATCAATCTTGATAATATAAAATCTTTTAATTGTTAGTCAGATGCGTGGTTTATACACAGTATTGCTATTGATATGTTCGAATGTCTTTATGACATTGGCATGGTATGGTCATCTTAAGATGTCGGAGTTCAGTTGGTTTAAGGCATTGCCATTGATAGCCGTGATAGCTCTTAGTTGGGCTGTGGCGTTTTTCGAGTATTGTCTTCAGGTACCGGCTAACCGTATTGGTTTCGAGGGTAACGGTGGCCCGTTTTCTCTTGTTCAGTTGAAGGTGATACAGGAGGTGATAACGTTGGTGGTGTTTGCATTATTCTCTGTAGTAGCCTTTCATACTCATCTGCGCTGGAACCATGTCGTAGCCGCGTTGCTGCTTGTGGCAGCCGTTTATTTTGTCTTTAGGCAGTAATTTACCTTTTGAGATATTTAGATTTTTGTGTGTATGAATTGGCGCTAAAGTTCACACAAAAAGAAAGATACTCGCAATAATACTTTAGATTTTTTTTTTGTATTATTGCGAGTATTTACGCTTTTGTATATTTTTGTGACGTGAATAAGGTCAGGTGTTATTGAGTTTTATTACGATCTTGTTCACAGGTGCGAGTATTCTTTTTGGAATCTTACTCAATCCTAAAATTGTGTGTTGTGGAAGCAAGATTGTGGTGAGTAGTATTATTCGACCGCAATCTTGTCTTCTTTTTTTTGTCCAAATGGGTTTTTGTATGGGTCTCTTTCAAAGGGTTTTATGGGCGAAGACTCGTTCTTCACTCGTTCTTCACTCGAAGGTGACAGGAGTGAGGAGGGTGTAAGGCTCAGGGAAACAGTTAGATAGGCTGTTTTTTAAGATTTGGTTTTCGAAGAGAGGTTATTGTATTAGTTTACAGCCGTTTAGTATGATGATGCCATGATAGTCGTCGCCTACAGGTTGTCCGAGAAGGTTATATCGGATGTTGTTGGTGTTGCGTTGTGGCTGAGTTGTCGTTTGTTGTAGGCTGAGTGCTGTGCCGAACTTACCGTGGTAGGTGATATGTATGTTGGTTCCTTTATAGCTTTGTGCGTCGAAGGTAATCCGGTATTCGTTATTTGAGATTTCGAGTGTCATGTTACCTTGGGTGATGAAGAAGCTGTGTTTGAGTTTCTTTTGAGCGTTGTAGATCAGGAGGGTGGTTCCGTAGTAGTCGCTCATCACGGTGCTGCCGGGCGAGGCGAGGATAGTGTTGTTGTCGGCGTTGTCGGATACTTGGAAAGAGCCTTGTTGCAGTTCGTCGGTTTGTGATACCAATTGCAGGTGCATAGTGGCGGTGTCGGATTGCATGACCATGTCGATGACGCCTGCGTTGTATGTCGTTTGCGCTTTGCAGTTGGCGTCGTCGAAGTCGATGTAGATATCGTCGAGTGTTGTATTCTCGGCGTTGTAGCTGAATGCGTTATTGCTGTTGGTGGGTTCGCACGCGCCTTGATAGTGTATGATGATGTGTGAGCCGTAGTAGCTGTAGGCGTCGATTTCGAATTGCCAATTGTTGTCGGCGATAGCGGTGATGGTGAGAGTGCCGGAAGTGAGATACCAGTATGAGTCGGCGTTTTTATAGACAGAGGGTTGGTTGTAGCCGACGGATTGCAAAATGGTGTTTTGCAAGTGTGTGTTGGTGATGGGGTATGTTCC
Organism: uncultured Bacteroidales bacterium; assembly: GCA_946185835.1. Taxonomy (GTDB): domain Bacteria; phylum Bacteroidota; class Bacteroidia; order Bacteroidales; family Paludibacteraceae; genus Colicola. The sequence continues at coordinate 27,083 of CAMHKW010000009.1, forward strand.
TTCTTTGATAGTGATGCCGTAATAGCTGAGGGCACATATCTGCGTCGGTTCGCCGATGGAGAAGAGCAGGTCTAAGGTGTATCTGCCGAAAGGTCGGTACCATAGTTGCTGTGCGGTGAGTTCTATGTTGGCGGGTTGCTTCGGTTCGTCGGCGTAAGGCGAGTCTTGCTGTTGTTGGTTGTATTGCACTTGCGCTGTGAGTGTGAGAGTTGCAAGTAAGGTGAAGACTGTGGTGATTAGGTGTCGCATGATTGAGAGATAATTTTAGTTGTCTGAATAGTGGCTTATGAGCGTAGAGTCTTCGTTGCGTGAGCAGACGAAGAGCTGTAACTCTTGCCGAAACGGAGCGCAAAAGTATGAAAAAATATTAGAATATGCAAGCCGGTTGGTATCGTTTTTGTATGCTATTTGTGTAAATGAAAATAAATATGTATCTTTGCAGGTCTATTTTGCAATAAAAACAAATCAATATTACAACAATGAAAAGAATGTTTTTCTCTTTGGTCGTAGGGTTGTGTGCTATCAGTCTTACGGCTCAGAACATGCCATTGCCGATAGATTCGGCTGTCAGGGTAGGTCGTTTGGATAACGGGTTGACTTATTATATACGTCATAATGAGTTGCCCAAGCAGCGAGCTGAGTTTCATATAGCTCAGGCTGTTGGTGCTATATTGGAGGAGGATCATCAGAATGGTTTGGCTCATTTTCTTGAGCACATGGCCTTTAACGGAACGGAGCATTTTCCTGGGAAGGGCATAATCAAATATTTCGAGTCGATAGGCGTTAACTTCGGAGGTAACATCAATGCTTATACCTCTCTGGATGAGACTGTTTATCGTTTGAGTGATGTCCCTACGATACGTGAGGGGATTATAGACTCTGCTTTGCTTGTGATGCACGACTGGTCTCATTCGTTGTTGCTTGAGGGCGATGAGATAGATGCAGAGCGTGGTGTTATCTTAGAGGAGTGGCGCACTCGTGCATCAGCCGACCGCAGGATGTGGAGTGAGTTGAATCCGAAGATTTACCCCGGTAGTCAGTATGCCAAGCGTGATGTGATAGGTGACACCGCCGTTATCTTGAACTTCCCGTATCAGGCTCTTCGCGACTACTATCATAAGTGGTATGGTCCGGACTTGCAGGCTATAGTTGTGGTAGGTGATGTCGATGTTGACCAGATAGAGCAGAAGATAAAGGCGTTATGGGCTGATGTTCCTGCTCGTGAGAATAGAGGTGAGAGACCTATCTATTCCATTAACGACAACGTAGAGCCTATTATAGGTATTGTTCGTGACAAGGAGGCTCAGTTCACCCGTATTCGTCTTGACTACAAGCAGGCACCTCTGCCGGCGGAGCTTGAGGGTACAGTTGCTGCATATATGGCAGATGTATGCAATAGCCTGATTGTCTCGATGATAAACACTCGTCTTGGTGAGATGACGCAGAAGCCTCAGTGTCCGTTTATCGTTGGTGTGTGCGGTTATGGAGAGTTGGTGAAGGCGAAGGATGCTTTTTTGGCGTTGGTGGCAGCGAAAGAGGGTCAGGAGGCAGAGTCGTATAAGACGTTGTTGCTTGAGCTTGAGAAGGTAAAGCGTTATGGTTTTACGGAGTCGGAGTTGGAGTTGTCGAAGACGGCGATGTTGTCGAATTACGAGAAGTCGTATAACGAGCGCAATGCGACTCGTAATATCACTTATACACGTGAGTACATACGTAACTTCCTCGATAAGGAGCCTATTCCGGGTATTCGTTGGGAATACGACTTTGTAAAGCAGGTGTTGCCATATATCACCGCCGATCAGCTGAGTCAGATTGTGAAGACATATCTTCATGACGACAATCTGTTGGTGTCGATAACGGCACCTGAGAAAGAGGGTATAGAGATACCGTCGGAGGAACAGATCTTGCAGCTGTATGCTCAGGCAAAAGAGGCAGAGATAGAGGCTCCGGCAGAGGAGAAGATAGTGACAGACATAGTCGAAAACGACCCCAAGCCCGGTAAGATAAAAAAGACGATACGCAATCAGCATTTGGGAACGACGGAGTGGCAGCTTAAGAACGGGGTGCGTGTGATAGTTCGTCCGACTGATTTCAAGCAGGATGAGATATTGATGCGTGCCTACTCGATAGGAGGCTCGTCGTATGAGACAGATGCTGAGAAGCTGTATTCGGTAGCAGAAGCTACGGATGTGGTAGCAATGGGAGGTTTAGGCAATCTGACGTCGGTGCAACTGCAGAAGGCATTGGCAGGCAAGACGGTGAGCATAGACCCGTCGATATCTACGTATTACGAAGTTATCAACGGTTCGTCTTCGATAAAAGATTTTGAGACGATGCTTCAGCTGACGTATCTGTATTTCACGGCTCCTCGTAAAGATGCCGAGACGTTTGAGTCGCTGATGTCGATGTTGGAGACCTCGTTGAAGAACAAGGAGACCAATCATAAGGCTATCTTCCGTGACTCGGTGAGCTTGATGAGTTCGAATCATTCGCCCCGTACTCTGATATGGAATGTAGATAACTTGAAGAAGGTAGACATGGATGTAGCGTACGACTTCTTCCGTCAGCGTTTTGCCGATCCTGCCGACTTTACGTTCTATTTCGTGGGTAACATCGACCCGGAGGATCCTGCGACTCAGAAGCTTGTGTCTCAATGGTTAGGCGGTATGAAGACGGGTAAGTGCAAGAAGAATCGCGAGAAGCTTCGTGACACCGGCGTTCGTGTTCCGAGTGGCATACAACGCAACTACTTCGACAGGAAGATGCAGATAACGACAGCCACAAACAGGATACAGTACACCTCGTATGATATACCGTATAGCTTGGAGAACGACTTGAATATGGAGATGATAGGTCGCATCTTGTCGACCCGTTATCTGGAGTCGATACGTGAGCGTGAGGGTGGATCTTATGGTGTGAGCTGCTGGGGTTACTGCTCACGCGTTCCCGTTAATAGTGCGATGCTTGTGATGCAGTTCGATACCGACCCCCAGAAAGAGGAGAAGCTGATGGAGATCATTCATCAGGAGGTTCAACAAATAGTGGAGAATGGTCCGCTTGCGGAGGACTTGCAGAAGGAGAAGGAGTCGATGCTCAAAGACTTCGAGGAGGATTTGGAGAAGAACGGCTATTGGCGTTCGACAATCTTGCATGAGTACTATCAGCACGGCATCGACTATTTGAAAGAGTATGAGGATGCTGTTCGTCGGATTTCGGCGGAGAGCGTTCAGCAGATGCTTCGTAAGTTGGTCGATGCGGGAAATATGTTCGAGGTGGTGATGATGCCGGCTGAGTAAGCGGATGTGCGCCTATCTGCCATGAGCAGCCATATATGGCTGCTACGTGACCACGAACGGCAGTGGACGGGGCGGCAAACGGGGCGGCAAACGGCGCATACAATGCGCCGGAAATAGACGGAGAAAATATGTAGGAGAGAATATGTGGAAAGAATAGGCGCCCTTGGTGGGCGCCTATTCTTTTTTTTTTGCTGGGCTTTTGCTAAGCTTTAGCTGGGGGCTTTTGCTGGGCTTTTGCTGGGTGCTTTTGCTGGGCTTTTGCCGGGTGCTTTTGCTGTGCTTTTGCTGAGCTTTTATTGCTGTGTTTTACTTTTTGTTGTGTTTGTGGTGTTGGTGAGCGGTGACGATGTCTTTCCATTTGGCGAACTGTTCGTCAGTGAGCAGGCTTTTCATTGTGGCTTCTCGTTCTTCTCTCATGGCTTTCTTTTGCTGTGCTGAGAGTTCTTGTTCGGTGCCTTCGCGTTGTGCCTTTATCTTCTTGGCGTCTTCTAAGTAGAGGTCGTAGACTTTGGCGTACTGTTCGTCAGAGAGTTGCAGTTCGGCTTTCATTTTTGCGGTGCGGTGCCGAGCCATGTCTTCGGCGCTGAGTTCCCGGTGTCTGCCTTCTATTTGTCGTGCCTCTTTGCCTGTTCTTTTGTGTGCTTTGCAGTCGACTTGTTCTTTGTTAGCTTTTCGGTGTGCGAACTCGCCTTTTCGGCTATTGTCTTGAGCTGACAGCGAGAGTGTGAGCAGTGCGCATAGTGATACGCATAAAATCTTTGCTTTCATAATAGTGATGTGTTTTAATGACAGGCGGTGTGTCTGTCGGTGTTTCTAACTCAGTTGATTTGAAGCTTCACAGAGTTGAATGCAAACATCGTGCCAAAAATGGAATATATAAACTAATATGTTGGTAATGAGATAAGAACGGATGGGTGTTTACTTTTATTTCTTAGAGTCATAAAAAAGTATTACCTTTGCGGACTGATTTGCAAAAACTACGACAAACAATAAACAAACTTTCAACACCGATTATCATGAAAAGACATTTATTATTTTTTGTATTGCTGTTCGCTACGCTTAGTGTGTGTGCGACGGATTATTATCGTATTAACTCGTTTCCGATAGACGGAGCTGACATCCGTGACACATTCCTTATTGTGGTGGAGTATGCCGGAAACACTTATATATGGAATGGTCAAGAGGCAACGGGAAAGAATTACGTATGTTTGCAGAGTTATTCGTCGGATGTTATCTCGGGCGATTATGCGGACAACGAGGTGGTTATAGTTCACAACAAGTGGCATAATTACAATAAGCTGTTCAGCGTGCTATGCAAGGGTGATGGCGATCGTGACGACAAGGGAGGTTATTATTTAGGTGGCGTAAAGGGCACAAATGGTATTTCGTTCAGTAGTGGTCAGGTGGATGCAGAGATTACGTTTGAAGACACCGAGGGTATTCATATCGCGACGAAGTCGGGTGTTGGTGAGTTTCGCTTTAACATTACTCCAAACGATCCTCATGGTTTTAAGTTTTATGAGCATCAGATTAACATGCTGACGCCCACGTTATATGTTCGTGGTGCCAATGCGCGTTATGCTCGGCAGGTAGAGTACGAGGATATGTCAGCGTCTTTCACCTATGCTCAGGCGGATTACTATGAAGACCAGACTCTACGTGAGCAGCCGAAGGTTAAGGACTGGGATTTCACTCTTGCGTCAGCCGACGATGAAGGTGCGTTGCCACAGTTATATTTGATGCTGACCAATGAGTCGGACCAAGCGATAGGTGGTCATTATGTTAGTACTGTTAGTAATGGTGAGCCATGGCAGGTGTATTGTACGAACTCGTCGGTTAAGTCGTCGATATATACTTTCGAGAGTGACAAAGGGAATGAGACGAGTTTGTATTTGAAGTATTGTGAGCTCAGTCTGACTCCGTTGAGCAAGGACAGTCGCGGAGTATATACATACCATATAGAGGTTAAGTGGGTGGATCAGAACAACAAGCATCGTAAGGTAGATGTGGTGTTACCTGTCATAGGTCAGCGCACTGTCTTCACGAAGGATGAGCCTGAAGGTGTGTCGAGCGAGATGTTTTTTGTAGAGTCAGATGACGAGCATACGGGTTTGAGGAATATCGATGCCGATGAGATTGGTGTTAGTGTGTCGGGAGGTCAGGTAAATGGACCGACAGATATGCGGATTTACAGTATTGAAGGTCGTGATGTTACCGGTATCAATGGTTCGCTTACGACGGGTTGTTATGTGGTGCGTTGCGGCGGTTATGCGACGAAGGTAATGGTGGTTCGTTGAGTTTGTCATGAATTGGTTTGTAAGTCTATTGTCGGAAGGGTCGGTGGCTCATACGCTGCTGATATACAGTGCTATTGTGTCGCTTGGTATGGCTCTTGGCAAGATAAGTATCCGTGGAGTATCGCTTGGCGCTACTTTTGTGTTGTTTGTGGGTCTTATAGCCGGTCATTTCAACTTGCGTATAGACCCGCAGGTCTTGGATTTTATGAAGAACTTCGGATTGATAGTATTCATCTTTTCGATAGGTTTGCAGGTGGGTCCCGGTTTCTTTGCATCGTTCAAGAAAGGGGGTATGCGTCTGAACGGCTTGGCATGTGTTATTGCGTTTCTTGGGGTTGGTCTGACGATAGGTATATACTATTTGTTGGGCGGTAAGGTGTCGATGCCGATGATGGTAGGTATCATGTCGGGAGCTATCACTTCTACTCCGGGTCTTGGTGCTGCTGAGGAGGCTATGTCTCAGATGGGACTGGATGAGCATATCTCTTTGGGTTATGCGGTGGCATATCCTGTAGCGGTGTTAGGTACAATAGTGGTAATGATGTTGCTCAGGTGGATGTTTCGTGTCGATGTAGACAAGGAGCAGGCACGTTTGCAGACGCGTCAGGATGTGTCGGACCGTCCGGACATACTCACCTTTAGGGTTACCAATCCGGCAGTGGATGGTTTGACGATAGCTCAGATCAAGCATAATTTTGGTCATCAGGCGATAGCGACACGTGTGTTCGATGGTGAGCGTGTGTTTATTCCTCGCGCAGATACTAAGTTGAGGTTGGGCGATATAGTTCTTTTTGTGACTCGCGATGCTGATGCTCAGCAGTTGCAGGATATGCTTGGTGAGTTGGCGGATTATGAATGGACTGATGATGAGCAGAGTTTAGTGTCTCGTCGTATCGTTGTGACTCGCAGTAAAGTTAATGGTAAGACGATAGGTGACTTGCATCTGCGTTCGACTTTCAATGTTAACATCACTCGTATCAACCGTGCGGGTATCAACTTGTTAGCTCGTCCGGATCTTGTGTTGCAGGTGGGTGATAGGGTGATGGTAGTAGGTCCGATAGACGGCATTCTTCATGCCGAGAAGATGCTTGGTAACACGTTGCAGAAGTTGAACGAGCCTCATATCTTCACTATCTTCTTTGGTATTTTGACGGGAATAGTGTTTGGCAGCATCCCGATTTACATTCCGGGTATGCCTATGCCAGCGAAGCTTGGTTTGGCGGGTGGTCCGCTGATAGTGGCTATCTTGCTTGGTCGCTTTGGTTACCGGTTGCGTATTATCACATATACGACGCAGTCGGCGAACCTGATGCTTCGTGAGCTTGGTCTGTGTCTGTTTTTAGCATCGGTTGGTATGGCGGCCGGTGGTCAGTTTTTTCAGACTGTTTTTTCGTCTGAGGGTTTGCTATGGCTTGGTATAGGAGCTGCTATTACTATGTTGCCTCCGTTGTTGGTAGGTGGTATAGCGATGTGGCGCAAAGAGAACTATTTCACGGTATGCGGCTTGATAGCGGGAGCTCATACCAATGCGCCTCCGATGGCATACGCCAACTCGCTTGCTGATACAGATGAGCCGGCGGTGGTGTATTCTACTGTTTATCCTTTGATTACATTTTTGCGTATTATCATTGCAGAGCTGATGATAATAGTGTGGGCATAGCCGGTTGGTTATGTCTGTGAGAGTGGTGGAGCGCAGGGACTTAGCCCTGCGAGCATGACCTGTGTGGTGTAGCGCAGGGACTTAGCCCTGCGAGCATGACCTGTGTGGCGGAGCGCAGGGACTTTGCCCTGCGAGCATGACCTGTGTGGCGGAGCGCAGGGACTTTGCCCTGCGAGCATGACCTGTGTGTGGGGGGGGGCGCAGGGACTTAGCCCTGTGAGCTGAACCTGTGTGTGGGGGGAGGGTGAGGGGGTGTGGTGGTGTGGTGGTGTGGGTGTGTGGTGTGTGTGGGGGTGTGGGGGGAAGGGGCTATAGGTCTTGAGCCATGTAGTAGGTTAGGATTTTTACTTTGAAGAGGTAGTTGAATTTGGCTTGGAGGTATTGTGAGCGTGCGGCGGTGTAGCTGTTTTTAGCGCTGTTGAACTCGTATGCTGTTGACCGTCCGGCGAGGTATTTCTGCTCGGCATATCGGTATGCTTCTTTAGCGGAGTGTTCTGCTTGTTGAGCTGACAGCTGTTGTGTCTGTGCTGCGATGGCATTATAGTAAGCTTGGTCTATTTCTTTCTTGAGAGTTTGTTCTACCTGTGTGATTTGTGTCTGTTGTGATTCGATGGCTATTTTTTGTCGGGTGATGTTATTAGGTGTCTGCATCTTATCGAAGATGGGAATAGAGAGGTTGAGTGCGACACCTGAAGAGAGGTTGTTGGATAGTTGGTTGCCGAAGTTGTCGTTGTCAGCTCCGAACTTATGGTAGTATCCGGTAGAGAGGTTAGCGCCTGCTGATAGCACAGGTGAGTAAGCAGCTTTAGCTGTTTTGAGTGCGTGTTGTTTGGCGAGCAGTTGTGCATGTGCTGCTTGTATCTCGGGTCTGTTGCGTAGGGCGGCGTTGTATACTTCTTCGTTGGTTGGCAGTAGCTGTTGTTCGTCGGTTAGCCATTGCGGTATTGTTATGTCGAAGTTGTCGTCGTATGTCACGTTCATGGCTTGTGCGAGGTCGAGAAGCGAGAGTAGAAGTCTGTTTTGGGCTTCGGTGCGTTGCAGCTGTTCGTTGGCTAACTGTGATTCCAGGGTTAGCAGTTCTCCTTCGGCGAGTCGTCCTTGTTGTACTAACTGCCGGCTTCGTTCTACGTTTTGTTGAGTGGTAAGCAGTTGTGTGTCGGCAACGTTTAATAGTTCTTTGTTGAGCAGTATTTGCAGGAACATGGTGGTGATGTTCATTCTGATGTTGAGTTCGACTTGTCGCGTAGTGTGTTCCGACGCTTCCATGTTGGCTCTTGCTTCGTCGATTTTGAATTTCATGGCGAGTCCGTCGAAGATAATGAGGTTGGCGTTGAGTGCGATGTTGGTGTTCGCCATGTTTTGTGATATGGTGACGTTGTCGGCGCCTGTGGCTCTACCGAAAGAGAAGTTTTGTGCGATGTTTCCGTTGAGTGATGGAAGCAGGTTTTGTCGGCTTTGCGTGTATTGCAGTCGTTGCAGGCTATATTCTTGTCGTTGTTGTTGTAGAGTGAGGTTATTGTTGAGAGCCACTTCTACACATTCTTCGAAAGTGTAGTTATATGCGCAGAGTGTGAGTGCTATAGTTAGCGATAGCCATAGTGTGAGTAAGCGTTTCATAGTTGTGGTGGTGTGAGTGTTGTTATGACGTTATGGCATTTTGATTTTTTCGTTGCCTCTTACGAGGTCATGTTCGTTGAGTCCGCTTATTATCTCGATGTTGAGTCCGTCTGACATGCCAGTTTTGACGATTTGTGTTTTAACTGTTTGTGCGGTGCTGTCGAGAGCGAGCAGTACGTAGGTGGAGTCGGGAGTGATATGTACGGCTGTCTCGGCGAGAGTGAGTACGTTGTTTCTTGATTGCAGTACTATTTCGGCGTTGGCGCTATATCCTGAGCGTATTTTTACGCTGTCGGGTATATGAGCGGCTCCTTTTATCTCGAACATCATGGCTCCGTTTGATTCTGTTCCTTTAGGTGAGATGTATTCGAGAACGGCAGTGAACCGTTGGTCGTTGAGTGCACCGATGATAAGGTCCATGGGCATACCTTCTTTGAGTTTTCCGACCTCTGTCTCGTCCATTTTGCCGACGAAGAGCATGTCGGACATGTCGGCGACGGTAGCGATGGTAGTACCTTCGCTGAAAGCTCCGACTTGTTGAACGGAGTTACCCACTTTGACGGGTATTTCGAGAATGGTTCCGCTGATGTCAGAGCGTACGATGGTGTTGCCTGATTCTTTTGCAGCTGAGGTGACTCCTTCTCTTACGATAGAGAGGTTGTCGAGCGCGGTTTGATGTTCTTCTTGTGCTTGCAGATATTGTAGTTCTGACTTCTGGTAGTCTTCAGTAGATATTACTTTCTGTTGGTAGAGAGCGGAGTCGCGGCTGAATATCTGTTGTACGTTGCGTAGTGATACTTCGGCGAGTCTGACTCTTGACTCGGCGTTGCTGAGAGCTTGTGTTTCGGGAACCACTTTGATCTTGGCTATAGCTTCGCCTTTTCTGACTGTTTGTCCGGCTTCTTTGTATATTTCGGCGACGATACCTTGTATTTGTGCTTTGATGGCGACTTCGTCTCGTGGTTCGACTTTTCCGGTTACGATAGTACTTTTTTGCAGGTTGCGCCGTTCGACGCGTAGAGTGTCATACTCTATGGGTTTGGGTTGCTGTCGTTTCCAAAGCGAGTAGAAAGTGAAGATGACTCCTGCTGTGAGCAGTATCACAAAGGTCCAGCGGATGATTTTTTTCATATTTGTCTTGTTTTTTATTTCTTTATGTGGTGTTAGGGATGATTACTCTTCGCTGAGTGCTTCGATGGGTTTTATTTTGAGCGCTCTGAGTGCGGGTAGTAGTCCTGCCAGGATGCCTATTATGACTATTATGGCGAGGCATGCGATGGCGGTGGCGAAAGGCACTTGCGGGTTCTTCAGGAAATTGTCCGACTGAGCCATTATCTTCTCCACCACCGATAGTATGCCCACGCCTGCCATTATCCCCACTACGCCCGATATTGCCGTCAGCACCGTACTTTCAGTTATTATCTGACGGGCTATAACCCACGGCGAGGCGCCTATGGCACGGCGTATGCCAATCTCTTTAGTACGTTCCTTGACAGTCACAAGCATGATGTTGCTCACGCCCACTGCACCCGAGATAAGCGTGCCTAAGCCTATCAGCCAAATAAGAGCCGACAAACCTATACGCAGATAACCAAGCGACTTCAGCTCCTCTGCCGCATTGAAGCCCCAGATGGCCTTGTCGTCGTCAGGAGCTATCTGATGACGCTCCTTTAGTACGTCTTTTATCTGTTTTTCAAACTCAGTGGCAGATACGTCCTGACGCGCCACAGCCATCATTATGTGTATCACGTCGCCGAAGTTGCAAACCTGCTGTATCGTCGTCAACGGAGCAAGCAGCATGCGGTCGGGGTCGCCGCCGATGTAGATGTTATTCTCGTTGGCTTTTCTCACGCCGATAATGGTATATTGTATGCTGCCGCACATCACCCGCTCACCCACAGGGTTACCCATGCCGCCAAACAGTACCTTATATACCTCATTGCCGATAACGCATACCTTGCGCTTCTCCTGCATGTCTATTTCGTTGATGAACCTGCCGTAGAGCAAGTCGCATCGTAGTACACGTGTGTAGTCTGGTGTGACGCCGGAGATACGATAAGACTCGTGTTTGTCGCCGTACGACACCGTAGTATTGCCTTGAAATACCTGTGGCGACAGACACTCCAAGCCATCCACCCTCTGCTCGATGGCATCTAAGTCGCCCATCACCATGTTCCAGCTTCTGCCTCGCTGAAAACCTTTGTAGGGTTTGCTTGTCGTACCTGAACTGAGCAGGCAGGAGTTCATCGCGAAACCGTCGACATTAGAGTAGATACCTGTCGTCAGGGCGTTGCCCAAGCCGATGAGAACCATCAGCATGAGCATACCCCAGAATACGCCGAATGCGGTGAGCAGTGACCGCGAGCGGTTGGACGAGATGGTATTCCATATTTCTTGCAAGAAGTCCACGGTGTGTTTATTTCTCGTAGTTGAGTGCTTCGATGGGTTTTATCTTCATAGCTCTGATGGCAGGTATTGCACCTGCGATAACACCTACCGCCATTAGTATGAGTGTTGCTATTGTCACGGCGAGAGGGTCGACGGTAGGGTTTCGGAATGGGTAGTCGCCGGGTGGTATGATTTTATTGACTATTTCCATCAGTCCTATTCCGGCGAACATGCCTATATATCCGAACAGCGCCGTTATGAGCAGACTCTCTCCGACGACGGCTTTGAGTATGGTGACGGGTGGTGCTCCGATGGCTTTTCTGATGCCGAATTCCTTTGTTCGTTCTTTGACGCTGACGAGCATGATATTGCTAACCCCGACGGCACCGGAGATGAGTGTGCAGATGCCTATGATGATGACGAAGAGACGAATGGCGTTCATCACCTGTTGTGTTTGTTCGACGCTTTCTTGTTGGCTCCACACGCCTACAGCACGTCGGTCGGAGGGGTCGAACTGCATCAAGGGTGAGAGTGTCTGTCGAACTAAGGTTTCGAATTCGGAACTTTCTCTGTCTTGTCGTTGTCCGCCGCGGTTGCGGCTTATCGCCTTGTTGATATATGCCTCGCCTATAGTGAGGCTGATGTGGTCGAAGTGGTGGTTGGGTGAGTAGATGGCTTGGTGTGTGGTGAGCGGGATGTGTACGGTGACTCCTTCCCATCGGTCGCCGTTTTCGCAGATACCGACGACTAAGAAGCTGATGTCTCCGAGTTTGAGATATTTGCCGAGCATGTCTTCGGTAGCGAGTTCTTCGGTGCATCTTTTGTCGATGACGCAAACCTTAGCACCTTGCAGTTCGTCGGAGAGGTTAAGGAACCGCCCTTTGTATATTGTTTTTCGGAAGATATTTTGGTAGTCGCTTTGTACGCCTTTGAGTGTCACGTTGACGTATTGTGCTCCGTAGTTGGCTACGATATTATCGGTGTTGGCGACCACGGAAAAGAGTTCTACTTCGGGTAGTGAGCGCAGTGCGTCGGCTTCTTTGTTGGTGAAGTAGAGCTCTCGGTCGGTTTTGAGTCCCATATATGGTTTGCTTGTCCATCCTGCCCAGATGTCGACAGCGTTTTGCAGTCGGTTGCCATAGCCTTCTTGTATGCCGTTTTGCAGTCCGTTGCTTGCTCCGAGCAGGACGACTAAGATGAAGATGCCCCACGCGATGGCGAACCCTGTCATCGCTGTGCGGAAGCGATTGCGGGAAATGGATGACCATATTTCGGAGAGGATATTCATGGGGCTGTTTGGCGCAGGGAGTTGTTTTGGTTGGCGCAGGGACTTAGCCCTGCGAGCTTGACCTGTGGTTTGGCGGGTTTGGTGTTAGTTTTTTTGGCACAGGGACTTAGCCCTGCGAGCTTGACCTGTGGTTTGGTCGGTTTGGTGTTAGTTTTGTTTGGCGCAGGGACTTAGCCCTGCGAGCTTGACCTATGGGGGGGGCGGTTTGGTGTTAGTTTTGGTTGGCGCAGGGAGTTAGCCCTGCGAGCTTGACCTGCGAGCTTGACCTGTGGTTTGGCCGGTTTGGTGTTAGTTTTGGTTGACGCAGGGACTTAGCCCTGCGAGCTTGACCTGTGGTTTGCCCTGCGAGCTTGACCTGTGGGCTGACCTGCGAGCTTGACCTGTTGGCTGTCGGTTTGGTGTTAGTTTTGTTTGGCGCAGGGACTTAGCCCTGCGAGCTTGACCTGTGGTTTGGCCTGCGAGCTTGACCGGTGGTTTGACCTGTGGTTTGGCCGGTTTGGTGTTGGTTTTGGTTGTATGCCGCTTAGTTGACTATGAGTCCGTCTTTTATGTGAATGAGTCGGTTGGTGGCGTCGGCGACAGATTGTTCGTGTGTGACGATGATGGTGGTGATACCTTCCGAATTGAGTTCTTTGAAGATGTCCATTACTTCGACTGTTGTTTTCGAGTCTAATGCGCCTGTTGGTTCGTCGGCGAGCAGTATTTTCGGTTTCGAGACTATGGCTCTTGCTATGGCTACTCTTTGTTTTTGTCCGCCGGACATCTCGTTTGGCAGGTGCTGTGCCCATGCTGCGAGTCCCATTCGTTCGAGTTGTTGCATGGCGAGTCGGTTGCGTTCTCTTCTGCTTACTCCTTTGTAGTAGAGAGGTAGTGCTACGTTTTCGAGAGCTGTTTTGAAGTTAAGCAGGTTGAACGACTGGAAGACGAATCCGATGAGTTCGTTTCGCAGTCTTGCGGCCTCGGTTTCTGATTGGCTTTTGATGAGTCTGCCTGCGAGTCGGTATTCTCCGGAGTCGTAGTTGTCGAGTATTCCGAGGATGTTGAGTAGCGTTGACTTACCGCTTCCTGATGCTCCCATGATGCTGACGAACTCGCCGTCGGCGATGTCGAGGTTGATGCCTTTGAGTACGTGTAGTTCGTTGGCTTTGCCGAGGTTGTATGACTTATGTATGTTGCGTAATTCGATCATTGCTTTGATGATGTGGCTGTTTCGTTGGCGGTGTTAGGTTGTTATACTCACTTCGGGCGCAAAGGTAGCAATTTTATATTGACCTCGCAACTTGATATAAGTCGGAGATAATTATTTTTTCTTTTTTTTATGTTTTTTCTTTCCTTACTAAGCAAAAAGTATTATCTTTGCAATGTTTTTGAAAGTGATAATCATTATTGCTATAGTTTATCGGTTATGATGAAATGCAGATTATTTGTTTTTCTGACTTTTATATTGTCGGTATCGTTTGTAGGAGCACAGTCGTCAGCCCCTCAGGTGTCGGATTCGTTGCGTTATGTAGATGCTCATAGTCTGAGGGTTATCAATCGTGCTTTTGCGGATACCGTGCCGTTGTTTACGCGTGTGCCTGATAGCAGGTGGGATGGAGTGAGGGAAGAGCTACGTTGGGGTATGCAGTGTTCGACGGGTATAGGTATTCGTTTTCGTTCTAATTCTCGCACTATAGCTGCTCGTTATGAGTTGCGTTATGATTTTGCGATGTCGTGGATGGCATATACAGGGATAAAAGGTACTGACTTGTATATTCTCGGCGAGGACGGTCGTTGGCATTATCTTGCGACGGGTCGTCCGCAGCGTGATTCGGTGCAAAACATCGTTTATACTCGTAATCTCGATGGTAAGGAGCATGAGTTTCTGATCAATCTGCCGTTGTATGACGGTGTGCGTTTTTTTGAGGTAGGTGTCCGTCAGGATGCTACTCTTGAATATCCTAAGGTTGACAACCCGCGCACAGAGGGTGGTAAGATAGTATTTTGGGGTACGAGTGTGATGCAGGGTGGTTGTGCTACTCGTCCGGGGATGACTCAGACCAATATCTTACAGCGCGCGTTGGGAGTAGAGTGTTGTAATATGGGGGTGTCGGGTGAAGGCAAGATATGGAAAGAGAATGCGGAGTTGCTTGCCGGTGCGGATGATGTGATTTGTTATGTTATAGACCCTGTGATGAACTGCAAGTATGGTATGATAGATACCATGACTATTGATTTTATTCTGACTTTGCGTCGGTCTCATCCTAAGGCCGCGATAGTGATGGTTGGCGGTTTGCGGTTTCCTCATGTAGACTTTGACTTGGTGGAGCAGCAGTTTGTGCCTAAGCATAATGTGGCATACTATCGTAATTATCGGACGTTAAAGAAGATGGGCATTAAAGATTTGTATTATGTAGAGGACAATGGTTTCACAGGTAAGAACGAAGAGGGGACGGTAGACGGTATACATTTGTCGGATATTGGTTTTCAGTGTTATGCAGACCAGTTGGAGCCCTTGCTGCGGAGGATAGTGAGAAAATATTCGAATAGTCGTTAGATTAGGATGCATGAGGTGGCTGCTCGTTGGCAGTGAAATAGAGTGTGAGCTGAAGAGTAGGGTGTATTTTGCAAAGACGAGAGGGCAAAATAAGGATAAAAATGCCGAGAATTTGAAGTTCTTGGCGTTTTTTTTGTGTAAATATTTGTGGGTGTGAAAAAAAAATCATAATTTTGCACGCTTTTTTCGGACTCCCTATGCTTGCGGCATGCGAGTCGGGACGAGCAAAAGACAATTAACAATCAACAATTAACATTTAACAATTAAAGTAAATGCCTACAATTCAACAATTAGTTAGAAAAGGAAGAGCAGAACTTCAAGACAAGTCGAAATCGCCTGCACTGGACAGTTGCCCTCAACGTCGTGGTGTCTGCGTTCGCGTGTACACCACCACTCCTAAGAAGCCTAATTCGGCGATGCGTAAAGTGGCACGTGTTCGTTTGACCAATCAGAAAGAGGTGAATGCTTACATTCCTGGTGAGGGTCATAACTTGCAGGAGCACTCGATAGTGATGATTCGTGGTGGTCGTGTAAAGGACCTTCCGGGTGTACGTTATCACATTGTACGTGGTAAGCTTGATACCGCCGGTGTTCAGAATCGTCTGCAGCGTCGTTCGAAATACGGTGCAAAGCGTCCGAAGGCTAAGAAGTAAGCTTAGACAAAACTAACTAAAAGCCGGATGCGTTCCGGCGCAGAAGAAACAAGGGTTGATGGTTGAGTAGTCCGCTAATGAGGACGAAGACCCCTGACAACCGAACAAAAGAAGTTAAGGACTTCTTTGAATTAAAAAAACATTACAACAATGAGAAAAGCAAAACCAAAGAAAAGAGTAATCTTGCCGGATCCCGTCTTCGGTGAGGTGATGGTGGCAAAGTTTGTTAACCATCTGATGCTCGACGGAAAGAAGAACACTGCATACGGTGTGTTCTATACCGCTTTAGAGACTGTTGGTCAGAAGATGAAGGCAGAGTCGAAGACTCCGCTTGAGATCTGGAAGCAGGCTCTTGATAATATCACTCCTCTTGTAGAGGTTAAGAGTCGTCGTATCGGTGGTGCTACCTTCCAGGTGCCTACTGAGATACGTGCTGACCGTAAGGAGTCGATATCGATGAAGAATATGATTCAGTTTGCCCGCAAGCGTGGTGGTCATTCGATGGCAGAGAAGCTTGCTGCAGAGATTATGGATGCATATAACAACCAAGGTGGTGCGTTCAAGCGTAAGGAAGATATGCACCGTATGGCTGAGGCTAACCGTGCGTTCGCACATTTCCGTTTCTAAAGAGTTAACCATTCTTCATCTAATATTTATAAGGTATATAGGTCTGTTAATTATTACGGTAAACATAATAGATGTCAAAACACGATTTAAAATACAATAGGAATATCGGCATCATGGCTCACATTGATGCCGGCAAGACGACGACTTCTGAGCGTATCCTTTACTACACGGGTCTTACTCATAAGATTGGTGAGGTTCATGATGGTGCAGCCACTATGGACTGGATGGAGCAGGAGCAGGAGCGTGGTATCACCATTACTTCGGCAGCTACCACGACATACTGGACTTATCTTGGTAACAAGTATAAGATTAACTTGATAGACACTCCGGGTCACGTAGACTTCACTGTTGAGGTAGAGCGTTCGTTGCGCATCCTTGATGGTGCTGTTGCTGCTTTTTGTGCGGTAGGTGGTGTGGAGCCTCAGTCGGAGACGGTATGGCGTCAGGCTGATAAGTATAACGTACCTCGCGTATGCTACGTGAACAAGATGGACCGTAGCGGCGCTGACTTCTTTGAGGTGGTACGTCAGATAAAAGAAGTTCTTGGAGCCACTCCGTGCCCCATACAGATCCCCATTGGTGTGGAAGAGACATTCCGCGGCGTGGTAGATCTTGTCAAGATGAAGGCTATCATCTGGCACGATGAGACCATGGGTGCCGAGTATGTTGAAGAGCCAATACCTGCTGACCTCTTGTCGGAGGCAGAGGAATGGCGTGACAAGATGCTCGAGGCTTGTGCTGAATTCGACGATGTGGTGATGGAGAAGTACTTTGATGACCCCTCGAAGATCACAGAGGAAGAGATACGTGCAGCTATCCGCAAGGGTACTCTTGGCATGCATATCTATCCTGTGATTTGTGGTTCGTCGTTTAAGAACAAGGGTGTTCAGACTATGCTTGATGCTGTTTGTGCATATCTGCCTTCGCCGTTGGATACAGAGGTGATAGAGGGAACCGACGTTCGTACGGGCGAGACTATCACACGTCGTCCGGATGAGTCGGAGCCGTTGTGTGCATTAGCATTCAAGATAGCCACTGACCCGTATGTGGGTCGGTTGTGCTACTTCCGTGTATATTCCGGTAAGTTGGAAGCCGGTTCGTATGTATACAACACCCGTTCGGGAAAGAAGGAGCGCATTTCGCGTATCTTCCAGATGCATTCGAACCATCAGAATCCCGTAGAGGTGATTGCTGCCGGAGATATAGGTGCGGGTGTAGGTTTCAAAGATATCCGTACCGGTGATACACTGTGTTCTGAAGATCATCCGATTGTACTTGAGTCGATAGAGTTCCCTGCTCCGGTGATAGGTATCTCGGTAGAGCCTAAGAGTCAGAAAGACCTTGACCGTTTGGGTGTAGGTTTGTCGAAGTTAGCGGAGGAGGATCCGACGTTTACCGTAAAGACTGACGAGCAAACGGGTCAGACAGTGATTTCGGGTATGGGTGAGCTTCACCTTGAGATTATCATCGACCGTCTGCGTCGTGAGTTTAAGGTAGAGTGCAACCAAGGTCGTCCTCAGGTGGCTTATCGTGAGGCTATTACTCAGGAGGTACAGATCCGCGAGACCTATAAGAAACAGACGGGTGGTCGTGGTAAGTATGCTGACATGATAGTACGTATCGGTCCGGCTGATGAAGGCTTCGAGGGTTCGCTTCAGTTTATCGATGAGGTTAAGGGAGGTAATATTCCTAAGGAGTATATCCCTGCCATTCAGAAGGGCTTTGAGTCGGCTATGCGCAATGGTGTGCTTGCCGGATACCCAATGGATAAGTTGAAGGTTACTGTCGTTGATGGTTCGTATCACCCTGTAGACTCTGACCAGCTTTCGTTTGAGATTTGTGCTCAGCAGGCATTTAAGAATGCATGTCAGAAGGCACGTCCTGTACTGATGGAGCCCATTATGAAGATTGAGGTGGTGACACCTGAAGAGTCGATGGGTGACGTGATAGGTGACTTGAACAAGCGTCGTGGTCAAATAGAAGGTATGGAGACAGCCCGTACGGGTGCACGTATTGTAAAGGCGAAGGTGCCTCTGAGTGAGATGTTCGGTTATGTTACGGCATTGCGAACCATTACTTCGGGTCGTGCGACAAGCAGTATGGAGTTCTCTCACTATGCAGAGGTAAGTTCGGCGATAGCTAAGACCGTGCTGACCGAAGCCGGTGGCCGGGCAGACCTTGTATAAAGAAAACAGAGCAGGTGGCGAGCATTCGAGCAAATGACTCTTTGAATGCACCACCCGCCCAATCAATAACAATTAACAATAACAAAACAATGAGTCAAAAAATCAGAATTAAACTCAAGAGCTACGATCACAATCTGGTTGACCGTTCAGCCGAGAAGATTGTAAAGACCGTAAAGGCAACGGGTGCTGTAGTAAGCGGTCCGATTCCATTGCCGACGCACAAGCGTATTTTCACCGTTAACCGTTCGACCTTCGTTAACAAGAAGAGTCGTGAGCAGTTTGAGCTTTCGAGCTACAAGCGCTTGATAGACATCTATCAGTCGAATGCTAAGACGGTAGAGGCTTTGATGAAGTTAGAGCTTGCTTCGGGCGTAGAGGTTGAGATAAAGGTTTAAGTAGCTAAACTTACTAATACACAAAATTATAAAAGGAGTTTCCGCAGGTGATGTCTCTGTGGAAGGGTCATCCTGCGGTGAAAACTTCTAAATTATCAATTAACAAATTTTTAATCATGCCAGGTTTATTAGGTAAAAAAATCGGAATGACATCCGTTTTCAGTGCTGATGGCAAGAATATCCCATGCACTGTTATTGAAGCCGGTCCTTGTGTGGTAACTCAGATCAAGACAGTAGAGACTGATGGTTACAATGCTGTTCAGGTAGGTTTTATGCCGAAGAACGAGAAGCACACCAACAAGGCAGAGGCAGGTCATTTTAAGGCTGCCGGTGTAGGTGCGATGAAGCATCTTGCCGAGTTCGATGGTTTCGAACAAGAAGTTAAGTTAGGTGATACCTTGACCGTTGAGATGTTCAAGGAGAACACTTATGTCGATGTAGTCGGCACGAGCAAAGGTAAGGGATTCCAGGGTGTTGTTAAGCGTCACGGATTTGGTGGCGTAGGTCAGCAGACTCACGGTCAGGATGACCGTTTGCGTGCTCCCGGTTCGATGGGTGCGAGCTCATATCCGAGTCGTGTATTCCCCGGAATGCGTATGGCAGGTCACATGGGTTGCGACCGCGTGACGGTACAGAACCTTGTAGTGCTGAAGGTTATTCCCGAGTATAATCTTATCATGGTGAAGGGATCGGTTCCCGGAGCTAAAAATTCAATTGTCATCATTAACAAATAATCAGTATGGAACTTAGTATTTATAACATCAAAGGTCAGGAGACTGGAAGGAAAGTACAGCTCAGTGACGAAGTCTTTGGAATAGAGCCTAACGACCATGCCATTTATTTGGATGTGAAGCAATATTTGGCAAATCAGCGTCAAGGTACCCATAAGTCGAAGCAGCGTTCAGAGATAGCAGGTTCGACTCGCAAGCTTGGTCGTCAGAAAGGTGGCGGCGGTGCTCGTCCGGGCGATATCAAGTCACCTGTTCGTGTAGGTGGTGGTCGTATTTTCGGTCCGGTGCCTCGTGATTACAGCTTCAAGTTGAACAAGAAAGTGAAGAGACTGGCTCGCAAGTCGGCGTTGTCGTTGCGTGCTCGTCAGAACCAGATTTTGGTGGTAGACAGCATCAGTTTTGAGGCTGCAAAGACCAAGCAGATGGTTGAAATGCTTGAAAATTTGAAGATTTCTGACAAAAAAGCACTAATTATTTTGCCAGTTCAAAATAATTTTGTACTTTTGTCGGCTCGTAATCTTCAACGTACGAAAGTCGTAACGGTAAACGAGTTGAATACATACATAATCATGAACTCTAATGTTGTGGTATTGGCTGAGGAAGCTGTAGCAGCGTTGGAGGGCACATTTAACGCGTAAGGAGGTAGGTATGTCAGTAATTTTAAAACCTATAGTAACAGAGAAGATGAACGCTCAAGGCGAGCGTTTCAGTCGTTACGGTTTTCAGGTATCGAGAACTGCTAATAAAGTTCAGATAAAGAAGGCTGTTGAAGAGATGTACAATGTACAGGTAGTAGATGTTAACACTTTGATAGTAGCTCCGAAGAAGACCTCGCGTTTCACGCGTGGTGGTTTGATTGAGGGCAAGAAGAGTGCTTACAAGAAAGCTATTGTGACATTGAAAGAAGGAGATACAATTGATTTTTATAGCAATATTTAATTAAAGAAATGGCTGTACGCAAATTAAAACCCTCTACACCGGGGCAAAGACACAAGATTATTGGAGCTTTCGAGACAATTACCGCGAGTGCTCCAGAGAAGTCGCTTGTTTTTGGTGCCAATAAGTCGGGTGGTCGCAACAACACAGGAAAGATGACCATGCGTTATATTGGTGGCGGTCACAAGCGTAAGTATAGAGTAATTGACTTTAAACGTAACAAAGACGGTGTACCCGCAGTGGTAAAGACGATTGAATACGATCCGAATCGTTCGGCTCGCATTGCATTGCTTTTCTATGCTGACGGTGAGAAACGTTACATTCTTGCTCCCAATGGGCTGCAAGTAGGTCAGACGGTAATATCAGGTGCTGATGTAGCTCCTGAGGTTGGTAATTCACTTCCGATGCAGAACATGCCTCTTGGAACTCTTATTCACAACATTGAGCTTCGTCCTGGTCAGGGTGCAGCTCTTGTGCGTTCGGCAGGTGTGTTTGCCCAGCTTACTTCGCGTGAGGACAAGTATGCTATTGTAAAGCTTCCTTCGGGTGAGCTTCGCAAGATACTTGCAGCATGCAAAGCTACAGTTGGTGTAGTTGGTAATTCGGATCATGCGCTCGAGAAATCAGGTAAGGCCGGTCGCAGTCGTTGGCTTGGTCGTCGTCCTCGCAACCGTGGTGTAGCGATGAACCCTGTAGATCACCCGATGGGTGGTGGTGAGGGTCGTGCCAGCGGTGGACATCCTCGTTCTCGTAAGGGCTTGTTGGCTAAGGGTTACAAGACACGTCATCCAAAGAAGCAAACGAGTCAGTACATAATTGAAAGAAGGAAAAAATAACCTGTTAAATTAAGTAAATTATGAGCCGTTCGTTAAAAAAAGGACCATACATCAACCTCAAGCTTGAGAAGAAGATACTCGATATGAACGAGACAGGAAAGAAGGTCGTTATAAAGACTTGGTCTCGTGCGTCGATGATTTCGCCTGACTTTGTAGGTCATACTATTGCAGTTCACAATGGAAACAAATTCATTCCTGTTTACGTAACAGAAAATATGGTGGGTCACAAACTTGGAGAGTTTGCTCCTACTCGTACTTTCCGCGGTCACTCAGGCAATCGTTAATCCATTGAATCGTTAATTAAAGTAAAAATTTCAGATTAAAATGGGTGCTAGAAAGAAAATATCAGCCGAAAAAAGGAAAGAAGCTCAGAAGAGTTTGTACTTTGCAAAGCTCAATAATGTACCGACCTCACCTCGTAAGATGCGTCTTGTAGCCGACATGATACGTGGTATGGAAGTGAATCGTGCTTTGGGTGTACTTAAATTCTCGACCAAAGAGGCTTCTCGCAAGGTAGAGAAACTCCTCAAGTCTGCTATCTCGAATTGGGAGCAGAAGACCGGAAAGAAGGCCGATGAGGAGACACTTTATGTAACAAATATTTATGTTGACGGAGGAATGATGTTGAAGCGTTTGCAGACCGCTCCTCAAGGTCGTGGATACAGAATCCGCAAGCGTTCGAATCATGTCACCATCTTCGTTGACACAAAGAATACTAACAACGAAAACTAATTGCTAAAATGGGACAGAAAATCAATCCAATTAGTAACCGCCTTGGCATCATCCGCGGATGGGACAGCAACTGGTACGGCGGTAAGAACTACGGAGATACTATTCTCGAAGACAGCAAGATAAGAGAATATCTCAATGCCCGTTTGGCAGAGGCTAGTATTTCGCGTATAGTAATCGAAAGAACTCTGAAACTTGTGACTATTACTGTCTGCACTGCTCGCCCCGGTTACATTATCGGTAAGGGTGGACAAGAGGTTGACAAATTGAAGGAGGAACTTAAGAAGATTACCAAGAAAGATGTTCAGATTAACATCTACGAGGTAAAGCGTCCGGAGCTTGACGCAGTCATTGTAGCCAGCAAGATAGCCCGTCAGTTGGAGGGCAAGGTTGCTTATCGTCGTGCCGTTAAGCAAGCCATTGCATCGACCATGCGTATTGGTGCTGAGGGTATTAAGGTTCAAGTCAGTGGCCGTTTGAACGGTGCTGAGATGGCTCGTAAAGAGATGTACAAAGAAGGACGTACTCCTCTTCACACACTTCGTGCTGACATTGATTATTGCCACGTTGGTGCGCTCACCAAGGTTGGTTTGATCGGTGTAAAGGTTTGGATTTGCCGTGGTGAAGTATACGGCAAGCGTGACCTTGCTCCTCAGTTCTCGCAGAAGCAGGATGCTCGCGGTGATCGCCGTGGGGGTCGTGATGGTGAGAGAAGGGGTTTCAGAAGAAACAAAAAATAAGTTTAACCCTGCACAAAGACTAAGTAATTATGTTACAACCAAAGAAAACTAAATTCCGTCGCTCGCAGAAGGGTCGTATCAAAGGAAATGCTCAGCGTGGCAACGAACTTGCATTTGGTTCGTTTGGCATCAAGGCTCTTGACCAGGTATGGCTTACCGGTCGTCAGATTGAGGCCGCCCGTGTTGCAGTGACACGTTATATGCAGCGTCAAGGTCAGGTATGGATTCGCGTATTCCCTGACAAACCTATCACGAAGAAACCTTTGGATGTTCGTATGGGTAAAGGTAAGGGTGCTCCAGAAGGATTTGTAGTTCCACTTGAGCCCGGACGTATAATTTTTGAAGTTGACGGTGTACCATTTGAGGTAGCCAAGGAGGCACTTCGTTTGGCAGCTCAAAAACTTCCAATTGTAACTAAGTTTGTCGTAAGACGAGATTACGACGCAACCCAAAATGTATAAGGCAAGATTATGAAAACAAGCGAAATTAAAGAATTAACAACTGCTGAGATTGAGGAGCGCCTTGCCACTGAGAAGGATCAGTTGGTACGCATGAAACTCAATCATAGCATATCTCCGCTCGACAATCCGTTGCAGATAAGGGAAGCTCGTAAGACTATTGCTCGCCTCGCAACAGAGCTTCGTCAGAGAGAATTAACCAAGTAAAAATTAAATCTGATGGAAACAAGAAACTTAAGAAAAGAAAGAGTGGGCGTTGTCACGAGCAACAAGATGGACAAGACCATTACTGTTGCGGTTAAGTGGAAGGAGAAACACCCAATCTATGGCAAGTTTGTCAATAAGACAAAGAAGTTCCATGTTCATGACGAGAAAAACGAGTGTGGAATAGGTGACACAGTACGTATAATGGAGACACGTCCGACCAGCAAGACCAAGCGCTGGAGACTTGTTCAAATAATTGAAAGGGCCAAGTAATATGATACAACAAGAATCAAGACTTACCGTTGCAGATAACAGCGGAGCAAAAGAAGCGTTGTGTATTCGCGTTCTTGGCGGCACGAAGAAGCGTTATGCTACCTTAGGCGACACTATAGTAGTAGCAGTGAAGGGTGTTATACCTTCGTCGGAGATGAAGGATGGTACCGTTAGCCGTGCAGTAGTAGTTCGTGTTAAGAAGGAGGTTCGTCGTGCGGATGGCAGTTATATTCGTTTCGATGATAACGCCTGTGTACTTGTCAACAATGCCGGTGAGCTTCGTGGCAGTCGTATCTTTGGTCCGGTTGCTCGTGAGCTTCGTCAGACAAACATGAAGATAATTTCATTGGCACCTGAAGTGCTTTAATCACTTAAACGTTTTAAATCATGTCAAAATTGCATATCAAAAAGGGTGATATCGTCTATGTGAATGCAGGTGCGAGCAAAGGCAAAACAGGCAAAGTGCTTGAAGTGCTTGTAGACAAGCAGCGTGCTATCGTAGAGGGTGTCAATATGGTATCGAAGAGTACCAAGCCCAATGCTAAGAATCCTCAAGGAGGAATTGTTAAACAAGAGGCTCCCATTCATATTTCGAATTTGAACCCAGTAGAAGACGGTAAGCCGGTTCGTGTGGGTCGAGTAGAGAAGGATGGAAAGCTTGTAAGAGTATCAAAAAAATCAGGAAAGGAGATATAATATGAATACTACAAGTTTGAAGCAGGACTACAAGGATCGTATTGTTCCTCAACTGATGAAAGAATTCGGATATACGACCGTTATGCAGTGTCCTAAGCTTGAGAAGATTGTTCTCAATCAGGGTCTTGGAGATGCTGTAGCCGACAAGAAAATCATTGAAGTAGCTCAGGCAGAGATGACTCAGATAGCCGGTCAGAAGGCAGTAGCGACTCTTTCGAAGAAAGATATTTCGAACTTCAAGGTTCGTAAGAAGATGCCTATCGGTGTTCGTGTAACACTTCGTGGTGATCGCATGTATGAGTTCCTGGAGCGTTTGGTACGTGTGGCCTTGCCTCGTATTCGTGACTTCAAGGGTATTAACAACAAAATGGATGGTCGTGGTAACTACACGTTAGGTATCACCGAGCAGATCATCTTCCCGGAGATTAACATTGATAACATTACCAAACTGATGGGTATGAATATCACATTCGTGACCACTGCAAAGACCGACGAAGAGGGTTTTGCTTTGCTTCGTGAGTTTGGTTTACCATTTAAAAAATAAGTTATGGCAAAAGAATCGATGAAGGCGCGTGAAGTAAAGCGCCAAAAGCTGGTAGCTCGTTATGCTGCCAAGCGTGCACAACTCTTGAAAGATGGTGACTACGAAGGTTTGCAGGCACTCCCGAAGAATGCGTCTCCTGTACGTCTTCACAATCGTTGCAAGATTACCGGTCGTCCGAAAGGTTATATGCGTCAGTTCGGTTTGTCGAGAATACAGTTCCGTGAGATGGCTTCGAAAGGTCTGATTCCGGGCGTAAAGAAGGCAAGCTGGTAATTAAGGAAGCGTGTATAGAGTTTCTATGGTTAATCATAGAAATTCTATACGGCACCTCTTAAAAGAAGCAAGTCAGCTGCATAGAGGCAGCGACAGATATTAATATTAAATATTGTCCCGATAGGCGGGATTAATTTAACAAATTTATGACAGATCCAATCGCAGATTATCTGACTCGTCTCAGAAATGCCATCAAGGCCGGTCACCGTGTAGTGGAGATACCGGCTTCGAATCTGAAGAAGGAGATCACTCGCATTTTGTTTGAGAAGGGTTATATCCTTTCTTACAAGTTTGTCGAGGATGGTCCACAAGGTACCATTAAGGTAGCTTTGAAGTATGATCCGGTTAACAAAGTTAACGCGATCAAGAGTTTACAACGTGTATCGTCGCCGGGTTTGCGTCGTTATGTAGGTTATCGTGAGATGCCTCGCGTGCTTAACGGTTTGGGTATTGCAATTCTTTCGACCTCGAAGGGTGTGATGACCAACAAGGAAGCGCTTGACCAGAAGCTTGGTGGCGAAGTTATTTGTTATGTTTATTAATGTAAGGAGGAAAAATTATGTCAAGAATTGGAAAATTGCCAATAGAGATTCCTGCAGGCGTAACATTAACAGTAGACAACAACGTTGTAAAAGTTAAGGGTCCTCAGGGCGAACTCACACAAGTAGTTGATCCTCTTATCAAGGTAGAGGTAGATGGTAATGTATGCCATGTGACTCGTCCGGACGATGAGAAGGAGAGTCGTTCGAAGCACGGTTTATATCGTGCCTTGATACACAACATGGTAAAGGGTGTATCAGAAGGTTACACAGCCACCCTTGAGCTTGTAGGTGTAGGTTATCGTGTAGAGAGTCAAGGTCAGGTATTGAACTTCTCTCTTGGTTACACACATCCTATTTATTTACAGTTGCCTTCAGAGGTAAAGATAGAGACTAAGTCGGAGCGTAATCAGAATCCTCTTGTTATCTTGAAGACTGCTGATAAGCAATTGCTTGGTCAGATATGCGCAAAGATACGTTCTTTCCGCAAGCCTGAGCCTTATAAAGGAAAAGGTATTCGCTTCCAAGGTGAAGTTGTTCGTCGTAAAGCTGGTAAGTCGGCTGGTAAATAATTAAAACACTAAGGTTATGACTCAGAAAATAGAAAGAAGACTGAAAATCAAGGCACATATCCGCACCAAGGTGTCGGGTACATCGGAGTGCCCTCGTCTTAGCGTATTCCGCAGCAACAGCCAGATTTACGCGCAAGTAATAGACGACAGCAAAGGCGTTACATTAGCTTCGGCATCGTCGCTCGCTATTAAAGACAAGATTACCAAGACAGAGAAAGCTGCTCAGGTAGGCAAGTTGATTGCCGAGGCAGCCAAGAAAGCCGGTGTAGAGACAGTAGTGTTCGACCGCAACGGTTATCTGTATCATGGTAGGGTAAAACAATTGGCAGATTCGGCACGTGAGGCCGGTCTTAAATTCTAAACAAAGGCAAGAATATGAATAGAGTAAAATCAACTAATGACCTCGAATTGAAAGAGCGTCTGGTAGCTGTTAACCGCGTAACCAAAGTTACGAAAGGTGGTCGTACGTTCACTTTTGCTGCCATTGTTGTAGTAGGAAATGAGGATGGTATTGTAGGTTGGGGTCTTGGTAAGGCCGGTGAGGTGACTGCGGCGATAGCCAAGGGCACCGAGGCAGCCAAGAAGAACCTGATACAGGTGCCTGTTTTGAAAGGCACTATACCTCACGAGCAAGAAGCCAAGTTTGGTGGGGCGCAAGTATATTTGCAGCCTGCAAGTCAAGGTACCGGTGTGAAGGCCGGTGGTGCTATGCGTGCCGTACTTGAGTCGGTAGGTATAAAGGATGTGCTTGCGAAGGCCAAGGGTTCGTCGAATCCTCACAACCTCGTGAAGGCTACAATTTTGGCACTATCAGAGATGCGTGATGCAAGGACGGTAGCCCAGAATCGTGGTGTAAATCTTTCAGTAGTGTTTAACGGTTAAAACAAAAAGTTATGGCAACAATAAAGATACAGCAAGTACGCAGCAAGATTCGCTGCCCGAAAGTACAGAAGCAAACTCTTGAGGCCTTAGGTCTGAAGAAGATGAATGCTGTCGTTGAACACGAAGCTACCCCGCAGATACTCGGTATGGTAGAGAAAGTGAAACACTTGGTAAAGGTAATAGATTAATGAACTGTCGGACACGTTCTGACATTAACAATTCAGTGATTTATGGAATTAAATAATTTAACACCGGCTGCAGGTTCGGTTAAGACTGCTAAGCGTATCGGTCGTGGTGCCGGTTCGGGTTTAGGCGGCACCTCTACCCGTGGTCATAAGGGTGCTAAGTCACGTTCGGGCTACTCCAAGAAAATTGGTTTCGAAGGAGGTCAGATGCCTATGCAGCGTCGTTTGCCGAAGTTTGGTTTTAAGAACTTCAGCAGAGTAGAGTACAAAGCTATCAATCTTGCCGTTCTCGAGTCGTTGGCAGAGAGCCAGAACATAGAGAAGATAGGCATTGACGAGTTGATAGCTGCCGGCTTTATTCACAAGTCGATGCTGGTGAAGATACTTGGCAACGGAACCCTGACAAAGAAACTCACGGTCGAAGCTCACGCTTTCTCGAAAGCAGCTCAGGCAGCTATTGAGGCAGTCGGAGGTACGGCTCAAAAAATCTAAAGATAATGAAATTTATTGAAACATGTAAGAATATCTGGAAGATTGAGGATCTTCGCAACCGGTTGTTGACCACGATACTATTCGTGTTGATATATCGGTTTGGTTCGTTTATCGTTCTTCCCGGTATCAATCCGGATGCATTGACAGAGCTACACAGACAGACTGAAGGCGGACTTATGGCTCTTCTGGACATGTTCTCGGGTGGCGCATTTTCAAATGCATCGATTTTTGCCCTTGGTATAATGCCTTATATCTCGGCAAGTATCGTGATTCAGCTTCTCTCCATTGCTGTACCTTATTTTCAGAAGATGCAGCGTGAGGGAGAAAGCGGCCGTCAGAAGATGAATCAGATCACACGTTACTTGACAGTGCTTATTTTGCTGATTCAAGGTCCGTCGTATCTGGTTAACCTGAATGTGCAGATGCGTGCTGCAGGTTTCGTTATGGCAGATTCGATATGGTTCTCGATACAGAGCACTATTATCTTGTGTGCCGGTTCGATGTTTGTGATGTGGCTCGGTGAGCGCATTACTGACAAGGGTATAGGTAACGGTATAAGTTTCATCATTTTGATTGGTATCATAGCTCGTTTCCCGGGCGCTATTGTTCAAGAGTTCTCGTCGAGATTGAACGAGACGGGCAATGGTGGTTTGATGGTATTCGTGGCTGAGATTATCTTGCTTCTCGTGGTGTTTGCATTTGCTATTATGCTTGTTCAGGGAACACGTAAGATACCTGTACAGTATGCAAAGCGCGTGATTGGCAATCGTCAATATGGTGGAGTACGTCAGTATATACCTTTGAAGGTCAATGCAGCGAACGTGATGCCTATCATCTTTGCTCAGGCGATCATGTTTATTCCTATCAGCATTGTAGGCTTTTCGAATTCTCCGAAAGCGAGCAGCTTTGTAAATGCTTTTATGGATAACACCGGTTTCTGGTATAATTTCGTATTCGCCATTCTTATCATCCTGTTTACTTATTTCTATACTGCTATTATCATCAATCCTCAGCAGATGGCTGAGAACTTGAAGCAGAATAACGGGTTCATTCCCGGAGTGAAGCCAGGAAAGAAGACGGCTGAATACATAGATACCATTATGTCTCGTATTACTCTGCCGGGCAGTATATTCCTTGCCATTATAGCTATTCTTCCGGCATTTGCCCGAATAGCCGGAGTGAGCAGCGGTTTTGCCCAGTTCTTTGGTGGAACGTCGCTGTTGATTATGGTAGGTGTGATACTTGACACACTTCAGCAGATAGAGAGTCATCTATTGATGCGTCACTATGACGGTTTCTTTGATTCGGGAATGCGAATCAAGGGTCGTTCGAGTGCAGCAATGGCTTACTAATAACGCTGATTGATAAAAAGCAATACGATGATATTTCTCAAGACCGATGAAGAGATAGAGTTGCTACGCGAGAGCAACCTCCTTTTGGGCAAGACTTTGGCCGAAGTGGCCAAGGTCATTGCTCCGGGGGTTACTACCGGTCAGCTCGACAAGCTTGCCGATGAGTATATCCGCGACAATGGCGGTATACCATCTTGCAAGGGTTTTGAAGGCTATCCTGCTTCGATATGTACGTCAGTTAACGAGCAGGTAGTACACGGCATTCCGTCGGACAACACAGTGTTGCGTGACGGAGACATAGTGTCAGTTGATCTTTGTGTACTTAAGAATGGTTTTCATGCCGATTCGGCATACACTTTTCCGGTCGGAGAGGTGTCGGCTGAGGTGATGAGCTTGCTTCGTACTACTAAAGCTGCGTTGTATGAGGGTATTTCTCAGGCGGTAGCTGGTAAGCGACTTGGCGATATAGGTTATGCGGTGCAGAGCTATTGTGAGTCGCGTCACTACTCGGTGGTACGTGAGTTTGTGGGTCACGGTATCGGTCGTTCGATGCACGAGGAGCCTGAGGTTTGCAACTATGGTCGTCGTGGTAACGGGATAGTACTCAAGTCGGGTATGACTCTTGCGATAGAGCCTATGATATGTCTTGGTAGAAGGAACATAGTGTTGGAGGATGATGGTTGGACCGCTCGTACGGTAGATCGCAAGCCGGCTGCACATTATGAGTTGTCGGTAGCGGTTCGTCCGGGCAAGGCTGACATTCTTTCGACGTTCGAATATATCGAGCAGGTATTAGGTGAAAGATTTATCTGAGTGAATTAACCTTATTATCAATCAAAAAAACTAATATTAGTATGGCAAAGCAAGACTCCATAGAAGTGGATGGTACTATTACCGAGGCGTTGTCGAATGCGATGTTTCGCGTTCAGCTTGAGAACGGGCATGTGATAACGGCTCATATCTCTGGCAAGATGAGAATGCATTACATTAAGATACTGCCCGGTGACAGGGTAAAAGTAGAGATGTCTCCCTATGATTTGACCAAAGGCAGGATCTCGTTTAGATACAAATAACGAACAGAAGTAAAAATTCTTTCCAAACAAACTACTCTTATGAAAGTTAGAGCATCCGTTAAGAAACGCAATGCTGATTGCAAGATAGTACGTCGTAAAGGACGTTTGTATGTAATCAACAAGAAAGATCCCAAAATGAAAATGCGTCAGGGATAAAAAGTAAATTTACTAATAACAGTAATTGTAATTAACAAATAAAAACAGATTTATGGCTATAAGAATTGTCGGTGTAGATTTACCCCAGCAGAAGATAGGGGAGGTCGGTTTGACTTACATCTACGGAATAGGTCGTTCGAGCGCAAAGAAGATCTTGGAAGAGGCAGGCGTAGACCCAAGCATCAAGGTTCAAGATTGGACAGACGACCAAGCAGCTAAGATACGTGAGATCATCGGTCACCAGTACAAGGTAGAAGGTGATTTGCGTTCAGAGACTCAACTTAACATCAAGCGCTTGATGGATATAGGTTGCTATCGTGGAGTTCGTCATCGTATTGGATTGCCCGTTCGCGGACAAAGTACCAAGAACAACGCTCGTACTCGCAAGGGTAAGAAGAAAACAGTTGCAAACAAGAAGAAGGCAACGAAGTAACAAATTCCAAAACAACTAATTCATCAGATTATTATGGCAAAGAAAACAGTAGCAGCCAAGAAACGTGTTGTTAAGATAGATGGTGTTGGTCAGCTGCACGTGCAGTCGTCTTTCAACAATGTCATCGTAACAGTTGCCAATGGTGCCGGTCAGGTAATAAGCTGGTCGTCAGCCGGCAAGATGGGTTTCCGTGGCTCGAAAAAGAATACTCCTTATGCAGCTCAGATGGCTGCTCAAGATTGCGTAAAAGTCGCCTACGATCAGGGTCTTCGCAAAGTTAAAGCATACGTTAAAGGTCCGGGTAACGGACGTGAGTCAGCGATTCGTGCATGTGTTGCCGGCGGTATAGATGTGACAGAGATAATCGATGTTACTCCGATGCCTCACAACGGTTGCCGTCCTCCCAAGCGTCGTCGTGTATAATCAATTATTCATTAACTTAAAACAAAATTATTATGGCAAGATATATAGGACCAAAATCACGTATTGCACGTCGTTTCGGAGAGGCTATCTTCGGTCCGGATAAAGCACTGCAGAAACGCAATTATGCTCCCGGTCAGCATGGTGTAAACCGTCGCAAGAAGAACAGCGAGTATGGAACTCAGCTTCAGGAGAAGCAGAAAGCCAAATACACATACGGTGTATTGGAGCGTCAGTTCCGTTTGCTTTTCCAGAAGGCTCAGCGTTCGAAGGGTATTACCGGTGAGATTCTGCTTCAGTTATTGGAGTCTCGTTTGGACAATATCGTATACCGTTTAGGTATAGCTCCGACACGTGCAGCAGCTCGTCAGCTTGTTAGTCACCGTCACATCACCGTTGATGGTAAGGTGGTAAACATTCCTTCATACAGTGTTAAACCCGGTCAGGTGGTAGCAGTACGCGAGAAGAGCAAGTCTTTAGAAGTTATTGCAGCCTCTCTTCAAGGTTTCGCTCATGAGAAATATTCATGGCTTGAATGGAATGAGCAAGAGAAGAGCGGTAAGTATCTGAACATCCCTCCGCGCGAGGAAATTCCTGAAAATATCAAAGAGCAACTCATCGTCGAATTGTATTCTAAATAATAAGTAATTCATGGCAATATTAGATTTTCAAAAACCTGAAAAGGTGATTATGTTGGAGTCGAGCGAAACTAAAGGTGTATTCGAGTTTCGTCCTCTCGAGCCTGGTTATGGCATAACCATAGGTAATGCCTTACGTCGTATACTCCTCTCTTCGTTGGAAGGCTTCGCTATCGCTTCGATTAAAATCAGTGGTATTGAGCATGAATTCGCAACTATTCCGGGCGTCATCGACGATGTAACCAATATTATACTAAATCTCAAGCAAATTCGTTTCCGTCGCAAAGAGGGCATCGAGGCAGAAGAAGAGCGTGTTAGTCTTCAAGTGTCTAACAACAAGTTCTTTACTGCCGGTGAGCTCAACAGTGTGCTTCAGTATTTCGAGGTGTTAAATCCCGACTTAGTGATATGTGAGATGGATGAGACAGCCAAGTTCACCATCGAGCTATATATCAACAAGGGTCGTGGTTATGTGCCAGCTGACGAGAATCGTAATCCTAACGATCCGATAGGAGTGATAGCTATAGATAGTATCTACACCCCTATACGTAACGTACGATTTGCGGTAGACAACTATCGTGTGGAGCAGCGCACCGACTATGAGAAGCTGACATTGGAGATACTCACCGATGGTTCGATCAATCCGAAAGATGCTTTGACAGAGGCCGCTAAGATTCTCATCTTCCATTTTATGCTTTTCTCTGACGAGAAGATCATAATAGAAGAGCAGCAGAGCAAGACACAGGAGACGTACAATGAAGAGTATGTACGCATGCGCCAGCTTCTGAATCAGAAGCTTGTAGACCTTGACTTGTCGGTACGGGCATTGAACTGCTTGAAGGCAGCCGAGGTTGACACGTTGGGTGCGCTTGTAACCTATCATCGTGCAGACCTGCTTAAATTCCGCAACTTCGGTAAGAAGTCTCTTACCGAGCTTGACGAACTGCTTGAGAAGAATGGTTTGGCATTCGGAATGGATATCACTAAATATCATCTTGATGAATAATAAGCTGAAAAACAAACAAAACAATGAGACACAATAAGAAATTCAATCATCTTGGCCGTAAAGCAGCTCATCGCAAGTCAATGTTGAGCAATATGGCATGTTCGCTTATCAAGCATAAACGAATCCAAACTACTACAGCCAAGGCAAAGGCTCTGCGTATGTATATAGAGCCGTTACTAACTCGTGCAAAAACCGACACTACCGCCAATCGTCGTTTGGTGTTTGCCGAATTAAAGCAAAAAGAAGTAGTGACCGAGTTGTTCAATCAGGTTGCTGAGAAGATAGTTGGCCGTCCGGGCGGTTACACTCGTATCCTTCGCACGGGATTCCGTTTGGGAGATGCAGCTGAGATGT
This sequence comes from uncultured Bacteroidales bacterium, assembly GCA_946185835.1. Classification (GTDB taxonomy): domain Bacteria; phylum Bacteroidota; class Bacteroidia; order Bacteroidales; family Paludibacteraceae; genus Colicola. The sequence continues at coordinate 60,548 of CAMHKW010000009.1, forward strand.
GTATCATCGAGCTTGTCGACTACAACGAGAACATGCTTCAGGATAGCAAGAAGACTACCCGTAAGGCAACCCGCCGTTCGGGTAAGAAAGTTGCCAAAGCCGAAGAGCCGGCAGCTGAAGCAGCTGTAGAGGCTCAGGCTGAGACAGAGGCTCCTGCAGCTGAGTAAGACTACCGAATCTTCATCTATAAAAGAAGTGCGCCCCGGCGGGCGTACTTCTTTTTGTGTCAAAATGGGTGTTGCAATTGTTAAAATGCGTCAAAAGGGGTAGAAATGCCACCTGTTGTTTGCGTCGTTGCATTATTTTTTCTACCTTTGTCGACGTAATGATGAAATATTATTAACTTAAAACTCTATATTATGAAAAGACTTACTTTGCTATGTGCCGTTATGGCACTTGCCATTGCCACAACTTCGGTTGAGGCTCAGGGTCTTGGCGGTTTGATTCGCAAAGGCATTCAATCGACGCAGCAGGTTCAGAAGAAACAGGAGGACAAGCAGAATCAGAAATCTGCTCAGTCGTCTCAGGCATCGTCTCAGACGTCGGCTCAGTCGTCGAATACGTCAGCGGCAGTAAAGCCTGCGGGTAATGGTCAGGTTATTTATGTTAGCACTACCGGTTCGAATCGTGGTGAGGGTTCGAAGGCTTCGCCTTTGAAAGATTTGCAGAAGGCTTTGGATAAAGCTCAAGACGGCGATATAGTACGAGTGGCTGAGGGTAACTATTTAGGTTATATGAATTCGGGTTTTATAGAGATTAAGACTTGGATTACCCTTGAAGGTGGCTGGAACAGCGACTTCTCGGAGCGTGACCCGCTGAAGTACATCACGAAGATAGAACCGACTCAGGACCAATTGGGTTCGAATGGCAGTAAGGGCGTTATTCATGTTAATAAGAGTTTGGATGACGTGATGGCAAAGACTCCGAAAGGGACTCTTATTATTGACGGTTTGTTTATCAATCTGGGGTATGAGAACATATATATGCCTGCCGATCCGTCAGATCCGCGTAATGGTTGTCCTTCGGAAAAGTTCGAGACGGGTAGGATAGTGGATGCCATTCCTCCGCAAGTAGAACATCAGATTATGCGTTCCGATGGTTGGATTGCCGGTAATGTGATCATTCGCAACTGTCTTATCCTTAATGGTGTATATTTTGGTTTGCAGTTTGGTTCGCGTTGCGGCGAGGTTGAGATTTGCAATAATGTGATTTTGGGTAATCGCTATGGTGGTGTTCGCATCTCGGGTGGTGATAAGAATGGAGAGGCTTCTCATGTTAATTTCCATCATAACACTGTGGCATTCTCGTGGTGCCGTGACAAAGAGCAGGCTGACATGGGTTACGGATATGAGTGTATGACTTACGTCAACTGTGATATTCACCATAATATCTTTGCCTGCAACAATTATGCAGCCATAGCACGTACTCATGTGTTGAGTGGTCCGGATAAGCCTATTGAGGCGAAGCGTGTTACCAATATCTTCGACAATGCTTTCTTTATGAATGCTGCCGACTTGCAGCTGCCTCCTACCGGTGGTGGCAAGTGGACCAATGTGAAAGTAGAGAATTTCGAAGATATAGATGAGACTATCATACCAAAGGTAGAGGGCAATTTCGAGATTAAGAAGGGCGACTCGTTTATCGAGGCTTTGAATGCAGACTATCTTGAGGCATTTGCTAAGCTGAAAGTGGTAAGTAGCAGTAGTTTTGATGCTAATTCAGCTGCGAACCAATATCGTCAGGCTCATGGGATGAATATGCAAGGTTCGGAGACGATACGTGTGTCGATGTATGGTAATCGTTATAATTTCGATGATGCTCTCAAGCTCTTTGGTGCGAAGAGCGGTTATGGTGCTCAGAAACCATAAATTCAAAGGTATAACAAAAAAACCACACTACGCTTGTAAGTGTGGTTTTTTTTTCTTATCTTTGCGGCGAGTTTAATGATTATTCTGAAAGCTTATTAATATGCATGTAGCGATAGCCGGTAATATTGGAGCAGGTAAAACCACTCTCACTCGTATGCTTGCCAAGCATTACGGTTGGGAGGCACGTTTTGAGCCGGTCATGCAGAATCCGTACCTAGAGGATTATTATCATGACATTGCCCGTTGGTCGTTTTGTTTGGAGATATATTTCTTAAAAGAGCGCTTTAAGGATGTGTTGGCTATTGAGCATGCCGATCATACTATCATTCAGGACCGTTCGATATTCGAGGGTGTGTATGTGTTTGTGCGCAATAACTACGAGCAGGGTAATCTGTCGGACAATGATTACACTACCTATATGGAGCTTTTTCAGCTTATGATGTCGCTTGTGAAGTTGCCGGATCTGATGATATATTTGCGTAAGTCGGTGCCAGAGTTGGTGCGGCAGATACAGTTGCGTGGCCGCGACTATGAGCAGACCATGCAGCTTGACTATCTGAAAGGTCTTAACGAGCGTTACGATGACTTTATCTTCAAGCGTTACAAGGGCAAAGTGCTGGTGGTAGAAAGTGATAATCTTGACTTCGAGCATCGTCCGGAAGATTTTGCAGGGATAGTGAACAGGATAGATGCTGAGTTGTTCGGTTTGTTTTCTTGAAAGTAATAACCCAATAATCATATTATTATGCATATAGCAATAGCCGGAAATATAGGGTCGGGTAAGACAACTCTTACTCGTATGTTGGCTAATCATTATGGTTGGACTCCGCGTTACGAGTCGGTCGAGTTTAATCCTTATTTGGCAGATTTCTATCAGGACATGTCTCGCTGGTCGTTTAACTTGCAGATTTATTTTCTGAACAAGCGTTTTCAGGATGTGGTTGATATCTCGAAGAGCGAAGCGACTATTATTCAGGACCGAACGATATACGAAGACGCTCGTATATTTGCTCCTAACCTTCATGAGCAGGGTAATATGTCGGATCGAGATTTCGACAACTATTCCGACTTATTTAATCTGATGATGTCTCTTGTGAAGATGCCCGACTTGCTTATCTATATAAGGTCTACCATCCCTAATTTGGTTGCTCAGATACAGAAGAGGGGTCGTGAGTATGAGGCGTCGATGCGTATTGATTATTTGCAGGGGTTGAACGATAAATACGAGCGTTGGATATCGGAGTACAAGGGGAAGTTGCTGATTATAGACGGTGACAGGATTAAGTTTGCCGATAACCCTGAGGATTTCCGTACGGTCACCGATCGTATTGATGCCGAGTTGTTTGGTCTGTTCCCGTTCGAAGTGGAGAAGCAGGTGGGAACCGAGATATGATATGGTCAGTCGATTTTTGGATTATATAAGTGTAGAGCGTCATTATTCGGAGCTAACGGTTCAGGCTTATGGTGACGATTTGCGTCATTTCGCGGATTTTCTTGGCGTAGAACCTGAGCAGCTTGATTTGAGCGTTGTGAGCAGTGATGATGTAAGGTCTTGGATGGTTGATATGCTTGACAAGGGTCAGACACCAAGGAGTGTGAAGCGCAGGTTGTCGAGATTCTGTCTGTTGGTGACAAGGTAGATATTGCTCTCCCTTATGAAGATCAATGGGATATAAGCCTATACTCAATGTTGGGATTAAATGTACTGACTGCGCATAGTAATGGTGATATTACAGAACTCATACTACCAACATCATTAGCAAGTGGTATGTACATCCTATCTGCCTCTTCATATACTGGAGAAATATACACAACCAAAATAATGATTCAATAAATCACACTGCTATGAAAACAAAACATTTAGCTATCATTATATGCTGCATATCTTCATTGCTTATCGGTTGTACACCTATGCCTAATGATGACACAATATACATATCGGGACAGTATGTGACGGTTGACGAGAATGGAAACACTATTCCATTTGAACACAAAGTTAAATGTAGTTTGGAAGTCACATATAATTCACAAGTATCATACGGGATGTCAACATATCGACAAACTATTCCACTATATTCTGAAGAGGACGGTTCGTTTGTATATGAAGTAAAGAATGTGGGCTCGTATAGAGCTCGTTTAAACACGACCTATGTAGATGGAGACACATTGCGGTACCGCAATGATACTATTATAATATGTTCATACGGTAAACCACAGAAGGATGTAATACTGCCGCTGAAAGCTTCACATTCATTTAATCCGCTACTCTTTCCTCTGCGCATTGTAACATCAGATACCATAACATTTTCTATCAACCATGATGCCTTGACTTTAATTGAAATAGGTGTAATTATTATAGGAGAAGATGGGAAATCTATTAAAAGAGATGACGGCTTGCTTGAGTTAAAAGTGTTGTGGAGATTTGAAGTAGATAACAAACAGAGTTTTACATTTACTTTGGAAAATAGCGAAAGCGAGATAGCTGAAGGACAAAGATCTGTTCGGCTATTGCTTAGATACACAACGAAAAATTATGGTTCTTACCAAACACCATTTTCTCTATATAGAGAATAAATAAACATCAGTGTTATAATTCAATAAATCACACGGCTATGAAAACAAAAGATATAACTATCATTATATGCTTCATATCTTCATTGCTTATAGGTTGTACACCTATGCCTAATGATGACACAATTTACATATCGGGACAGTAATATCCACATCATTTGATGTGGGGAACTTTAGTAATATAATTAAGGTATTGCTCTAAAAATATGATTCATCGCTTTCTCGATTATCTGAGCATAGAGCGTCATTATAGCGAACTCACCGTAAGCGCTTATGGCGATGACCTCCGTCGTTTCGCGGATTTTCTTGGCGTAGAACCTGAGCAGCTTGATTTGAGCGTTGTGAGCAGTGATGATGTAAGGTCTTGGATGGTTGATATGCTTGACAAGGGTCAGACACCGAGGAGTGTGAAGCGCAGGTTGTCGAGTCTGCGGTCGTATGCTAAGTATTGTTTGAAAGTGGGTATTGTCAAGACCGATGTGACTCAAAAGATTATAGCTCCGAAGATGAAGAAGACTCTTCCTGTCTTTTATAAGGAGAGTGAGATGGCGGCGGAGCATCGTATAGTGGAGCATGCTGATGATTTCGAGTCGAAGCGCAATGCGTTGATAATAGAGATGCTTTATCAGACGGGTATGCGACGTGCGGAGTTGCTCCGGCTTACGGATAGTGATATCGACAGTTGCCAGATGCAGATTCGCATTTTCGGTAAGCGGCGCAAGGAGCGTATTGTTCCGTTTGGTGATAGTCTGAAGCAGCTTATTGATGATTACTTGTCGATGCGTGAGCAGCAGACGGGTCTTACGATGACGCCGACGTTCTTTTGCACCGGCAAGGGAGAGCCGATGCAGGCGCGGCAGGTGTATGATGTTGTGAAAGAGATAATGAGTGAGGTGTCGACGTTAAAGAAGCAGAGTCCGCATGTGTTGCGTCATACTTTTGCGACGACGATGCTTAATAACGGAGCAGACATCAACACGATAAAGACGCTTATGGGTCATGCCTCTTTGGCAGCGACAGAGGTATATACTCATACTACATTTGAACAGATACAGCGCGAGTATGCCAATGCGCATCCTCGTCAGCGACATAATAATTGATACAAATTTATAAAAGAAAACCCGTTGGCGGAATTAAACCAGCGCATATTTGATTCTTCCAATCGGTTTGTT
>CAMHKW010000010.1 GCA_946185835.1 uncultured Bacteroidales bacterium
TTTTTGGCAAAATATTTGGTTTGTAAAAGTAAAATGCTTAACTTTGCGGCGTCAAACAAAACCGCAAGATTATGATTAACGACGAAGATTACAGAGCATTAGTTGCTATCAGCAATGATATGATCAACGACAGCACACTCACTACACACAGATATCTATACGATATAATAGATTGGAGTGCGCGGTTGATATGTATCAGAGGTGCTAAAGGCACGGGTAAAACAACGATGCTGCTACAGTATATCACAGAGCATTACCCTGAGCGGCAGAAAGTGCTGTACGTGTCGCTTGATGACTTCCATTTTCAGTTGTTCTCGGTGTATGACGTGGCTGAGTATGCTTATACACATGGCGTAGAAGCTTTGTTTATCGACGAAGTACACTATCAGAAGCACTGGTCACAATACATAAAAAACATTTACGACAGGTTCAAGAACTTGAAGATAGTCTATACAGGGTCTTCGATGCTTCAACTCACTACAGCTGATGCCGACTTATCAAGGAGACAATCGGTTTACGACCTATGGGGCTTCTCATTTAGAGAGTATCTGCTGTTCAGTGGGAAATTGCAGATGGATGCTGTCAGTTTACCCACTATCCTCATCGATCACACAAAGATAGCCAATGAGGTAAGGAAAAGTATCAGACCATTAGAGCTCTTCGATCAGTATCTGTTCGAAGGCTATTACCCATTCTGTTTGGAGGGGGCTAAAGACTATCACAAACGCCTGCTTTCGGTTGTTGACCTGACTATCTTTCAAGACATCCCGATGGTTGAAGACATCTCATTCTCAACGCTCCAAAAGGCGAGAAAACTACTAATGATTCTTGCCGAGCAAGTTCCGTTCGAACCAAACATTTCAACCTTATGCAGAGACATTGAAGCGACACGGGATATAGTAATCAAACTTCTCGACTTGCTTGAAAAAGCAGGACTGCTGATGCTTCTTCAGAAAGAGAAGAACAATTACAAGACTCTGTCACGACCCGATAAGATTTATCTTAACAACACCAATCTGATGTATGCTCTGAATAGAAAAACTAACAAAGGTACCTTGCGAGAGACATTCTTTTATAATCAGCTCAGGAACACTCATAGCGTCTTAATGCCACAGAAAGGTGATTTTATTGTCGATGACAAGTATGTATTCGAAGTAGGAGGAGAAGGAAAAGATTTTACACAAATAAAAGACCTGTCGAATAGCTATCTGGCAGTAGATAATACTGAGTATGGCTTCAAGAATCGAATACCTCTATGGCTGTTTGGATTCTTGTACTAACATATTAGGCGATTAAGTCATTTGTCAATATTGACACACCATCAACAAGCGGTAATCCGATATACAGCGGGTTACCGCTTTTACTATTAAGGGCATATTTTAGAAGTGGTCGAAACCGACCTTTGTTCATACAAAACTAAGTTAACCAATGCAACGCATACTTATTCTTATTATGGCAGCACTTATCTCTGCAGGCTCCGAGGCTTGCAACAGACAGAAAGCTTACCGTATCGACTACGATGGCAAGCAAGAGTTATTCACCACCCTTATTCACGGCAAGGCACCTAAGAAAGCGGCGAAGGGCGACACCGTGACGATCTGCTTCGAGGCGGTTGCCTCCGACACTCGCTATGAGTTTTACTTAGACGGCGAGCGACTCAACCACCGATACGACCACGAGCACGGGTATATCATTAGTTTTCTCATGCCCGACCACGATGTGACGCTCAGCTACACCAAACAGAACCTCATGGAAGTGGATGAGAACAAAGAGCAAGGAGCAGAGAGCAAGGACGAAGCGCAGATGTACACGGTAGATTTCAGCGGACAGGCGTATGCCTATCTCAACGAGCCCTACGACCGAAACAAAGAGCCTAAGCGCGTACGCACACAATACCGCGCCGGCGAGCAGGTGGTACTCTACTACCCTATGATTGCCACCGACACCGATTACACCTTTATTCTCGACGGCACGCAGATCCGACCCGACTACGAGAGAAGCAAAGGCTTCATCATCTACTTCACCATGCCCGACCACGATGTAAAGCTGCAGTGTATCGAGCGCAACACCATGCTGCCCGACGGCGATGACGTAATAATCGTGAGATGATTTAACCGGAATACCGAAATATTGGAACTTCGGGACCACGGAACACCGATATCCCGAAATATCGAAAAAAAATTTAATTAACATCATATTTTATTAACTTAACAAACAACATTGAGTATGAAAAAGTTTTACTTTTTTCTTGCTGCCACCTTGTTGGCAACAAGTGCATTTGCAACCGACTATGATATCCGCATAGCCGGTGTGCAGGTTACCTCTGAAAACAAGAACTCTCTTGTGGAGGAGATACAGAAAAAAGGGTTGAGTGTTAGCGGCAACATCACTTTTTCCGAAGAAAGCAACGCTCTGATATTAGAAGACCTCGTGCTTTCTAATAGTATTGACAATTCTGTTGCTGGAATCGACCTCGATTTCTCATCCATTTCTATCATTCTGAAAGGAACCAACTTAATTCATGGTGCTGGTATAGCACTGAAACTGAAAGATGCAAATACGATTATCACCGGCAGTGGAAAACTAAATCTTATCTCTTCTGCAGCTGCTCCCGTTGAGATGGAGAGAAGTTCGCTTCATATCCTAAATTCGTCGCTCGAAGTAACTTCAGACCAATCAGCTATCAAACGCAAAGATGGTGCTGACATGGTTCAAAACAGCTTACAGATAGTCAACTCTGATGTTAAAATACTATACTCTCACCCGGCAGGTAAAAACGGCTATGCCGTAGAAGGTGTTGACAAAGTGGACATCATGTTTTCTGACATCGACATTCAGCCTGTATCAGGGTCGGACGACCTAAACATGGCATTATATGTTAATCAGATGAACGTGATAGCCGCCAAGCTCACAAACGACAATGCTCATCTATATGCTTTTGACGCACAAAAGAAGAACTACTACTATAGTGGTATAGCTGCTAAAGTGGTTACATTCAGTCGCGTGAAAGATGACGAGAACGCAAGTGTAGCTGTGAACGGTGAAGTTGCTACTTCAGGCAACTATCAGTTCAGCAATCTCAAATCAGGTAAGGCTACGTTTGTGAAAGTAGAAGGTATTGTGAATGTAGATACTTTGGTTCTGGACAATGCTGACATCTCTACTACACCCGGTACGGCAGGCATTATCGTCTTCAATCCGTTCTGCGTCATCAAGCTCATTGGTCAGAATAGCATCTCCACCAACGGAGCTGCCGGTATAGCAGCTGCATTAGGTACCACAATCTGCGGCGACGGTTCACTCCGCATAACTTCCAACTACGCTGATGCTATCAGTATCGACCAAAATGGACTCTTAATAAAAGAAGAGGCTAAGATAGAGGCTTTCGGTGATTATGGTCTGAGAGTGAAGACTGAGAGCAATGACCCTGATGTGCTTCGTATATACGACTACGCCGATGCTCTGTTCTCGGGCGATGATGCTGCGATTAAGCTTAATAGTAACAACGAGAACGGAGGACTTAAATTAGGTTCAGGAGTTAAGTTGGCTTATCCGTATAACCCCGACGAACTGTCATGGGCTACGGTTGTGCGCTATGCAACACCCGAACCGATGGATATCCCGTTCACTATTGCCGGACGCGAAGTTAACTCGTTCAATTATCAAAATCTGCATGAAGCAATTGGAGCAAACGGAGTGGATGAGGGCTATTTTAATATTGAGTACTTCCCTGAAACCAAAGAGTTGGTATTCAATAATATCTCTTTCTCCGCCTCAACTATTGAGTATGGAGCAGGTGAACCTTTCCTCCGTGTTACAGGCGACTTGAATATAGCAGTAAGAGGTGGCAACATCATCAACAACTCAGGTTGGGCGAAGACCGACTTTTTACATTTGCAAAACGGCAATGTAACCATCTCGGGGCAGTACGCAGAACCGACAATCTATGTTTATGGTTCCGATGGTAGTTATGACGACTCTTTTGCAGTACTTGAGACGGGTACAACATTGTCATTCGAGTCGAATCTTGACCTTACTGCCGCTCAGTTTAAGAAAGGTGTTCATGGCGTTAGTGCCAACACAAACGCCACCGTCAAGTTCAACTATACCGATGTTGCTATTACAGCAGAGCAAGAGGTATATAGCAACATCGCTCAAATGGAGTTTGACCACGCTCGCATCAGTTATCCTCAGGAGGCTGCCTTCTCGGCAGAGCTTCGCGGTGTGGCTGCCAACGGGCTGTTGGTTGCCAACGACCAAGTTACAGTTGAAAGCTATTTGGAAGATGCTTTAGAGGATATTTCAGGCACCCGTGAAGGCGTGCGCAAAGAGTTACGCGACGGTGCAGTTTATATCATCCGCGGCGACAAACGCTACAACGTACTCGGCGCAGAAGTGAAATAGGCACCCAATCCCCTGAGTCTGGAGCCAGAAACCGGGGCCCAAGACTAAATAGTCAGATACTAACGGCATTGCGGCATTGGGTTGCCGCAATGCTCCAAGAAATTGCTCTTTGACATATTGGATTACCGCAAGTTTCCTACTATACAAAGATGATATTTGTCTAAAATAGCCGAAAAATTCAACTTTTAGACAAAACACAGCAACCACACTCGTCTAAAACTGCAAAATAAATCAAGTTTTAGACAAAAAAGGCTTGTGTATACATATTTTTTATTGTATCTTTGCAGCGTTTAATTAGGGGGGCATCTCTATAGCTCACTCAAACATAATAACACACAACGAACTGAGAATAATATATTTATTCTCGTAATAGCACCTATAAAATTATGGAAATCATCGGCAGAGACACAGAGAAACAGCGATTAGAGAGGCTTTACAACTCTAATTCGCCGGAGTTTTTGGTTGTATATGGCAGGCGGCGTGTAGGGAAGACATACCTCATACGGCAGCATTTTGACAATCGTTTTGCTTTCCTTACGACCGGCATGTACCGGCAACCTCAGCAGGTTCAGCTATCGCAGTTCGCTATGGCATTGAGCGAGTATTTCGAGATAGAGATGCCGTCGTTCAACACTTGGCTTGAGGCATTTGCAACACTTAAGAAATGTTTACAAGCATGTCCTCTTACTCGAAAAGTCGTGTTTATTGATGAGGTTTCATGGTTCGACACTACCGGTTCGGATTTTATTGCTGCCTTAGAGTGGTTTTGGAATGGTTGGGCAGCATCACAATCGGATATAATGCTTATCGTCTGCGGAAGCGCCACCTCTTGGATTACCAACCGTTTGTTGGCAGACAAAGGCGGACTCTTCAATCGAGTGACATGCCAGATGTATTTATTACCGTTTACTCTGTATGAGACAGAGCTATACTTATTGTCGAAGGGCATCAACTGGAGCAGATATGACATCACAGAGTGTTATATGCTGATGGGTGGCATTCCTTACTACCTGAAACAATTGGATACGCATCTGAGCTATACTGCAAATATAGATGAGCTGTTTTTTAAGAAAAACGGAAGTCTGAAAGATGAATTTGAGCACCTCTATCAAACCCTTTTCGACAATTCAGCTTACTACATCAAACTTGTAGAAGCTCTTTCTTCAAAGACAATAGGGCTTACACGAGAGCAGATAAGCTTAGCTGCTAATGTGGGTAATAATGGTCAACTAACAAAAGCCCTACGCGACTTGGTTAATTGCAACATCATACGGGGTTATAACTACTTCGGAAAGAAAAAGAACGGGGTTACGTATCAGCTCTCTGACTATTTCACCATGTTCTATTTTCGCTTTATCAAGCAATACTACGGGCGTGACGAGCATTTCTGGACACTAACTATCGACCATCCTGCACGCCGTGCATGGGCAGGTATTATGTTTGAGCAAGTATGTAAAGACCATCTCACGCAAATAAAGCGAGCAATAGGAATAAATGGTGTGATGAGTGAGCAATCGGCATGGTATAGTAAACCCGAGAATGGTTCTACCACACGCGGAGCTCAGATTGATATGCTTATCGCCCGACGTGACCGTATCATAAATATCTGTGAGATGAAATTCTCACAAAACGAGTTCACTATAGATGCAGATTACGAGATGCAACTACGCAATAAGATGGGAACATTCCGCGAAGCAACCAAAACGCGCGATGCCCTACAACTAACGATGATAACCACGTATGGAGTAAAACAAAACAGTCATAGTGGTATTGTTCAATCACAAGTTAAAATGGACGACCTTTTCTTGCCATAACAAGTAACGTAGTTTTTACAAGAAAGACTAACAAGCGGTAATCCGATATGCATAGCGGATTGCCGCTTTTTGTTATGCAACTTTTTTATTAACAAATATTCAATTAACAAACAAAACACACACAACATGAAAAAACTTCTATTACATTTCGCTTTAGCAGCGGTGATGCTGCTTGGCGCAACAGTTACGGCAAGTGCCGAAAAGGTAACGGAAAACTTGTCGGCAGTAAACAAGACATGCTCTATTCGTGTCTATAAAGATTTGTCAGAAGCTTCACCTTCTTACAAAGGTTACATCACAGGTACGGTGATAGCTATGCCAACCTCATCTGTTCCGGGACTGCTGTCTGTCAGCAACCTTACCACAACTCAAGGACTTGCCGGCACTAATGTCTCAGGTGATATTGATATACCTGCAATGATTACTGATGCCAATGGTCGTAAGTTTATTGTTCGTGAAATCGCTGAAAGCGCCTTTAAGGACCATAAACAGCTGACTTCGGTAAATTTCACTTTTGAAAGTTCCGACAGCTACAGCTCTTTCAGCTCGTATAAGGCTGAATTTATCATCAGAAGCTATGCTTTTCAAGGTTGTACGTCGCTGAGGTATTTTTCTCTTACTACAAGCAAATGTCCCTTCTCTGTTGGCATTCGCACCGTGTTTACGCTTGCTTTCGACGGTTGCACGGCTTTGACGCAATGGTTAGTACCGATGGCAGAGGGCTATAATGTAGGTTCAGGAGCTTTCAGGAACTGCTCAAGCATGACATCGCTGCGCGTCGCCGGTAGTTTCTACGATAATGCCTTCGAAGGTTGCACAGGGGTAAAAAATTTGTATTGGTACGGCATCTCGGGGCTGGACTACACTCAGCAACGAAGTGGCAATAATCCTTTTGAATCAATGAAGAGTACAGTGCAATCTATTACGCTCTATAGTAGCGTTCCTATGGAACTATTCAAGGATTTCACTGCTCTTATATCTGTAGAGACGCCGGCTGACATTTGGGATCATTTGTCAAATACGACCAAGGAGCAAATGGGTATCGGCAAGGATGCCTTCTCAGGTTGCTCTAAACTCAAATCGATAAGTGTGGCAGGTTTTATTCACTGGAGAGCTTTCAGATTTTGCTCTAAAGTTACTTCTGTTATTTATCGCGGCGGCTTCTATAATTATGCTTCAGAGCCGACAGATGTTTCCACCGGATTCTTCTCAAGCATTGCCGATGTTGTCACATCGTTCAAGATTGAGTCAACCTCTACACAAGTGGTACCAACCAAGTACCTGCCTAATTATATATGCGGCTACATGACCAATCTGACATCCGTCACTATTCCTAACTACGTAACCTCAATAGGCACAGGTGCTTTCTGGGGTTGCGAGAGTCTGACTTCCATTAAATTGCCTTCTTCCATCAGATATATCTACGAAGATGCTTTCTATGGCTGCACTAAGCTCACCACATGCCCTATCTCTGCTACTCACACCAACCTGAAGACGATAGGAAAAGAAGCGTTTGGTATGACAAGTATCAACTCGTTCTATGTGCCTCAGTCCGTAACATCGATGGGCGGACTGCTGCTCAATGGATGCACAAAGGTGAAAGAGATTCTCTTCAACACCACATCTGTAACACGCGCTGCAGTTGGCGGAAGCTATGCCAACTTGTTCTTTACACAATCAAGCACAGGCCGTCAGAATATAGAGAAGTTCTATATCAGACCCGACCTGAATGTTATTCCTGACTCCTTGTTCTACAACTTCGGCGGTTTGCAGCGCCTCACCGACAAAAACGGTCTGACAGAGCTGTCAAGCATCAAGTCGGTCGGCTCAGCAGCATTCTATGGTTGCACAAGCTTGTGGGACAGCTATGGTCCGAACAAATTCCCCAACCTGACAGAAGTGGGGACATCTGCTTTCGAGGCATCTAACTTCCCGGGCTTCGAGTTACCCGCCCTTAAGACCATTGGCAAACGCGGTTTTGCCAACACCAAACTGATGTACCTGCACGACCTCGGAGCAATGGCTAACCTTACCACTATCGGTGAAGAGGCTTTTGCTGACAATGCCAAACTCTCTATCGCTACCTTCGCCGGCGTACAAACCATCGGTGCACGCGCCTTTGCCAACGACGCCAAACTTGAGACTATCAATATATCCAAGGTCGTTCCGACCATTCAGTCTAACTCGTTCACAGGATGCAACGTAAAGACTATCAAAGGTAGCTGCACGATAATAAGCGAGCTGCAGTCGAACGCTAATTGGAAAGCCGTATGCTCCAACATCTCGGCTGCCGACAATAATTACAAGTACCCGTCGAACATGGATAACTTCTGGTGCACAAAATCGACAATGGAGATAGTGCAAGACCTCGACTGCGAAGGAGTGTTCGTGGTTAAGGCAGTGCCATACGAAGGCTGCACCTTCCTTTATTGGAACGATGGTAATACCGACAACCCTCGTACATTCAACCTGAACGAATATACTGATTCATGGCTTTATGCCATAGCAGCTTCTGATGAAGATTTCCACACCACCAACTTCACCGTTCAACCTGAGGGGGCAGGCTATCTTGAGATAACCAACCAATACGGACATAACCGTAACAACCAGAGATTCCCTATGGGTGAAATGGCAAAACTGACTCCCAAAGAGCTCAACGGCTGGTATGAATTCAACGACTGGGACTACCAAACCGGCGATATGATGGAAGCACCGTATATCTGCGACATCGAGACTGCACCTACCACACTCTGTGTGAGCATCAACTACACATTTGATGCAGGCGGCGGCGAAGAAGGCGGCTACACTGACCCTGAGACAGGAGAATGGATTCCCGGCTCACCTGTAGAACCTGAACTCAAACCTATGTTCGACGAGAACCTGAAAGCTCAGTTTACTCTCAAACCGATACCTGTTACCGTTGAGATGTGCACCGACGGCAATGGTATGGTTGAGATTGACGACGTTCACCAACTCTTAGGCAACGACATCACCCTCACCGCAGTTGCCAACGAAGGTTACGTCTTCGACCAATGGGAGGACGGCAACAAGGAAGCCACCCGCGAAGTGACCATCCTGCCCGAGATGCTTATCGAGCGTCAGCCGATGGGCTGGGATCCCGAGTTAGGAGATATGACCTACAACGAGTACCCCGTGAACATGGGCGGCGGTTCGCTGGAGAACTACCACTCCGAGTCCGAGTACATGCTCCGTCTCTGCGCTAAGTTCAAGGCGACTACGGGAATCAACGATGTACAAAGCGGCAAGGTACAATGTACAAAGGTGCTCCGTGACGGCGTGCTCTATATCCTCCGTGACGGCAAAATCTACACCGTTCAAGGACAACAAGTGAAGTAATAACCTCACCCGGACCCTTCCCTTTAGGGAGGGAGAAAGGGAAATGCAAAGGCAGTACGGCATTGGTTTGCCGTGCTGTCACAAAAAAAACAGGCATTGACCGGCAGTTGCATAGGTGATTTATAGGTGATACCTCTAACTTGCATACGAGATGATGCTCAAATGCCTGAAAAATGAGCAATCAAAAATCTGAAAGATAATGTATAATTTTTAATTTATAATTCCTATGAAACAGAAATTCTTATTTTGGGTTGCTTTAGCAACCATGTTAGTAACCGGTAGGCTGTTCGCCGCCACTCCTTATACAAGCCTGTCTGTGTTGGGGGCATCGCTGGAACTGAAAGATGGCATTTCCAAAGTTGGTAACATCACTATCGAGCAGGATATTGCTGGAAAGGTGCTGCAAATCAGCTTCGGCAGTTTTCCTAACCAACGTCTCGATGTACCAAGTGACGTATCGCTTATCGACTTTAAGAGTAATGAATCCTATTTTGTTTTAATCGGCTTCGATGAAAGCCTTGAAATCAACCATGGTCTTGAAGACAAAAAGGCGTTGTTCCGTTTCAACGGTAAAGAGGGTTCAGACCCGATGGAAGTTTACCTTGCCAACAACAGCACTAAGGAGGATTTGACGCTTACCATCAACGGAACAACGGAGACTACGAATGCGGACGTTTTTAGTTTGGTAGAAACGCATTTACATCTGAATACGCTTGATTTGATGGAACTCAGCGGCAAACTGCACAAACTGAATTTCGATATCAGCCATGCTTCCAATTATATATTCTCCATGGGCTCTCTGAATCCTTCGTATGTCGATTTAGGCTATGGCGATTACCATTTTGCCTTTACCAATACCGAAAAGAAAGGAGATGTTTTCGATGGCAATATTGTAGTCTCCGGTCTTGGACGCCTCAATACGTATGATGAACGCAATTATGTCACTAATCCGCAGGGGTTGGGCTTCTATTTAAATGGTGTTCAGGCAGGTCTGTATAAATGTAACGCCACACTGACATCCCCCAACCGTTATATGGGCGAGGTAACGCTTACCTATGCACCTTCCGATTGGCAGTATTTCGGACCGGGCGATTACTCCTCTTGGCGGCTTCAAGAGAGCTGTGAAGGAGGCGTGATTCTGCAAGCAACTTGCTCCGGCGACCTCTCGTCACTGGAAAGCGAAGACCTGCCGTGGATGCCGTTTAAAGACATAATTACCCGCGTCGAATTGCAGGAAGATGTAATGTATCCGTGCGACAAACTGCCGAAAGGTGCTTTCAAAGAATTCACCGCCCTGACCTCTGCCTCTCTGAGCGGAATCTCCGGTCTGAAGGAGATTTCGGATGGTATGTTCTGGGGCTGCGGAAAACTGACAGAAGTCACCTTCCCTACCATAACCGAGGGAATAGAGTCCGTCGGAGATCATGCTTTTTGGATGTGCGAAAAACTGACTACGATGGAACTGCCCGAGACGATAGAGGAGATAGGCGACTACGCGTTCTTCCACTGCCGCCAATTGGACGTGACACTCCCCAAGAGCCTCAAGAAAGTGGGTTACCGCGCCTTCGACCAGTGCAACACCGTCACCATGCCCAAGCAGATAGGAGAGAATGTGGAAACAGTGAAGGAAAACGAAGAGGGACAATGGGCATCGGTGTTCCGTATAGTACGTTTGGTGTTCCCCGGCACGATGCAAGAATGGCTCGCACGCGACAACGAATGGATAATGGGTGCGTGGACGAATTACACCTCCGACGGCGGATACCTCAATATCGACGGCAAGGACATTGTGGATCTGGTTATCCCGAATGGCACTACCGAGCTTAAACCTTATGCTTTCGCCAATGCCGTACAAATCAAGACCGTCACCTTCCCCTCGACACTGACCAAAATAGAAGACCGCGCTTTCTATGAATGTAAGAAATTAGAGGCAGCCAACCTGCCGGACAATATCACCGAACTGGGTGACGAGTGTTTCGCGTACAGCGGTATTGAAACGCTCACACTGCCCAAGGGCCTCACCGTCATTCCCAAAGAAGCATTCTCCTTCTGTGAAAATCTGGAATCCCTGAATCTTCCTGAGGGGCTGCTTGGTATAGGATTTGAGGCATTCTTCAGTTGTGGAGCACTGCAAACGCTTGTGCTACCCAACAGCGTCACCGCCATTGCACCCGGCGCGTTCGCAGGGAGCGGGCTCAAGGAGGTCACACTCCCCAAGAGTCTCAACTACATTGAGATCAGTGCGTTCGGCTCTTGCCTGTTCCTCACTACAGTAAACATACCCGCAGGCATGGGCGACGTGGAATTTGATATGTCGTCTTTGAACGGATTAACAATAGATGAACTCTCCGATGAAGAAAAGATGGTACTCGGTTTCGCGTTCGTGACCGACATCCGGTTCGGCGGCGATATGAACGAATGGCTCTCCAAGAGCCGCCCGTGGCTGATGGAAAACCTATCGGCAACCATTCCTGACTTCATTAATGAAATCTATGTCCCGCATGAGGTCAATCTCTATCTCTCAGGAAGCGACGAACCGCTACAGGAAGCCGTTATCCCCGAGGGCGTGACCGCCATTCCCGAAGACGCGTTCCACATGACCACATTGGCGAGCCTGACTCTTCCCGCAAGTATAAAGGAGATAGGTGCCCGTGCTTTTGAAGGATGCAAGAACATACAGAATACTTACATATACGCATGGAATCCGCCGACACTCGGTAAGGACGCTTTTGAGGGTGTAAACGGATCTTTCACACCGTGGTACACAGCAAGGAACAATTACGAAAAAGCCGAAGGATGGGGAACGTATGTTTCTTCGCAGCTCGATTATTCCCTATGGCCGGTGCCGATGAGAGACGACTATGTACAAGTAACGGTTAAGGAGGGTCAGGAGGCATTTGGTAGCGTCAGTCTGAATGTGCCGGAACAGCATCGCACCGGCGGTTATGAGTCGGAGACCGAGTTAACCGTCATGGTGGGCGGAGATATTACCGTCGTTGCCGAGCCTGCCGAGAACTGCCGTTTCGTCAGATGGGAGAGGTGGCTGTACAACGGAGCAATGATAGCTTCCGATTGGGAAGAAGTGTCCAATGAGGCAAGCTATACCACCGAAGCACTTGGCTTATCATTTGACGGTGCCATGCAGAACATCTTCCGCGCCGTGTTTGAGAAAGACAGCTTTGACATCTCCGTCACCGTAAAGGGCATCGACCCGTCGCTCGTCGAGATAACCGGCGCAGGACGTTACGGCGAGGGTGACAACGCCACACTCTCCTTCGAACTCAAAGACAAAGACCACTACACCTTCTCCATGTGGCTGTTCGACGAGAACAACTTCCGTACGACCCAAACGCTCTCGTTTGAGAATATTGACGCCAACCACGACGTGGAGATTGTCTTCAATGTCAACAAATACACCGTTAGTGCAACCGTCATTCCTGCCGGAGCCGGAGTGGTGAAAGGGCAAGGCGACTATGACTACTACACCGACTACACCCTGACGCTCGAACCCACGGAGGGATACGAACTCAAGGAGTGGCGCGATGGCATTAAACTCGACGAGACATCCAACACTCTCTCAGGCAAGGTATATGGCAATATCAATATCGAGTGCGTACTGCAACTCAAGCATTACACCATCTCTGCTGCCGTCAACGACGAGAAGATGGGTTCGGTTTCGGGTGCAGGCTCATACGAGCACGGCTCGACAGTCACACTTACCGCAAAGGCTAACAACGGGTATCAATTTACGGGCTGGAGCAACGGCTCTACCGACAACCCGCTTGTGTTCACTGCAAAAGAAGATGTTTCGGTTACCGCCAACTTCGAGCTTATACCGATAAAGGAATATACCCTCACCGTTGTAGCTTCACCTGCCGAAGGCGGACAAGTGATTGGCAGCGGAACCTATAAAGAAGGCGAGGAAGCACAGTTGGTTGCATCAGCCAACACAGGCTATAACTTCGTTGAGTGGAAAGAAGACGGCGACAAGAACGCTATCCGCAAAGTGAAGGTTACTGCCGACGCCACCTACACCGCTCTGTTCGAGAAGCAGCAGGCTCCGAAACCCGAATACACCATCACCGTTTACGTAGCTCCCGAAGGCTCGGGAACCGTTGAGGGTGCAGGCAAGTATGAAGAAGGCAAGACCGCCACACTCGTCGCTCTGCCTGCCGAAGGATATGAGTTCCTGCAATGGTCAGACGGCAACACCGACAACCCGCGCACTATAACCGTCACTGAGAACCTGACGCTGATTGCCAGCTTCAAGAAAAAGACCGTCGAACCTGACGAATTCACCATAACCATCGTTGCCAACCCCGCAGAGGGCGGTCAGGTGATCGGCGCCGGAACATACAAGAAAGGTGCTACTGCCACTCTTGTTGCAATAGCTGCCGAAGGCTATGAGTTCAAGAACTGGTCCGACGGCTCAACCGACAATCCTCACGATATAGTCGTGGAGAAAGACCTCACGCTGATTGCCAACTTCGACAAGGTGACAATCAAGCCCGACGAGTTCACCATCAGTGTCTATGTGACACCGAAAGGCTCGGGAACCGTTGAAGGTGCAGGCACTTATAAAGAGGGCGAGACAGCCACACTCGTCGCTCTGCCTGCCGAGGGTTATGAGTTCCGTGAGTGGTCAGACGGCAACACCGATAACCCACGAGAAATAGTCGTTAACAAGAACCTGACTCTGATCTGCAATTTCCACAAGATAGGCGAAGGCGTTGAGGATGTGGAAGGTTCACTGCTCAACGGTACGGTGCCGAAGAAAGTGCTCCGCGACGGACATATCGTCATCATCCTGCCCGACGGCCGCGAATTCGATGCCGCAGGCAAGGCTCTGTGACAGTTGAAGACTTTTTAATCAAAATATTTATCAATTTCATAGGCATAGTGCCGTTGGCTCGGCACTATGCTTCTAACAACGATGTAATCTAACTTCTAATAGTACAGCGGTCTAACCCCTAACAGCGCAGTGGTCTTTGATATATCGGATTACCGTAAAAAACACCTTTTTATGGAAAAGTGTAGTTTTTGCCTGCTAATTTTCATGGAAAAGTGTAGTTTTTACCTACTGAATTTTATAGAAAAGTGTAGTTTTTGCTTGCGTATTTTGATGGAAAAGTGTAGTATAAGTAATTTAAACGCCTGCATTTCAGAGAGATTGCGATCAGCATTGAAGACTTATTAACCTCTTATAGCTTTTCAACTAATTTTATTCATTTCTCTCACAAAGCGGTAATCCGATATGCGTAGCGGATTGCCGCTTTTATTTTGTTGACACTGAGAAAATAATATTTAAGGGCACTTCTAAGAATTCACCGTTTATTAGTTTGCCCTCCGAAAAAAGAATAGATATAAACTTTTATTTGCTTTCGGTTTTTTCTTGGCATCTTGCTGACTTTCACTCGGTCACAATGCCCGCATTGCTCCCTTGCTCAAGCCGGCAATCTGCCTAAGAAAAAACTCGAAATCAATATAAATCAATTTTTAGAAGTACCCTTAAAACATACACTTATGAAAAAACTCCTCTTTATCTCTATCCTGATGCTTTCCTTTGTCGGAACAGCCGGTGCCGTTCAAACGAACGAATGGGTCAATTCTGATCCTATCGACGGTGTTGTCTATCGCTACGACAAGATTCTGGGGGCCAATTTTAACTATCAAGCATTAGAAACCGAACATCAGATTGTCAGCAATCAGCGACTCTGCTACGAAGACGAGAAATACGGACTCGTGTGCGACAGCATACCGGTATGTTATGTCATTGGATTCGAACCCGGTGAAGACGGCAAAGTGGTGATACCACAGTTCGTAAAACTGAAAGTATTTGCCCGCACCGAGAAGATGAACAAATATAATTACCGGTCAATGTACTGTTTGTTCCGCGTCATCGGACTTATCGATGGACAAGAGCCCTACGGGCAGGAAAAGGTAAAAGAGCTGCATGCCGACATCAGCTATTGGACTCGTCATAATGGTACGGAAATACTCTCAAAAGCCGATCTCAAGGACTTCGACTCGCTCGAGAAACTATATCTGAAAGAGACTTTCCTTGACGAAAATTACAATGTACCCAACGGATTGACACGAATTCCTACAAACCTTATTAAGCCCGACAAACTTACTACACTGAGCATCGAAGCACCTAACTTCAATATTGCCAACAACAGTAGCGATCTGCTTAATCAGTGCTCAAAGCTTCAGGCTGTGTTTTTCCATAGCTCTATACAAAACGATATCCCTGCACAAATGTTCATAGGTCATAAGAACCTCATGACTTTTACGCTCAAGTATCACAACGAAGACTACATGAACATCAAGTCCACTATCGGTAAGAGTGCTTTCGCCGGCTGCGAGAATCTGCGGTATGTGCTAATCGACCATGTGGCTAATATCGACAATCTGGCTTTCAAAGGTTGCACCTCGCTCAAAGGTTTCGCTATCAACGACAATGCGTTCGATGCTTTGGAGCGAATAGGCGACTACGCTTTCCTCGATGCCAAACTGCCGGAGACCAACCTCGTTTTCGATGGAGTGAACAAACCACAGAATGCCAAAGGATGGCTCAAAGCAGTGAAAGAGTTGGGCGTAAGTGCTTTCGAGAATACCAATGTCGAGAGCGTCAGTTTCCTTGGTTATGTGCCTGAGAAGCTTCATGGCGATGCCTTCCGCAACTGCAAGTCGCTCCGCCACCTCATCTTCGACAAAATCAATGTGGCAGATATCATGGAGGCTGTTCAAGACAAAGAATATCCTGCAATGATTGAAGGCTGCGATGCTTTCAACACACTCACCATCTACAACGACGATGTCGAGCTCACACGCAAGTTGTTTAAATACGACTGGCCATGGACCATACTTAATAACCATATCACCACCATCAACTACAAGGGTTCGGCAAGCAACCATGTTCCCAAGAGATTCTTTAGCAACACCACAGCGCTCACGACCTTCACAGCTGAGGCAACCGAAGATGCAGTTATAGGCGAGAGGGCGTTCGAGAACTCGGCTATCACCTCAGTGCCCTACTCCATCCTCACTGCCGGCGAACATGCCTTCGAGAACTCCAAACTGCAGTCGGTCAAGTTCGCAAAAGGAACGACTCTATCGTCGGTGGTGATATGCAGATATGCCTTCCAAAACACACAGTTGAAGTCAGTGGTCTTCAACGATGGTGTGTATGGTTTTTGGGAAGACGCTTTCGCCGGTAGCCCTATCACTTACGCTGACTTCAGTGCTATCAAGCAAGATTGGAACGGCCACGAGCATGCCAGAACCATAACCAACGGTAAAGAGACTGAGGCATCGGAGAGCACTACTATAAAAAATATCATACCGGCAGCTATGTTCGACCGCTGCCCTATCAAATACCTCAATTTGTCGAGCAAGACTACGGGAATACACCACTATGCTTTCCGCGGTAACTCTATAGCATCGTTAGTCATACCTGACAAGGTAACAGAAATAGGCTATGGTGCTTTCGCGTTCGATAGTAAGACCACTACAGACGGCAGCATATATGTCGGACCGGCACTCGTCTCTATCGCAGATAATGCCTTCAAAACATGCAACGACGACATGTCCGGCTTTATCAAGAACAACAAGATAACTAACATCACATGGCTCAGTAGTGCATATAAAGGAGAACCACTAAAAAATATCTTTCCAAATGCCACATCGGTTAGTTTTGTATATGTAGATAAATACTGCGAGAGTATCCCCGACAACCTATGCGAGAAACTGAAACTGACCTCGGTCGAATTTTCTTCGAAGACCAAACGCATAGGTGACAAAGCTTTCAATTCTACTAACATCAGCACACTGACTATTCCTACTGCATGCGAATATATCGGTAAGTTTGCCTTCGGTTCGAACCTTAAGCTAACCGACATAAAGATTCCAACGGACTCAAAACTCAAAACGATAAGCGAGGGAGCATTCGTATTAACAGCATTCAAAGGTACACTCGAGCTGCCTGAAAGCTTGGAGTATATCGGCAGAGTTGCCTTACCAACGATGATGTCGGGTGTCAACTACAACTGCAAGAACCTCAAGACCGGCAACCCCTTCTTAGGTTGCGTCTATCTCTCGACTGTCAATGTGCGTGAGGGTGTAGAGACTATACCGGATTCTATGTTTATGGGAACAATGGTAACGTCTATCACCATCCCATCTACCGTGAAGAAGTTAGGACGCGACTTGCTCAAAGACGCTCAACAACTCGGTGGCACACAGATGCGTATATACTACAAAGCCAAGGACGCCACTTTCACTCCCAATACCGAATATACCGACCAGACTCTGCTCAACACGCCTGAGCAGGTAACCAAACCGTGGGAACTTAACCCGTGGGGTGTTCAAGAGCTCAACCAAGTGGTCAACAAACTCGACTACTATGAGCAGTTCAGCGGCTATAGTGAACAGATGCTGCAAACAAAATATGATATTGTCATCGGCGACGGTGTCGAGACCATCCCTGACTTCCTCCTCGCGGGACTCAAGACTCACCGCGAAACTCTCCGTCTGCCTAAATCGGTTAAGTCTATCGGTAAATGGTCACTCTATTGCTCCGACATCAAGACTCTGCGCGACTCCTCTTCCGTTGCCATCGCTGACTACGCCCTCGCACATGCCGACTCACTACGTGACGCCACTTTCATGGCAGCAGAGAACATCGGTGCCTGCTCCTTTGCCGGTGACTCCATTCTACGAACTGTCTCCATGAGCAAGACACTCACCACTATCGGTGAAAGCGCTTTCGAGGCCTGCAAGAGCCTTATCGGCTTGAACATGGGCGATGCGCTACAGACTATAGGAGCCAGAGCCTTCAAAGGGTGCGTCTCGTTCGGTAGCGTCACCTTAGGCGCTGCCATGACCAAAGTGGGCGACAACGCCTTCGATAGCATCAAAGGCGGGGTGCTGACCATGCATGCACCCGCGCAGTTGGGCAGTTTAGCGTTCAAAGATGCAGGCATCAGCTCGATGCACATGGAGTCGCTCACTCAAATCCCGCAGATAGAAGCCAACACCTTCGCGGGCGTGCCCACCGACATCATGATATGGACCGGTTGCACCGCCATGCCGCTCTTCAAAGCTGACGAACAGTGGAAGACCTTCACCAACTACTCCACCCGCTCGCCATATTCTGTAACCATCTATCCTGCAGTGGACTGGCACGAAGGCGACATCATCTATACACATCCTGACTGCGACAACAAGACCACCCTCACCGCCGAGCCGGCTCAGTTCTTCTCGTTCAAGCAGTGGTCGGACGGCTCCACAGAGAACCCACGCACTCTCACTCTCACCGAAGACCTGCAGATTAGCGCCACCTTCGAGAAGACAGGCGGTTACACCATGAAGTACTTCCGCTTCGGCTTCAGCACAACAGATGGTGCTACCTTCTCGAAAGACCCGTCAGGCTGGTACCCGATAGAATACGAGGGAGCCTACCTGCTGCCTATATCGAATATAGAAATCACCGCTAACCCGCATTTCCGTTTCGACTTCAATCAGACACCTATGCCGCGCGACACCAAAGGCAATGTTATCCCCCAAGCCCCATCGTGTATGTGCGCATCTGACGAAGGACCGGAGAGCTGCACCGAGGCAACTATGTCGTTCGACTATGCCGACAACGGCGACCTTAAGAACGCTCAGACCGACACCATCGTCATCACCTTACCCGTGGTAGGTGAGATGGTGACGCTGAGCAATGTGCTGCAATGTAATAACAACAGCATGGGCGGTCTGTATTACTATTATGATAAGGAGGACTATAACTACAAGCTATACGGCATCGCAGAAGGCGACAAAGCCTCATACGGCGATGAAATAGCTATCTATGCTCACCCCATCACAGGCTATGAGTTCATCGACTGGGACGACGGCTCGACCGACGAGGTGCGCACCATCACCGTCGGCGACAAGGTCTATACCGCCAACTTCAAACCAAAGAAGTAGCGTGTTACTTTCTCAGTCAACGAACCTGAGTATGCAGCGTTAGAGAGGTATGGCTCAGGTAAAGTGACAAGATCTACCTACCTATATAGCTATGGCTACAGAGTGGCTTTGTACAAAACCGAAAGTCTGTATATACCTGATGATGCCGGCATTTTCGACCATTGGGAGGTCAATGGCAAGGAGGCAGAGATCGAAATGATAGAAATAAATGGCGAACTTTGTCCTTATCTGAAAGACCCGATAACAGAAGAACTCAATATCGTTGCTGTCTTCCGCCTCAACGAGATAAAAGCTTCTGTTAGCTCGTCCGCTAACGACAGAGGTAGTGCTTCCGTAGCTGAAGAGCTGCCATATCTCTATGGTGAGCAGATAACCCTCACCGCCACACCTGCCGACGAGCACTATAGCTTCTCCGGCTGGTCGGACGGCTCCGTAGATAACCCGCGCGTCGTCACACTGACACAGGATACCGTCATCGAAGCCAACTTCGCTGCTAACACCTACAATGTGAGCGTAACTATCATACCCGAGGGAGCAGCCGTAGCAATCGGCACGGGTGAGTATCCATACGGTGACGACTACACTATCAACCTGATACCCAACCCCGGCTACGAGCTCAAAGAATGGCGCGACGGCATAGCGTTGGGCAATAAGACCAACACCCTGAGCGGCAAGGTATATGGCAATGTGCATTTGGAAGCTGAGCTCCAACTCCGCTCGTTCACTATACTCACAGAAGTTAATGATGCTGATGGCGGAATTGTAGAAGGCGCCGGAACATATAAATATGGTGATGAAGCCACACTGACAGCCAAACCGCTTGCACACTATGTGTTCAGCGCTTGGGCTGACGACCCCACGCTACCCGCTGAGCGTAAGATAACGGTCACAGGCGACGCCACCTATAAGGCGCTGTTCGAGAAAGAGACGGTGACGCTGACCGTTGGCGTCAACGACGAGCAGATGGGCTCTGTCGAGACTAATGTGGAAGAGCTCACTCAGCCTTACGGCACAGAGATAACACTAACGGCTAAAGCTCAGAAAGGCTACAAGTTCATTAAGTGATCAGATGGCTCTACCGACAACCCACACACCATCAAGGCAGGAGAAACAAGTACCGTCACAGCTGAGTTCGAGCCTAAGACCTTCGTCGTAACCATAGGCTCTTACGACAGCAAGATGGGCATCGCTACCGTTGATAGTCGCTCTTATAAGTATCTGACGTATGCACACCTTGAAGCCAAGCCTCAGGAAGGCTATTACTTCATCGGTTGGGACAACGGCGTAACATTCGATGTTTATGACCTGCTTGTGGAGAGCGACACCACCGTCACTCCGCTGTTCGCCGAGAAGCCACTCGAGCAGTTCTCTATCACCCTGCAAGCCTCGCCCGCCGAAGGCGGACAAGTGTTCGGAGCCGGCACTTACGATCGAGACAGCGAGATACATATCGCAGCCGAAGCAGCCGAAGGCTACGAATTTGTCAAATGGTCTGATGGCATACAGGACAACCCGCGTAAGGTCGTTGTTACTGAGGACAAGACCTACACCGCCGAATTCAAACAGAAAGAGGCACCGAAGAAAGAATATACCATCACCGTCTATGTAACGCCCGACGAGAGTGGACGAGTAGAGGGTACAGGCACTTACGAGGAAGGCGCGACTGCCGTTCTCGTAGCTCTGCCCGCCACCGGATATGAGTTCTCGCATTGGTCAGACAACTCAACTGACAACCCCCGCGAGATAGTGATCGAGAAGAACCTCACTCTGATTTGCAACTTCCACAAGATAGGCGACGGAGTGGAGAACATATTTATCAATGGTGGGAATGGTGAGAATGGTGGAAATGGTGAAAATGGTGGAAATGGTGCCCGTAAGGTACTGCGTAACGGACATATCGTCATCATCCTACCCGACGGCAGTGAGTATGACGCACAAGGCCGACAAATAAAATAGCGTTGTTGCGTAGTGGTCTCACTCTTGCTATTTCGCCCGAAACGCCATAAAAACCCCGTTTCGGGCGAAATAATAATACACTACTTTCGCCCGAAACACCACAAAAACACCCTTTCGGGCGAAATAAGAGGCGGAAAATTCACCACCAGGAACGCGAGCACCCTTGCTCGCGGCAAGGAGATAGACGGATACGCGGAATGGAATTTCACCACCAGGAACGCGAGCACCCTTGCTCGCGGCAAGGAGATATACGGATGCGCGGAATGGAATTGAACCACAGATTTAGCAGATTTTTCAGATTAAGCAGATTTTTACATAGTCTCAGCGTTCTCTGATATCTCTGTTGATAACAAATCCGTCCAATCCGTATAAAATCCGTAAAATCCGTGGGAGA
Organism: uncultured Bacteroidales bacterium; assembly: GCA_946185835.1. Classification (GTDB taxonomy): domain Bacteria; phylum Bacteroidota; class Bacteroidia; order Bacteroidales; family Paludibacteraceae; genus Colicola. The sequence continues at coordinate 21,898 of CAMHKW010000010.1, forward strand.
CAAAGAATCTGTGGGGTACAAAGAATCCATGGGAAATAAAAAAAATCCGCGGGAGACAAAGAACCCGTGGGGTACAAAGAATCCGCGGGAGATGGATTAGAAGTTGTCGTTCAGCCACATTATATACTCAGCCAGGTATGTACGCCAGCTCTTCCATGTGTGTCCTCCATCGGTGACCAGCTTCTCGTACATTACACCTTTTTTGTCGAGTCGCTTGCAGAAGTTCTTTCCGTTGGCGTAAAACAAGTCTCCTTTGCCAATAGCCACGTAGTAGGTCATGGGGTGCTGTTGATACGTCATCAGCCATTTATCGTTGATCTGAGCCTGCGTCAAAGGTGCTATCTGTGCGGTATCGGGTAGCTGCTCTTTACCAAGCACCGGCGAGAAGAGTCCTACCACTTGAAACATGTGGGGGTTGTCGCGTGCTATGTTGGCGGCTTGTTTGGCGCCCGACGACAGACCTGCCACAAACCTATAGTGGATGTCGTCGATGCCGTAGTACTCCTCTACCTCGTGTGCCAAACGCACAAACGCCTGCTCGAAATGGCACTGCTGCAAGGCGGGATAATTGAACATATTACGCAGCAAGTTAGTCCGCCGTTTGGGAGCTATCTTATTAAGCACATTGCAGTCGGGCATCACCACCAGCATAGGCTTCATCTTACCCTGACTGATGAGGTTGTCGAAGACCTGAAATGCGCGTCCAGACTCTATCCACGACGCCTCATCGCCGGATATACCATGAAACATATAAAGCACCGATATATCCTGTTTGGCTTCACCAACCAACGGGTAGAACGGCGGTATATAAACCAATATCATACGCATCAGTTGCTGCTCGATGTCGTAGAAGGCTATGGTGTCAATCTTGCCTCTCGGCACATCACCGGCAGGTTCGACGTAGAGGTCAGCCATCGGCGTACCGCCCACAGCTATCACACTCTCGGTGTGTAACAGCACACATGCCGAGTCAGCATTCAGCGTGTCACGTATAAAATTCCCATCAATAATAAAACGATACTGATATACCTCGGGCGGCAACACCTTGGTAGTGTATGTCCACACACCGTCATCTTGCCTTTTCATCTTTCGGGTGTACATCTGCCCGCCAAACCAGCTCTTGTCGGGTTTGCGCAGTAGGCAGTCGCTCGTCACCTCCACCTTTTTGGCAGCCGGGGCATAACAGCGAAAAGTGATGCTACCATCTGCATTGACTTCTGTTTTGCGCTGCGTAGGTAGCAATGCTTCGGCAGACACACGCATGCACACAAACGATAACAGCATGAAAAGCAGACATAGCGATTTATTTACATTATGATAATGACTCATTTTCGTTTTCTCTATGCAAAAAAAATCAAATGCAAAGGTACAAATTATTTTTCAATTACAAAAAAAAATTGTACCTTTGTGCGCTGTGAGGGCGAGTAACTCTAAAATCGAACTCGAGAAACCTTAAAATCTAAATAATATGTCTAAAAATGGTAGGTTGACGGCAGTATGCTGTCTATTCTTGCTTTCGTGGGTGCAGCTTGTTTCGGCACAAGATACCTTGCGTGTCACCCACAAGTCGGACACACCTATTGTTACATCAATAGGCAACAGTTATGTCGATACGTTGTTCACTATTGTCAACAGCCCCGATAGTCTGCAACGAGAGCGCACGGTCACTGTTAGCGACACCATACGCACATCAGCGGGGCATCAGTTTCAAGCATATCTCGGTGGAGGCTACGGCTCACTCGGCTATCAACTGCAAAACGGCGGTTTGGTCAGTGGGTCGTTGCTCGGTTTAATAGAGCTCAACTACGCCTACTTCTTCCACCCTAACGTAGGTGTAGGCATAGGTCTGCGTTTTGGTAACACCACCTCTATAGCACGACTTATGGGACAGCGCGAGTGGGACGGAGTGACCGACACCGATGGCGAGACCTACAATCACACTACCTATATCAAGTCGTGGCGCGAGCGACAGACTATTCATACACTCGACATACCCGTCTCGCTGCAGACGCAGTTCTACTTCAACCCCGAAGAAGAGGCAGGCATGTATATCAACGTAGGTGCCAGCCTTCGGTTACCGGTTTACAACCGATATAATACCATATTGGGCTATGTCGAAGACAAAGGGTTCTACCCTGCCACCAACCTCACTCTCAGTCAGCTGCATGAGTTCGGTGAGCGCAACCTCGCCGGCAAAGGCAAACTCGACATCAAGCCCCTTGCGGCAGGCGTGTTTGCCGACCTCGGCTTCCTCTTCCGAGTGGCTGAACATACCGACCTCGCCTTAGGTGCCTATTTTCAATTCACACCCACCGACATCAACACCGAGCAACGCGAATATCTCGGCTTTGCTAACTCCACCTTCACCTTTATGAATCCCTATAAAGGTGTGCTCCCCACCACCGAAGCCTCAGTGGCTCACCCTTGGGAAGCTGCCATCAAACTCGGCGTCAGAGTGCACTCAGGGCGGACCAAAGTCAATACCTCAGAGCAAGTCGAGACCTTCTGGGTACCGATAGTCAAGTCCGACACCACCATAAGCTATATCACTCATACCGACACCATACCGGTAGTGCCTGTCGACACCACCGCTAAGAAGTCGGGCAAGCAACGCGTCATCAACGACGACGACTACAACGACCATATCATCTACTTCCGACTCAACGAACACGGACTACGTTCCTACGCAGTCGCTGAACTCGACAACATAGTAAGCGAACTCAATGCTCACCCCGAACGCGACATCGTCATCGACGGTCATGCCTGCCGACTTGGCAAGAGCGCTTACAATATATGGCTTAGCAAGAAACGCGCCGATGCCGTGGCACAATACCTCGTTCAACATGGCATCAGCGAAGATAGGCTGACCATACGTTACCATGGCAACAAACAACCTTCCGACGACAAACAACACGACCTCGCAAAAGACCGCCGCGTGACAGTGAAGGTTAGAAAGTGATTTCTTATTTCTAATTTCTGATTTCTAAATTTTAGCGCTATGAAAAACAGAATATATACATTAGCAATAATGCTGCTGGCAGCAATAGCCATTCAAGCTCGCGAGTTTGAGACAAGCGAAAGACTGTATTTCAACGGAACGCCAAGCAGTGCAACATGGTGGATGGATCACACTTCCGACAGTTCTGACCCTGAATACACACGTCTATGGGCATATTTCTTCAACGGTACAGAACATCAATGGATAGAAGCACAGAAATATAGTGCAACGGTGTTCTATGTAACTGCCACATCCACCAAAAACTGGAATGGTGTCATACTGACACGTCATCGCGGTTGGGTAAATAATCCTTCTTTCGATGCCAACTGTCTTAATCAGACTGGCGACATCAATCTCAATGCATCGTTAAGCAACTATATAGAGAACTTCTACTACGATGATGGCGGCACCAAGAACGGCGCCAACTGGTGGGTTATTGCTCCGGCTCCAACAGGCAATCCGGCATCTTGGTCATTACCATACGAAGACGAACAGATATGTACGAGTGCTGCCGGAACACAATATGTACTTGCACCAAAAAACTACGACTACGACAACTCCAAAAACCACGCGTGGTACAAATATTCATCGGGGATATGGACTCTGCTTGACGGAATCGAATATCGTTCATCTGAAGGTCTACAAGACTATAATGAGACGCTCGGAGCAGCCAACAGCGACACATATTATTTTCTGCAAGCCGGAAAACCATCAGCATGCCGACTGATACGTTTGCGCCTCAACAAAGACTGTTCCGAGGGTGCAGAAGGGGCATGCAAGATAACTTCTTTTGTTAGTGTAGCAGCCGATGCCAATGTCACCGATAACACATCAGCCATCAATGGTGTAGTAGCTTTCGACGACAAGAAAAACGCCGGAAAACTGCAAATCTGGAGTATAGGTATTGATACCGTAACCATCGAGAATGATAACATTAAGACCCCCCAGACATTCAAACTCTATGGTTTCGATGCTTCCACCACAAAGACTTACACTATTTATGCTAAGTTCTTAGATGGCACGAGCGACTGCGAGGCATCATGCACCGTCACTGTCACTCCGCCTCCTGTATCTCCTATTACTCATTCCACTACAGGTACTAACCCCGGGACACACGACAACGACCTCATGCGTTTCACAGAAGAGGATGTAACACTCACTCCTAACGACAAAACCTCTACCTACTTCCAATGGACCAATTCAGCCGACGACAGCAAGATAACGGGTACTTTCCCTGCCACCCGCATTCACACTTTTACGGCTCCTACCGAGCAGGAAGATATAGATTATGTATTCCTTGCTACTAACGACCCTCCCGAACCGGCAGGCAACCTCATCGTCAATGGCGACTTCGAACTGACTAACACAGCCTTCACCAGCAGTTACACCTATTGGGGTATTGACCAGACTGACTACTATAGCAGTCATCCCGGAGTATCAGGCGGTTATGCCATATCAAAAAACTCAAAGACTTTCGCAACTACATATAATGAAGTGAAAGCCCACAAAGGCGACTACTTCGGTTTGTTCGACTCAAAAGCCACAACCAATGTTGAAGACCAAGCAGCATGGGTGGCTTCAACCAGCGATAACCCCAACCTGAAAGTTCAAGCAGGAGTAAGTTACCTGTTCTCATTCTGGGTTGCCAACATCAACAACTTTGGTGAGATGAACAATGGTGCACAACTTCAGTTCCAGATTAGCTACGATGGTGGAACGTCATACAACAATCTCGGTTCCACTATAGACCTGGGCAACTATAAGGACAACCGTTGGCACGGCATGTCATCTATCGCCACCCCTGTCACATCAAGTAGTAATGTGAAGATTCGAGTTATCAATCTCAAGGCAATAACACAAAACAGAGGTAATGACTTCGCACTTGACGACATACGTTTTGAAGCCATCACCGCCAACACTTCAAATATAGCCGGCTACGAGCATTTCCCTGTCAAATACAAGAAATGCGTCATTAACTCAGCCACTTTCACCCAACGCCAACCTGCAAGTTGCGGTGCCACCACGGCAGAAGTCGATTACACCGTTAATTTCGTATATCCCCGCGGCGACTTGTACATATATGAAGGTTCTATACTACGCGACCACGTAACGGCAGCCACCATTGGTGATTGGAAAACAGTAACTTCCTACAGCGGCACTTTCCCCGTGCCTCAAGACTGTGACAATGCCGACCATACTCTGACTGTATATTTCGAGGACGCACTCGTAAAGACCAATGCTCCAACAACCTATTCCTACCATGCTTGGGCTGTACCTGTCGCCAGCATAGCATCTGATTCATGGTCTACTCCCACATGCGATGTCACCACCACTACACTCACCGCCAAAGTCAACTACACCAACCAGAACGGCACATTGTCAGCTGATGTGGACGGTATTTATAACACAGCCTCATACGGCAGTTGGGAAGTCAACAGCAACGATGATAAACAAGTAACCATATCTATTAGCGGCATACCTGCCGATGGCAAGACGCACAAACTTCATGTAGCTTTCAACGGTTCACACGGCTGTACAATTGCCGAATACACAACATCAGCCGCTCCTTACATGCCCAATATCAAATCGGTGACGACAGAGGTGCTGCATGGCAACTACAGTTGCGGCGATCCGACTTACCAGGTGAAGGTGAAGGCTGAGTTCGAGAACGGACAAGGTCATAACATCATCTTCAAAGACTGGAACGGCGGCACAGAGCAGTCTGTCACTACCGCTACCACCGACACCGAAGCTGAATATACGTTCACCTACGCGTGGGACGCTGCTCCGACATCGCACACCTACGACGTCTATTTCGCCGGTGCAACCGACTGCCACCACACCAAGTCATACACCTCGCCGGCCGAGCCTAAGCTTTCGGCAACGCATACTCCGTTGTTCGCCGCCTGCGACGGCACTGACACCTACGCCCTTCGCTTAGACCTCACCTTCACCAATCAGAAGGGAACGAAGTTCTACGCGAGTGTGGATGGCGGTACTGCACAAGAGATAGCCAACACACACATAGCCGCTCAGACTGAGAAGACCGACCTGAGCATCACCATTCCTAACCTGCTTGCCGATGGCAAGTCGCACACCTATAGCGTATGGACCGACCACACTCAGGACTGCTCGCTGACCACCATACCATTCACAGCTCCATATAAGCCTATCATCAGTAATGTCAGCACCACCGTGCAGCCCTATGCCTGCGGCGACGGCAACTATCAGGTGAAGGTGGACGTAAGCTATTCCAACAACCAAGGCAAAGACCTCATCATCACCGACGATGACGGCCACACCAAACAGCTGACGGCATTAGACCCCGAGTATGCCGTTTCAGCAGGCAAGGCATCGTGGACCTTCGACATGCCGTGGGAACTGCCCGTCAAGACTCATACCTTCAAGGCCTACTTCGCAGGTGCTGAGGGTCCGAGCTCGTGCAAAGAGTCGCAGACGGGCAGCTACACCGCTCCTGCCGAGCCTAAGATTGACAACGTCAACTACACCTTCGCTCCCGCTACGACTTGCGATGTCAGCACCTACGATCTAACCGTCACCTTCGACTACTACAACCAAGACGGCACCCTCACGGTTGACGTCGACGGCGTAGCAGCAACGAGCATCACACCTGCCTTCGATGCCGACAGCAACGACAAGCAGCCGGCTACCGCCACTGTCACGGGTCTGCCTGCCGACGGCGGTACAGGACATACGCTAACAGTGAAGACCGCCGGCGGCTCGCACAACTGCACGGCAACAACCACGCTTCTTGGCGTTCCACTTATTACAAGAGTCAACAGCACGACAGCTGCTATAGTGACGACACCCGACTGCAATAAGAAGAACTACGACGTGAAAATCACTGTTGACTACACCTATCCTAACAGCGATCTCGTCATCACCGATGGTGTGCACGAACACACCTTCCTGCTGTCAGAGCTGACCGTCAACCCGATAAGCCATACCTTCACGGGTCTGACCACTACGGGCAGTGCTGCAAAGGACTTCCGTGCATACTTCACCTCGGCTCCGGCATGCAACGGAGCTAACCACCATGCTGTCTTCCCTGAGCCTACCCGACCCGTCATCGGCACTATCAAGGCCCAGCCTACCACTCCCGCATGCGATGCCATCACCTATGACGTCAGCGGCTTCGTCAATTACGAGTTCCCCGCCGGCGACATGGTAATCACCGACGTGGAGAGCGGCAAGACACAAACCATACCGGCTGCCGCCCTCGTAAGCCCGCAGCCTTATACACTGACGGCTATCCCCGCCGACGGCAAGACGCATAACATCAGCGTCAGGTTCACCGGCGACGCTTCGTGTCCTGCTATCACAAAAAGTTACGATGCTCCTTATCAGCCTATCCTGAGCGGTGTAACAGGCATAGTACAGCCCTACAGCTGTGGCGACCCGACCTACGAGGTGCTGTTCACCGTCAATGGCATAGATATCGTCGGTCAGCACCGCAACCTCATCATCGAAGTGGACGGCACTGAAATACGCAAAGAGGACATCACCACCTCCACCACTCTGCCTTACACCTACACGCACTCGTTTGCATGGGATGTCGCACCAACCGCTCATAATATCAAAGCTTACTTCGAAGGATATACCGATTGTAATAAGACCAACACCTTCACCTCACCTGCTCAGCCGCAGATAGGCACCGTCAGCTATAACTACATAACGGCATGCGACCAGACCACCTTCGACCTCGAAGTGGAGGTAAAGAACTTCGTCAATCAGGACGGTACGCTCACCGTCAACATTGACGGCAAGACCGTCACCTCGACCGACTTCGTTGCCGACAGCGCCACACCGCAGACCAAGAAACTGACCGTCACAGGCTTGAACGCTGATGGTAACAACACGAGCCATAAACTTGATGTCGCTTTTGTGGGAGGCCTGAGTGGTTGCGCGGCAACACAACAGACTCTTGCTGCTGTGCCTAAGATAGCGCGTGTCAACAGCACGAAAGCTACCATAGTGGCAGGCTCACAGGTTTGCAACAGCAAGCTCTACGACGTGACGGTAAGCGTCGACTACAGCAATCCTACCGGCGATATCATCATCACCGATGGCGGTTCGCTGGAGCACACCTTCACACTTGCCGAGCTTACATCGACACCCGTAAGCTATACGTTTACTAACATTAGCTCTACAGGAGCCGCCAAAGACTTCCGCTCTTACTTCAACACCGCCGCAGAGGCTACATGCGACGGAGCTAACCACCATGCCGTCTTTGCAGAGCCTACACGACCCGTCATCGGCACTATCACCGCTAATCCTACCACTCCGGCATGCGGTGTCACCACATACAATGTAAACGGTACAATAGCTTACGAGTTCCCCGCAGGCAACATGGTGATAACCGATGTGGAAAGCGGACAATCACAGACCATACCGGCTGCCGCCCTCGTAAGCCCGCAGCCTTATACACTGACGGCTATCCCCGCCGATGGCAAGACACATAACATCAGCGTAAGGTTCACCGGTGACGCTTCGTGTCCTCCTATCACGCAGACTTACGATGCTCCGTTTATGCCCGCTATCACCAATGTAAGTGCTACCAACACCACACCTGCCTTCGGACTGACGCAGTACGATGTAACCGTAGTGGTTAACTTCACCAACGGACAGGGAAGACAGCTTACTATCCGCTCAACCGACCTGACACCCGAATACAAACATACCGAGGCTGCGCCGACCACGGGAATACTAACGCATACGTTCACCGGCATCGAGACCGACAATGGCGTGTTGCATCATTTCGAGGCATACTTCGAAGATCAGCCCACATGTATCGACAACGACAGCTACACCTCTCCCATTGCCAAGATGCTGACCACCTTCACTCCGACCATCGGACAGCAGACCTGCAACACCGAATATGTGGTTAACTTCCATGTCGACTTTGCAGCCCTCGGTGGCAACCTCGTCGTTCGCGATATGACCGACAACGTCGACATCTATAATCAGACCGCGCCTGTAGGCACTTCGTTCGATGGTACGAGCATAGTGCTCACGCCCGATGGTAAGTCGCACACTCTGAGAATATACTTCACCTCTGACCCGACCTACTATCTCGAGCAGAACGTGGATGCTCCGAAGATGCCGTCGCTCGACATTGCCAACACCTTCTCTGCTGTTGACTGCAACGGTCAGGTGACAGCGCAGCTGAGCGTGACATTCACCAACCAGACCGGCGACCTCGTACTGCTTGACGAGAACGACAACCCGCTGACCACCTTCACCGCTCCGACGGAAGGCACACCTTATACCTACGATTGGGTAATGGCAGCCGACGGTGCAGCACATACCGCCAAGGCATACTTCACCTCGCTCGGTGCCACTTGTGCTACCCCGCTTCCGCTGACCGCTCCGCTGACACCGACCGTGACCGTGACTAAAGACGCCACCTTGAGTACGCTGAGTTGCGATGGTACCTATAGTTATGTATATGACATCGTTGGTACCAACCAGACAGGCAACCTGATGGTACAAGGTGCCGGTGAGCTTGCGCCGACCAACTACGGACCGGTAGCCACCGCAAAGCATACCGTCAGCGGTGTTCAGCTGACGGCTGCAACAGGAGTAGAAGTCATCAGAGCATGGTACGACAACCGTGCCACCTGCACGGCTAATGCCACCGAGACCTTCCCCGAGGCTGTCAGCATAGCCCTGACAAGCACTAAGAGTGACCTGCATTGCGATGGCACATTCGACATCACACTGACGGTGAAATTCTCAGGTCAGCGCGGTGACCTCGTCATAGAGGACGCCAACGGCAACGAAATCGACCGTCAGACAGCACCCGTTTCGCCTTACATCTTTGTATGGAGCGGACTGAAAGCCGACGGCTCGAACTACAGCGCTAAGGCTTACTTCGCCGGTGCTACCGACTGCGACGACAACACCGCCCAGACCGCACCTGTACAGATGTATATCAACGACCTGAGCACCACCGAGAGCATCATCTACTGCAACGGCACCACCTTCGATCTGACCATCAACGTGGAGGCTGAGAACCCGCAAGCCGACATCATCGTCAAGGAAGGCACCACCGAGTTGCACCGCTTCACCGTAGCTACTCCGCTCACGGGTAAGATACCTTATTCCATCGTTCTCAGCGACATCCCGACCGACCAAACCGCTCATACCATACGCGCCTTCTTCGACGGTTACGAGGCATGCGCCAAGACATGGACCTACACGGCTCCGACACCCAACCCGTGCCAGTATCGCTACGACACCATCTGCGTGGGTCAGGGCTACAACCGCTATGGTCTTGTGCTGCCGGCACAGACAGTGGCAGGCAACCAGACACATCAGGTGGTTGACACGATAATAGAGCTTCACGTGATAGACCTGCCGCAAGTGTCGCTCACAGCGGTAGAACCCGTATGCAACAGCGACGGCAACATAGTCATACCATACACCATCATCGCGGGCGAACCGAACCGCTTCGATGTCGACTTCGATGACGCCACCCTGCCCGACCTTACCGGACTTGTACTCAACGGCGGTGTGCTCAACGTCACCGTTCCTGCCGGATTGCATGCCGGCATCTATAATGCTGACATAGAGTTCTACCACACCACTGCCACATGCTCTACTACCGAGCGCTTCACCTTCGAGATAGCCGAGGATAACCTCATCTATTCTAAATGGACAGACGTGCTGCTTATCAACAACGCCGACGAACGCTTCGTAGAGTACCAGTGGTACCAAGACGGCAACCTCATGGACGGCGAGACACAACAACGCCTCTACGATCCTCAAGGTTTGACCGGCAACTACTACTGTCTGCTCACCACCACCGACGGACAGAAGATACGTACCTGCGTCATCTCGTTCAGCGAAGCACCTCGCAGTGCCGACCTGCCTCAACCCACGAAAATAGAGATTGCACCCAAACGTCTGCGCGGTGGCGAACAACTCAACATCAGCCGCAGCGACGATGGCGAAGCCACTGTCACCTTCTTCTCGTCTACCGGCAAGAAAGTAACGTCCACCGCTATCTACGACGCTGAGACGGCGGTTACAACACCCGAACAGACAGGACTCTATATCGTTGTTGTTGACAACGGCGACGTACGTTTCACCGATAAGATAATAGTAGAATAACGATATGAACATCACAGTCATTGGCGGTGCCAACTTCGACATCTCCGCTCGCCTTAACGGCACTTTTATAGCCGCCGACTCCAACCCCGGCTCAGTGAGCCTGGGGTATGGAGGCGTGGCACGCAACATAGCACATAACCTCTGCCTGCTCGGACACCATGTTCGCTTCGTCAGTGCCTTCGGTAACGACATCTTCGGCAGCCTCATGCACGACCAATGCAAGGCTATCGGAATGGACCTCAGCCTCTCGCAAGTTATCAAAGGCGAACGCAGCGGCATGTATCTGTGCATCAACAACCACACCGGCGAGATGATAGCTGCCGTTGCCGACACCAATATCATACAACACCTCACCCCCGAATACCTCGAGCGGCTGACAGGTGAACTCAACAAATCAGACGCCATCGTTGCCGACACCAACCTCTCGGAAGACTCACTCAGGTTCCTGCTCGACCAGAGTCTGGCACCACTGTTCGTCGATGCCGTGTCGTCAACCAAGGCGTGGAGGATAGTCAATGCCCTGAAGAAAAGCAAGTTTGCGCACCTGCATACTCTCAAACTCAACCACAAAGAGGCACTTGCCGTCAGCGAATGTCAGACCACCGAAGAGGCAGCCGAACGACTGCTTGACCTCGGCATAGAGAACCTGTATATCACCTTAGGCAACGAAGGTGTATACTACAACCACGGCACCACCTTCCCCGCACTACCGGGCGAAGTGGTCAACACCACCGGAGCCGGCGACGCCTTTCTTGCAGGTGTGATACACGCCTTCTCAAAAGATATAGCGGCACCACAGACTGCTCAATACGGACTGATGGCGGCAAGAGCCACTCTGCAAAGCGAGATGGCTGTCAACCCCGATATTGCCAATATATTACTATAATTTTAGAAGCTCTAAAAAATCAAGACAATATAGAAGCTCTAAAAATTCTAAAAAAAACTAACACCATTCCACAACATGACCAACCCTTATCTTTCCTTATCCCCTGAAGTAAGCGACGCACTTCGCGAAGGACGCCCTGTCGTTGCACTCGAGTCGACCATCATCTCCCACGGTATGCCTTATCCGCAGAATGTCGAGACGGCATTGCGTGTAGAACAAGCCATACGCGACAACGGTGCAGTACCTGCCACCATAGCCATCATAGGCGGCCGCCTCAAAGCCGGCTGCACCAAAGAAGAAATAGAATACTTAGGCCGCAAGGGTCAGGCTGTCACTAAGGCATCGCGGCGCGACCTGCCCGTGCTCATAGCGCGCGGCGACGATGGTGCCACCACCGTTGCCACCACCATGATAATAGCAGCTATGGCAGGTATACGTATCTTCGCCACAGGAGGCATCGGTGGCGTTCACCGCGGTGCACAAGTCACAATGGACATCTCAGCCGACCTCGAAGAGCTGGCACAGACGCCGGTGATGGTGATATGCGCCGGTGCTAAGTCGATACTCGACCTCGGACTCACCCTCGAATACCTTGAGACCAAAGGCGTGCCTGTCATCGGCTACGGCACCGACGAACTGCCGGCCTTCTACACTCGCAAGAGCGGCTTTGGTGTCGACTACCGACTCGACACGCCCGAACAGCTTGCCGCCGCCTTCGATGCCAAACACAAACTCGGGCTCAAAGGCGGAATGCTCGTCACCAACCCCATACCCGAAGAATACTCGATGCCTGCCGACGTCATCAACCACGCCATCGACGAGGCTATCGAACAGGCCCAAAAACAAGGCATACACGGCAAACAGACCACACCGTTCTTACTTGCTAAAGTCAAAGAACTGACGGGCGGCGACAGCCTCGATGCCAACATACAACTCGTGCTCAACAACGCACGCCTCGCTGCCCGCACCGCCGTTGCACTCACAGCCTTGAAATAACACGGCACTGCCATAGTGCCACACCACCATCGTAACATAACAAAAAACAATATCACTATGAAAAAGTCGCTATTGCTTCTTGCCGCCCTTGCCTTTGCCTTAGGCGCCGTAGCTCAACGCAAGACTATCGTCCCGCAGGCTATCACCACCGAAGCACACGATGCCGCCATCGCCTATCACGACAACATCGACCATGGCACCATCGTTTACACATGGTATTATTCGAAGGCACTGGGCACCAATCGACGTATGGCGGTATACCTGCCACCCTCGTACTTCAACTCACAAAAGAACTACTACCCCGTGCTTTATTTGCTGCATGGCACCTTCGGCTGCGAAGAAGACTGGTTAGACAAAGGTCATGCCGCCACCATCCTCGACTACCTGCTCTCTACCAATCAGGCACGCGAGATGATAATAGTAATGCCCAACACCAACATGTGGCAATTAGCGAGCCCCAAGGTAACAGGCATACCCGACCCGTATACCACACTCAAAGAAGCATCCGACCAGCTTACCGACGGACGTTTCGAAGAGAGCTTCTCGGAGATAATCTCTGCCACCGAGTTGCGCTTCCGCACTATCAACAAGAAAGACTCTCGGGCTATTGCCGGTCTGTCGCGTGGCGGCTTCTTCGCTTTCCATATCAGCCACTACCTCAATGCCGTGTTCAACTACGTAGGTATGTTCTCGCCCACCTACTCCACCTTCCGACGCGACAAACTCGGTGACGCAGGCGACTTGTTCGATACCGGCAAGCACCTGCCGAAGGTATATCGCAACGTCGAAAAAGACATGTCCCGACAATTTACGCAAGCCCCTGCTCTCTACTGGATAGCCATCGGCAAAGACGACTTCCTATATAAAGAGAACACCGAGTTCCGTGCACTTATGGAGACCAAGGGCTATCCGTATCACTACTACGAGTCGGCAGGCGGACACTCGTGGGAGAACTGGCAATACTACCTACAGATGTTCCTGCCATGCATATTCAAGTAACTATAGAAAATATAGAAACTCTATAAACTCTATAGCATCTAAAAAAATCAAACAACATGATTCTTATCTTTTCCGCTCCGAGCGGTGCCGGCAAATCGACATTGGTCAACTACCTGCTCTCCGTTCGCGACGACTTAGAGTTCTCTATCTCTGCCACCACTCGTCAGCCTCGAGGCAGCGAGCAAGACGGCAAGGAGTATTACTTCCTCTCAGCCGACACTTTCCGTCAGCTCATCAACGAAGGCAAACTCGTGGAATACGAGCAGGTGTATGCCGGCTGCTATTATGGTACGCTGCGTTCCGAAATCGACCGCATCACACGTGCTAACCATCATGTCGTCTTCGACGTCGACGTCAAAGGCGGACTCAACCTCAAACGTATCTTCGGCGACGAAGCATTAGCACTTTTCATCGCACCGCCATCGGTCGATGTGCTACACCAACGTCTGATAGGCAGAGCCACCGATAGCGCCGAGAAGATAAAAGAACGCGTCGACAAAGCACATATCGAGATGCAAGATGCACCTCATTTCGACCATATCATCGTCAACGACGACCTCGAGGAAGCCAAGCGCGAGACCATAGAACTCGTCAACAACTTCCTCGGTTCACCCAAGGCATAGACTGACACACTACATGAAAAGACTTCTGAGTATTGTTTGCATATTGCTGTTTTCTTGCGAGTTGCTGAGGGCAGCCTCTGTCACCTATACCGTGACCAGTCGAACGAGCGTGAGTAGCGAAGGCGAAGCTCCCATCGGCTCATACGCCGAATACAATCAAGGGGGCAGCCGCAAAAGCCAACTCACAGCCGGCACACAAGCCACACTCAGCATCTATGGTTTCGATGGCTATGTCGTCAGCGACATCACTCTCTCGATGCGCTCGAATCAGTCGTCGGGTGCAGGCTCGCTCACCCTCAACATCGGCGAGCAGACGGTATTGTCGATTCAGGATGCCTCATTCAGCAGCGACCAATGGTATGGGCAATACTCAGCCAACTATGTCGACATCACTCGCACACTCGAGCACGCCTTTGTCGACGCCGGACAAGTACTGACACTTGAGTTAACGGCGTCAGAAAACTCGCTGTATCTCGAGTCGGTGAGTCTCAGTTTCCGTGAGCAGCCTAAGGAATGTTACACCGTGAGTTTCGACACACATTTCTATCTGTCGGTACCTGCCGAGCGCGAGAGTTACCCCGGCTCCGGCGTACGTCTGCCCGTCGGCAACGACCGCGACACCACATGGCTGTTCGTAGGCTGGACCGAGCATACCGTCGACTACTGCGAAGACACCCCGCCCCAATACTACAAAGCCGGCGACCTTTTCTACCCGACAGCCAACATCACGCTGCACGCTCTATACTCCAACCTTCCCCTCGCGTCCGACCAACGACGTATATACCAAATCACCACCTTCGACGATGGTATGTATGTCATCGGCTCCACCCGCTGTGATGCGCTGATGGAAGGAGCCTCGTCGAAAGCGCACCTCGACGCATACCTCATGCCCACCACTGACGTCGACGCCGACAACGGACTCTACTACCTCAGCTCCGACAACTACTACAGCGACTGCATCTATCTCGTCAGCTTCTTGGAAGACAGCCTTGCCTCCATCTACAATCTGCAAACCGACAATTACGTATCTCCACCGTCAGAGGGTAGCAGCAATTTCAGAACAGAGTCAGCCACATGGAGCTGGCGGGAGCTCGCCGACCACTCCGTCGTCTTCTACCACACCTACCCCGACAACCGCACCCGTGTCTTATACGGAGGCTATGGTACCTCTGCCGAAACCTTAGACCGGATATTCTTCACCGCCAACATCTTCAACCTCTCGAGTTTCCGCGATCGTGGTTTGTGTCTCTTCCCCGCTTTCCAAGCCATACAGACACGCTTCTTCACCTCGTTCCCCACAAGCGCTGCCGTTGAACCTTTAACCGACAAACACAGCGACATCAGCATACAAGGTAATACCATACTCAACCCCAACCATAAGACAGTGGCAGTATTCGACCTTGCAGGACGACTGATAGTGAGTAGCACCCGACAAGCCATAACGATTCCACTCAAAGGTGAGTTTATTGTCTCAAGTCACGACTTTGCCATAAAAGTAAGCGTCAGATAGTTCCCTTTGGTGCAAGATAGCTCAAATGACAACAGCTGCTCGCAAAATCGGCAAAAAACATTGCGGCAGGTGTGTAACCCACAAAAAAAATTTTGGTATATAAGAAAAATATAGTACCTTAGCACGCTGAATTTTGCACAGACTAAATATCAATACTTAAAAATATGATTCATACGACATTCAATCGCCTCCGCGAGGTAAAAGACAGTCTTCCTGACGGAAGCATGACAGTAATAGCAGAAGAGCTCGGCATTACCCCTGATGATGTACGCAGTTATTTTGGTGGTAATGCCGCTGCCGGTTTAGGTGTTCATTTAGAGCCGGGTCCAGATGGTGGTCTGGTGCTATTAGACAACACCCGCATCTTAGAGGTAGCTCTGAGAATAGCATGGGAGAACAAGTAAGATGCCCAGGCACCTTCTGCTGATACTCATATCCTTTTTTCTTTGCTGTCAGCCCATCTTCGGCACGGCAGAGGTATCGTCGTCGGACACTTTGAAGTGGTTCGACGACTATTCTCAACCTATAGGCTTCACCTACAAAGCCGGCTTCGACATCGTCAGCTCGTATATATGGAGAGGCTTTCAGGTCGGAGGACTGAGTTTCCAACCTGACCTTGCCGTCGGATATGGCGGACTGAGTATAGGCACGTGGTGGAACTTAGGAGCGGAGTCAAACTGCTTCAGACGTTTCTTGCCCGAAGTAGATACCTACCTGCAGTTCTCGCGCTATGGTATTACACTCCGACTCACCCACATGTATTATTTCGATGGGTCAGGCTTTTTCGACTTCTCGCAGAAAGACATCTACGGCGCGGGTAACACCAATAACTTCGAACTCAAGTTAGCATATCGGGTAAGCGACCGTCTGCCCCTGTCGATAGAATGGTACACCCATCTAGCAGGCTCCGACGGATACGTTGTCGACCGTAGCGGCGACTTCGTTGCAGCACACATGAACCCCGGCGACGAGACGGCTGACCTGAGAATCAAACGAGCTTTCTCGACTTATATCCAACTCGGATATGAGTTCAGGCTCCCTTACGATATTTACCTGCCACTGCAAGTCGGTGTCACTCCTTGGAAAAGCCGATACACTCACTATCAAGGGCATTTTGCAGTATGCCGTATCAGCCTCGGCGCCGAGAAGACATTCCCACTCTCTTTCTGCCAACTGCATTTGTTTGCCACAGCAGTATTCAATCCCGACAGAGTCAACAGCAACAACTTCATCGTACCTCTACAACTTAGAGACCGAACAAATAACGATACCAACTCACATCTCAGTGCCGTTATCGGCATGGGTATGTGGTTTTAATTAACTTTCTATTAACAGGACTTAGGTCCACTATAACAACTTATTTGAGAAAATGAAAAGACTTTTTCTTTTGTTCTGTGGCTTTGTAGCCATGGTTACAATTGCAAAGGCAGAGATGCCAGGTTTTGAATGGACTGTCGGCGCCGACGTTACATCTACTTATCTGTGGCGCGGACAAAACCTCGGAGGCCTTTCCTTTCAACCGGACGTGATGTTAGGATACGGAGGATTTCAACTCGAAGCATGGGGCAACATCGGTACTTTAGACTACACCTTCAAGACTTTCAACCCCGAGCTCGACCTCACCTTGTCGTATAACATCTTCGGATTTAAAGTCGGAGTCACACACTACCACTATTTCGACGGCAGCAAATTCTTCTATCTGCGCCCATATAGCTACAAAGACTACGTAGCCGAAAACTACAACACCGACCAGTTAGAGGTATTCTTGGAGTTTAACCTCGGCGACATACTCGAAAACGTACCTTTAAAGTTCGGCTGGTATACCTACGTTGCCGGCGACGACATGTACCCCGACTACGACAACCCCATCATCAGCAATCCATCGCCCGGCGTGGCTGACACCACCTACAATATGAAACAAGCCTACTCGACATATATCGAACTGGGCTACGACGTCAAACTCCCTAAAGGCTTCACCCTCACTCCTACCGTAGGTATCACTCCTTGGAAAGGCTACTACACCGACTACGAAGGCAAATTCGGTGTTAATAACATCTCGCTCAAACTCAACTGGGAATACGAAGTCAACGACCATCTGGCAATCGACATCTATGCCATGGGCATGGTCAACACCTATGGCATCAACAAGCAGAATCTGATAACTGCCATCGCCGACACCTACAACAACCAGCGCCTCAACGGCTGCATCGGGTTAGGGATATGGCTCTACTAATCAAACTGCCCTAATCCTAAAATGAAACGCAGATAATGAGCAAGCAAAAACTCATCACCATCATAATGCCGGCTATGCTGTTTCTGATAGCCGGCATTTTTCTGTTTGCCTTTCCCGACAACAAAACCGACAACAGCGAGCCACAGTACTTTGTAAACCGAGGTTTCATCTTCGGCACTTACTACAACATCCACTACTATGCTCCGCAAGACCTCGAACAAGAGATTCTGGAGCGACTGCAACGTTTCGACAACTCGTTGTCGGCATTCAATCCGCAATCGGTTATTTCGAAGGTGAACAACAACGTCGACACCGTCACCGACAGCTACTTCGAGCACGTGTTCAACCTTGCCGAGCATATCTCCGAGCTGTCCGATGGAGCCTTCGACCTTACCGTCGCTCCGCTTGTCAACGTTTGGGGCTTTGGCTTCGACAGTCGCGACAAGGTCAGCAGTGCCGTCATCGACAGTCTGCTCGACATAGTAGGCTACCGGAAGGTGCGTTTGGAAAACCACCGCGTCGTCAAAACCGACCCGCGCGTCAAACTCGATGCCGGAGCTATAGCCAAAGGTTATAGCTGCGACGTGGTGGCAGAGCTGCTCGAACAGCACCACTGCAACTCGTATTTAGTCGACATCGGCGGCGAGATAGTATGTCGGGGCAGCAACAGTAACGGCGAGCCATGGGCTATCGGCATCGACAAACCCATCGACGACCCTACCGGCACACAGCATAAGCTGCAAGCCATCGTCCGTGCTCCACATCTGGCTCTCGCCACCTCGGGCAACTACCGACAGTTCTACTACGACAACGGCGTACGACGCTCACATACCATCGACCCCAGAACGGGCTACCCCGTCAACCACGAACTGCTCAGTGCCTCGGTGGTGGCTCCGACATGTGCCGAAGCCGACGCCCTTGCCACAGCATGCATGGTTCTCGGACAAGACAAAGCCATCGAGCTAATCAGTGGCATCGCCGATGCCGAGTGTATGCTTATCTGTGCCAACGGCAACGATTCTACCATCGTCATGATGACCGAAGGCATGAAAAAGTACGTCAACGACAGCACTTCATTTGCTCATTAAAAAAAAATATTGTAATTTTGCCGCGTATTATGGCTTGTTAGCAATCAAGCACCCCAAGCATGAAAATTCGCAATCTCATACTACTCTCTTTGTTGCTTGCGCTATGTAGTTGCAGCGAATATCAGAAACTGCTTAAGTCGACCGACGCAGAGCTCAAATATGCAAAGGCAATAGAGTACTACGACCAGCAACAGTACGTCAAGGCACAGACCCTCTTTGACGCTGTAAGCGGTTATTTCCGAGGTACCGACCGCTCGGAAGATGTGCTTATTTACCTTGCCCGCTGCAACCGGGCACAAAAGGCATACGAGACAGCCTGCAACTATTACCAGTCGTATATCCGCTCCTACCCGCGAGGCAAACATATCGTAGAAGCACGGTTTATGACGGGGCATTGCTACTATCTCAACTCGCCCGACCCGCGACTCGACCAAGACGCTACCAACAAAGCCATACAGTTCCTCACTCAGTTTGTCGAGCTATACCCCGAAAGCGAATATGCCTCGGTAGCCTACGACGAGATACAACAGATGTACGACAAACTCGCTGAGAAAGAGCTGCTCTCTGCCAAGCTGTACTATAACCTCGGCACTTACCTGGGCAACAACTACGAGTCGGCTGTCATCGTGGCAAAAAACGCCATGAAGAAATATCCGGGCAACGCATATCAAGAGCAATTCAGCTGGCTCGTCTTGCAAGCCAAATATCAGCAGGTAGTAAACAGCGTCAGCGAGTTACGAGTAGAGCGAGCACGAGATGCCGACGACGAATACTATAGTTTCGTCACCGAGTTCCCCAACTCCAAATACCGCAAGGCTGCCGACAAGATAGGTTCCGAAATTAAGAAGATAATAGGCAACAAATAGCGACCATGCTATCGCCAAATACTGAATTATATAACACAAAACATACAATGGATTACAAGAACACGAAAGCAGTTCATACCACCATCACTCGTGATATGAGCGAATTAGACGCCAAAGTAGGCAATGTCTACGAGACCGTGGCTATTATAGCCAAGCGTGCCAACCAGATTAGCAGCGACCTAAAGAAAGAACTTGATGCCCGTCTGCAAGACTTCTCTGTCCCACAGGATAACATCGACGAGGTATTCGAGAACAAAGAGCAAATCGAGATCTCTCGTTCATACGAGATGATGCCCAAACCCACTCTTATTGCCACACAAGAGTTCATCGACGATGAGCTCATTGTGCGCAACGGCTCTAAAGAACGCGAGTTCTAATATCGCCTTTGCAAGATGCTACGTGGCAAACATATAGTGGTAGGTATCAGCGGAGGCATAGCCGCATATAAGACTCCGCTGCTCATACGTCTGCTCATCAAGGCAGGAGCCGAGGTGAGGGTATGTGCCACGCGTCATGCACTCAACTTCGTGACAGAGCTTACGTTGCAGACCTTGTCGGGTTATGACGTATACACCGACATGTTCAACCGCCACGGATATAACGTAGAGCATATCTCGCTTGCACAGTGGGCTGACTTGGTGATTGTGGCACCTGCCACTGCCAATATTATTGGTAAGATGGCATGCGGCATTGGCGACGACGAGTTATCCACCCTACTGCTTGCCACTCGCTGTCCGGTGCTTATCGCACCCGCCATGAACACCAACATGCTACATCATCCGTCGGTGGAAAACAACCTGAGCACCCTACGTTCACGGCAAGGCATCTACCTCATGCCCAGCCCTATGGGTGCCTTGGCTTGCGATACCGAAGGCGACGGACGGATGGCAGAGCCCGAACAGATATTCAGCCAAGCCGACCGGCTCTTAGAGCCACAGACGCTGCAAGGCGTAAGAATAATGCTCACCGTAGGTCCTACCAAAGAGCCTATCGACCCCGTGAGGTATATCTCCAACCACTCCACGGGCAAGATGGGGTATGCCATTGCGACGCTTGCAGCCAAACGAGGAGCACAGGTGACGGTACTCAGTGGGGAGGTAGCACCGCAGATAAGGCAACAAGCCGAGCTTTGCGATGTCATCGACACCCCCGATGCCCAGACGATGTACCACGAGGCGGTCAGCCGATTCAGCCAAGCCGACGTAGCCATACTATGCGCCGCTGTGGCTGACTACACACCCGCGCACGTAGCAACAGAGAAAATCAAACGCAAAAGCGGCGAGAACCTCATACTCGAACTGCAACCGACCCAAGACATAGCAGCCCGACTCGGAGAACTCAAAAAACCGCAACAGCTAATGGTAGGCTTTGCTCTCGAGACACAAGACGAAATGGCTAATGCACAAAAGAAACTGCAACACAAAAACCTCGACATGATAGTGCTCAACTCACTACGCGACGAGGGAGCAGGATTCGGTTTCGACACCAACAAGGTCAGTCTCATCTATGCCGACCACACAACCGACCTGCCGCTCATGCAGAAGACCCAGGTAGCAGAACACCTACTCGATGCTATTGCACAACTACTTGCACAACATGAAGATATGCATCATCAACGGTCCTAACCTCAACCTGTTAGGAAGGCGCGAACCACATATCTATGGTACGCGCTCGTTCGACGACTTCTTTGGTGAGTTGCAACAACGCTACCCTCAAATAGAGCTTACCTATTTCCAGAGCAACCACGAGGGTGCTCTTATCGACCGGATACAACAAGAAGGCTTCAGCACCGACGGCATAGTGCTCAACGCCGCAGGCTACAGCCACACAAGCATCGCACTAAGAGACGCGGTAAGCGCTATACAGGCACCGGTAGTAGAAGTGCATATAAGCGACATAAGCTGTCGAGAGACATTCCGACATCACTCATATCTGACCGACGTATGCCAAACCTCATTCGTCGGGCACGGACTCGAAGGATATGCTCTCGCCATCGACTTCTTAAAAGAAGCCTGTTCAAGACTAACAAACGACAGACATTGAAACGGATAGCATATATATTATTCTTTCTGCTGCTTTGCTTCTCAGCTAAAGCACAGAAGCAAGGTGTGATGGTCAACCCCTACTACGACGACAAACTGCTGCATTTCGGTTTCTCGCTCGGAGTCAACTTCATGGACTTCTCCACACCCGAAGCCACCGACACCGTAGGTATCCGTCAGTCGAGTCTGTTACCCGGCTTCTCCGTTGGTTTTCTGACCGACCTCAGGCTCACTCGTCATCTCAGTCTGCGTCTGCACCCGGCCCTGCACTTCAGCGAACGCATACTCTCTTATAAAGCCAAAGACGGCTACACGTTACCCAAAGGTAGCGGCAAATACGGCGACAAACTCACCATCACCTCTATCCCTATCACCATACCGCTCTACCTCAAGTGGTCGGCAGAGCGAGAAGTCAACTACCGCCCGTTCGTCATGGGTGGTGGCGGCGTCAGCTTCGATGTCATGCCCGTCTCGGCACAGCAAAGCCCCGTAGTACCTAAGATGTTCAACTACTTCGTAGAGGTAGGATTCGGCTGCGACCTTTATTTCTCGTGGTTCAAACTATGCCCGCAACTGAGCTACTCGATAGGCTTCAACAATCAGTTGCTCGACCCCGACAGCAACAACCGTTCTCTATCGGGTCTGTCGGTGTTAGACAAGTTCTACAGCCAAATGCTCGGCGGTCTGTATACTCATCAGATTACACTGACCTTCAACTTTGAATAGACTCCTCCCCATATTATTCGTTTTGATATTGGCACTATGCTGCTGCGAGAACAACAACCTGCCATATCAGTCCGACGACCTCTACGTGTCGGTCGACACCGTCAGGTTCGACACCGTCTTCTCCTCGACGGGTAGCACCACGCAGATACTCAAGCTCTACAACCCCACTTCCGAAGCCATCCGACTTCGCAGTGTGAGTTTTGCCGATGGCAGATTTTTCCGCGTCAACATCGACGGCGAGACCGACCTCAGCCGCATGGCAGGCTTCGAGATAGGCAGTCAGGATAGTATGTTTGTGTTTCTGAAAGTCTTTGTCGACCCCACCGACAGCAATACACCCGTACTCATCTCCGACCGGCTTATTATTCAAACCGATGTCCGCCACGAGATACTACTCGAGGCATACGGACAAGATGTCACCATTCTCGATAGGCTGCATATCACCTCCGACACCACTCTTGCCGACCTCAAGCCCTACCTTGTGCGACATTACCTTGTCGTCGACTCCGGCAATCGCCTCACGATATCCAAAGGTACCACTTTCTTTATGGGCGACTCAGCGCAATTGGTAGTCAAAGGGGAGCTAACCATAGCCGGCACAATGCAAGAACCCGTCGTCTTCCGTGGCAGTCGCACCTATCATATCTACGACAAGGTGCCGTACGACTACGTCTCAGGTCTATGGGGCGGCATCTATATCATCGACCACGATGGCAAACATCTTCAGCACCAACTCGACTATGTCGACATCCATGGTGCCAACGTCGGACTCTACTGCCTCGCTGCCGACAAGAAACAGCTGCCTCAGATTAGCGTCACCAACTCGCGAATACACAACCACTCGATGTATGGCATCGCCATGCAGAATTTCGACTCTGAGATTGTCAACACCGAGGTTTCGAACTGCGCAAGCTATTGTGTATACCTTGCGGGTGGCACCCATCGGCTTGTGCACAACACCATAGCCTCGTACTTCAACTCGTCGAGCGTAGTGTTGCACAGCGTCGCACGCGACAACGTGTCGGCTCTGTTTGTCAACAACCTGAGTAAAAACAACGCTCGCACCGTCTTGCAACTCACCAACTGCGTTGTGGCAGGTCTGAGGCAGCAGAACTTCACCATCGCCACACCTATGCCACAGTTATATAGCGGCACTTTCTGTAACAACTGCCTCCGTTCTGACAGCGTAGACTATATCCAATACATCGACAACTACTTCCTCAAGTCGCAAGACACACTCTTCGTCAATACCTACTTCGACCGCAACAAAGAGCTGTACTACGACTTCCGTCTCGACTCGGCATCTGTGGCACGCAACATAGCCGACACCACCACTGCCCGACTCTTCCCCCTCGACCGACTGGGGCACAACAGATTTGCCGACGGAATGCCGGATGCAGGATGCTACGAATGGGTGGAAACAACAAGCGAGCCGCAAGAATAGCAGCCCGCTCTATCAAGAAATCGATTCTTCAAAAAAACAGATTCCCTCAAAAGGTCAGTTCCTCAAAAAGCCGATTCTGCAAAAGTCAATTCCTTAGGAATTTATCATCTAAGAACTCCACCGACCGGAAGCCATATTCGCTGTCGGGAATTTGTGGTTGTGGTGTAGGTGAATATAACTCTACCGGCTTGAAGTCGCCATACAGCGCCGGCACCACTAAAGTATCCATATCGGTAAGCACAAACACTTTGGCAGCCTCAGCCACACGTTCGCCTTGCATGGCTATCAATTCGGCGCGCTCTTTTTCCAAGCGACGGACTACCCTCGGATAAATCTTATTGAATATCTGAGGATTGTCGGTATACCACACAAGCGACGAATCGAATTCCGCCTGCGTGATATTATACTTGCTCAGCACCGACAAGTAGTAGTCGGACAAGTCGCTTTGGTTCCTGTAATATATACCCGCCGACTGCAAGATACCATCGGTGCGATGCAAGTCGTAAAGTACGTTTTCCATCTTCCGACTCGACAACACACCTTTCGGTCTGACGGTGCAGCATACGGCAACCAACGCTATCGACATCAGTATCAATAGCCTCAGACGAGATACAACGATACCTTTACGTATTTCACTACTCCGACTTCTCATCTTCTGTCTTATTATCATCCTCTTTCTTAGAGAGTGAGGCATTGAGGTCTTTGCTGAAGAACAAAATTATCACTATCACAGCGACCGTGATATACGAATCGGCTACATTAAACACCGGTCGGAAGAAAATCGTCTCGCCGGCGGAGTTGGTGATGAGCGGGAAATATAACATATCCACCACTTTACCATAGAAGAACGAGGCATAACCTCCGCCATCCGGGAAGAGAGTAGCAAGCTCGAACGGAGTTGACTCGGAGAAGATCAGCCCGTAGAAAAGGCAGTCGAGGATATTACCCATCGCCCCCGCCAACACAAAGGCGATGACGACGATATATGCCGTGCGCGCCTTGTCGCGTATCAACGTATGCAGATACCATATCAGCAGTCCGACGGCTACGATACGAAATAGCGTCAGAAAGAGTTTGTCGAACCACTCTATGCCAAACGCCATGCCGTCGTTCTCGACGAAGCATAGTTGGAACCATGAGAAAACAGGCACCGTCTCCCCTAAAGTAAAGTGTAGCTTGACATATATTTTCAGAAGCTGGTCGAGCACAATGGCTACAACCACTATCCCTACGACGAGCCAAGAAGTGGTTTTCTTACTTAATGACATAGATATATCTAATTGACAACGTTTGGGTCGATAACTCGCATTGGGCACATTCACATGCCCTGCCGACTTTGGTATATTCTCTGATACTATTTGCGCTGATTCTTAGCTTCTATACTTAGCGTGGTATGAGGCACTGCACGCAAACGCTCTTTGGGTATGAGTTTGCCCGTCACGCGGCAAATACCATACGTCTTGTTTTCGATGCGTACCAAAGCAGCCTTCAGGTTCTGAATGTACTTCATCTGACGCTGTGCCAATCCGCCAAGTTCTTCCTTACTCAACGTGGTAGCCCCTTCTTCCAACACTTTGAACGTAGGTGATGTGTCGTTCACATCGTTGCCTTCGCCGGCAACCATCTGACGAAGTTGTTCGTACTGTGCCTGAGCTTTCTCAAGCTTCTCATTGATTAACTGACGGAACTCCTCGAGTTCGGCATCAGAATAACGAATTTTCTCTTCCATAGCGTAAAATGATTTAATATGGAACACTATTCTTTTCGAGCACGCAAAATTACAAATTCTTTTTCAAATAACAAAACCGTTTGCATATTTATAAATAAAGCCGTATCTTTGCATAGATTTTTTAGCACGAAGGATATTAGTTGAGAGTTGAGTGGGTACGCCGGTTTCAAACCGGCGGCAAAAGAAGAAAGACATAGATGAACATTCAGACATGGAAGAAAATTCTGTGTAATCTGATAAATCTGTGTCATCTGTGTGAAATTCCATTATAAATCTGAGACCCATCCAATCCGTGAACAATCCGTACCATCCGTGCAATCAAAAAGAATCCGCGGGAACCAAATCTGAAATAATACATGAAACGTTTGCTTTCTCTTGATGTATTGCGTGGCATTACCATAGCAGGCATGATAACGGTCAACAACCCCGGTTCGTGGAGTCATATCTACGCTCCGTTGCGTCATGCAGCATGGAATGGTTGCACCCCTACCGACCTTGTCTTTCCTTTCTTTATGTTTGTGATGGGTGTTGCCATGTATATCTCCTACAGCAAATACGACTTCCGCTTGTCGTGGCGCACATTTGGCAAGTTATGCTACCGCTTAGTGATGATACTGCTTGTGGCATATAGTCTGAGTCTGATTAGTCGTCTGCTACGTGGCATCTACGCCGACGACTTTGGCGAATACATGCGTGGCTGGTTGCCTAACATACGTATCATGGGGGTGTTCCCACGCTTGGGCTGGGTCTCGTTTTTCGGTGCGTTGCTGTTGCTTTCGTTTAAGCCTCGCAACATACCATGGGTGGCAGGTGTCATCCTTGTGATATACTGTATCATAATAGGTGTCAGTCACTCTTTCGAACTCACTCAACAGAACCTCTTAGCCCGAGTCGACACAGCGGTGTTAGGCGACAGTCATATCTATCACCTCACCAACGCCTTAGGAGAGCGTGTCGGTCTCGACCCCGAAGGTCTGTTGTCCACCATCCCTTGTTTGGCTCATGTGCTATTAGGTGCCTTCGCCGGCAGACTGATTCTCACCACCGACGACAAGTGGCAGAAGGTGAATCGGCTGTTTATCTTCGGCTCTATCATTTTGCTTACCGGCTTTTTGTTAGACTATGCCTTTCCTATCAACAAGACGATGTGGTCGGCATCGTACGTACTTGTCACCTGCGGTCTGGCTTCTTTGTTGCTTGCCTTGCTTACGTGGATTATCGACATCTGCGGTTATCGGCGTTGGGCTGTATTCTTCGAGTCGTTCGGAGCCAATCCGCTGTTTATCTACTGCTTGTCGGCACTCTTTGTTTACATCACCGGAGCCATACGTTTTACCTGTCACGACGTAGCATACAACGCGTGGTCGTTCTACTATAACGTATGCATGGTACCCTTGTTTGGTCAGACGGGAGGCTCGCTGATGTCGGCTCTTTCGCTCGTGATTGTCATGTGGCTTATTGCTCACCCGCTATATCGAAAACATATATACATTAAAATCTAAACATTCGCCGGTTGCCACGTTACGATCGTTCGTAGCAAGGCACAGATAAGAAACCGGCGCACCCAACGCACACTAAACTCTAAACTCCAAACTCTAAACACGCACTCTCTTGCCCTCCATTGCAACCATAGGATTCTTCGATGGTGTCCATCTCGGTCACCGCTATATACTTCACGAGTTATGCAGTATTGCATGCCAAGACGGCATGGGTTCGCTCGTTGTCACTTTCGACCAGCACCCCGCTGTTGTTATATCCGACACACATATACCACTCATCACCACGCCTCAGGAACGGCGACAGCTGCTTTACGATTGCGGTGTCGATGCTGTCATCATGCTTGACTTCGCCGATATCAGGCATCTCACTGCCCGCGAGTTCATGTCGCTGCTGCACACTCGCTACCAAGTGAACATCTTGCTGATGGGATTCAACCATCGCTTCGGCAGCGACCGTCTGTCAGCTTTCGACGACTACTGTCGCGAAGGCAAGCAGGTAGGTGTAGAAGTACGCCTTCAAGACGAACTGAGCTCAGAGACTAAGGTGAGCTCAACTAATATCCGGCAACTGTTGCTTACAGGTGATATCATCAACGCCAATAAGCTGTTAGGGCAACCCTTCATTATCAGCGGCAACGTTGTTCACGGTAGAGCCATAGGCAGAGAGATAGGTTTCCCTACTGCCAACATCCAAACCGACAATCCCGACAAGATAATACCGCCCAACGGCGTTTACGAAGCCGTCTGTCACCTTGCCGACAAAAGCTATCGGGCTATACTTAATATCGGCAACAACCCCACCGTTGGGGGCAAGGAACGGACGATAGAAGCCTACCTGCTCGATTTCGAAGGCGACCTCTACGACCAACACCTCGCATTATCTATCACAAGACGAATACGGGAGGAGCGCACCTTCGCCTCACTCACAGAGCTTCAGCAGCAGATCGCTCTCGACATCCAAAGTATCAGAGGGTGAGTCTGTTTAGTGTTTAGTTTTAGAGTTGAGAGTTTAGAGTTGAAATCAGAACAATCAGAGCCATGAAACACTTACCACTAATAATTGCTTTTTTGTCGTTGCCGTTGGCTCTCAGTGGTCAGCCTTCGACGAATCAGAGCGACAGTGATCTCGGCAGCCGTGAGCTGCTAAAAGACACGTTGCGTGTCGAGACCTCGCAGCGTGGTCACCTCACCAACTCTCTTGACGTACTCAATGGTCAGACGGCAGGCGTGACTGTCGGTTCGAACACCAACCCCGAGGCGATGATTACGTCGGTACGTGTCCGCGGCAACCACTCGCTCACCGGCGGCAACGAGCCGTTGGTAATCATCGACGGCATGTCGTCAGACTTACGCACACTTGCCACCATCTTCCCCTCCGATATCGAGTCGCTCACCATACTCAAAGACGCGGCGCAGACAGCTCAGTACGGGGCGAGAGGAGCTGCAGGCGTCATCGAAGTGAGGACACACCGCGGATCCGCCGGCAGACTGAGCATCAGCTATGCCGGAGACGTGGGATTCGTACATGCCGACAAGTTCTTGCCCATGCTCAATGCCACACAATATCGTGCAGTGACTAAAGAGCGAGGGTTAGCAATAGCCGATGGCGGTGCCGACACCGACTGGCAGCGTCAGATACTGCGGACCGGATTCGTACAGAACCACCATTTGGCAATCGGCGGAGGGTCAGAAAACGCCAACTACCGCGGCTCGCTCAGCTTCAGTCAGAACAATAGTATCGTGCCTGATATGGGTACGCGCAACTTCACCTCTAAAGTCGACGTCACACAACACGCTTTCGACAAACGACTAAGCTTCGACCTCGGACTCTTTGGAGCCATCGGTCACAACCGATATGTCAACGACATACAGAAGCTATGGTACTCGGCGGCAGCCTTCAACCCCACCTTTGCTCCCGGCAGAAACGCTTCCGGCGGTTACGACGGATATGCCGATGCCAGTCAGGTGAACCAGCCGCAGTCACTGTTAGACATACTCAAGCATAACGACGCCATGCACTTCAACACCCACCTTCGTGTGAGCGGTGACATAGGCTATGGCCTGCGTCTGAGTGCGTATGGGAGCTATAGCTACGACGCCGACGAAGACAGCCACTTCTACCCCACCTACGTCGAGAGCACCGGCAAGGTATATCGAGGTGCCGGCAAGTCACAGGTGTGGCTTGCTAACCTGCAGCTTGCGTTCGACCACGTATGGTCGAACCATAAACTTAGCGCCTCGGTGCTTGGCGAGCTGCAAGGGCGTACCACTACCGGTTTCCACACCACCATCAACCGTCTTGCCTCTAACCAATACGGTTACAACAACCTCTCCATCGGTGCCCTACGGCTATGGGAAGGCACCGGCAGCAACTACGAACGTCAGCAGATGGCATCGGTGATGGGACGCATCAGTTACACCGCTCTCGACCGCTATACCCTCAGCCTGACAGCGCGCGCTGACGCCGCCTCGGTAGCAAGCACAGGGCACAAATGGGGATTCTTCCCCTCAGCAAGCGCAAGCTGGGATATCAAACAAGAGCAATGGCTGCGCGACGTCAAGCAGATCACACGACTGAAGCTGAGTGCCGGATGGGGCTTGTCGGGTAACATGGGAGGTATAGCAGCCTATCAGTCGCTCGAGCTACTCACACCCACCGGCATAGTGCAGTCGGACGGACTTCCCGAAGTGGTACTCGGACTCACACGCAATGCCAACCCCGACCTCACATGGGAAAAGACGCAGACAGCCAACATAGGCATCGAACTTGGGGTTTGGAATAACAGAGTAATGCTCACAGCCGACTACTATTACTCGTATATCTACGACATGCTGTATAACTACACCGTGCCGGTGCCTCCTTTTGTGTTCGACAAGATGCTCGCCAACCTCGGCAAGATGGAGAACCAAGGTGTAGAGACCGGCATAGGCATAGCAGCCGTGAAGACAACCGACTGGGACCTCAACATCGGGTTACACGTCACATGGCAAGCCAACAAGCTACTCTCACTTAATGGTTACCACAAAGGCGAATATCTTACAGCACCACAATATACACCTATCGCCGGACTTAATGGTGCCGGACTGCACGGTGGCAACACCGATGTAGTCTATCAGATACCCGGACAACCGCTCGGCGTCTTCTACCTGCCACATAGCGACGGATTAGCAACCAACGAGAAAGGAGAAAGAGTATACACCATCGAAGACCTGAACGGCGATGGCACAATCGACCTTTCCGATGGAGGCGACAGGCGGGTTTGCGGACAAGCTACGCCTAAGGTGCTATTGGGCAGCAACATCAGCGTCAGATACAAACAGTTCGACCTCACCGTGCAGCTCAACGGCGCCTTCGGACATAAGATATACAACGGCACGGCACTGAGTTACATGAATATGGGCAGTCTGCCTTACTATAACATCTCGACTGCGGCTCCGGCAACCAACATCAACGACCTCACCGTCACCGACTACTGGCTCGAACGCGGCGACTACGTTAACATCGACTACCTCACTCTCGGATGGTTGTTGCCTTGCAAACCCGAATGGAAGCTGTCGACACTACGACTCTCGATATCGGTCAATAACCTTGCCACCATCACCGCTTACTCAGGTCTGACACCCATCATCAACAGCACGGTGATAGGGTCCACACTCGGAGTCGACGACAAACGCTCATACCCCGTGAGTCGGACATACAGTTTCGCCATGCAAATACAATTCTAAAAAAAACTGCACCTATGAGAAACAGAACATATAGCATTATTCTTTTAGCAATCATACTGAGTGGTTGCACGTTCCTTGCCGAGGAGCCTCGCTCGGGTCAGACGGCAGATGATGTCATCACCTCAGCTACTATACTTCATAGGCAAGCCGTATTGTCGCTTTACGAGCACATAGGCGGCAGTGTCGACGGCAAAGGTATGCAAGGCACCTACCGTGGCGTCTATGACCTACAGACGTTCACCTCCGACGAGGCTATCATACCTGTTCGCGGTGGCGACTGGCACGATGGTGGACTATGGCTCGACCTCTATTACCACACGTGGCGTGCCGACAACGAGGCTATCGAGAACTCGTGGCTCTACCTTTACGAACTCGTCGGTTTGTGTAACCATTCGATAACACTACTCAGCCGTTATAGCTCCCTCTTGAGCGCTGAGCAGTTGCAGACTTACAATGCCGAAGTGCGTGCCGTAAGAGCAATGGCATATATGTACCTGCTCGATTTCTTCGCACGCCTGCCCATCGTCACCGACAACGAGACAAGCATACACGACATCCGTCAGTCCGAACGCAAGGAGGTGTTCGACTTCGTGTGGGCGGAGTTGCAAGCCTCACTGCCATACTTGGCTGACCAACGTAGCAACAGCCGCGGCGAATACTACGGGCGCGTCACCTACCCCGTCGCTTGCTTCCTGCTCATGAAGATGGCACTCAACGCGCAGGTCTGGACCGACAACGACTACACTGATGACATACGCCCCGATGGCAGACAGATAACACTCAGTTGCGACGGTACCGAGAAGAGCGCGTGGGAGGCTGTCGTATACTATGGGCAGCAAATACTCGACTCCTCTGCCGGGTACCGACTATGCACAAGTCAGCTCAACTGCTTTGCCGTATATAACGAAGACGCACCGGAAAATATCTTCACCATTCCGATGGACCCGACCATCTATCGCAACCGCTTCAAGAACATCTTCCGCAGCCTTCACTACCAACATGCCTCAGCCCTCGGCTACGGCGGCGAGAACGGTTCTTGCGCCACCTTGCAGACTCTCGATGTCTTCGGCTACGGCACCGGCAAACAAGACTGCCGCTTTGCCACCACTTTCTTTGCGGACAAAGTGCGTATCAACGGAGCGCCTTTGGTGCTCGCCAACGGCGACACTCTCGTCTATCAGGCACGCGAAGTACAACCCGACCTGACCGGTAGCGAATATGTAGCCACTGCCGGAGCGAGGATGAACAAATATGCCTTCGACCCCGCCGGCATCTTCGACGGACAACTGCGCAACACCGACATCGTGCTCTATCGGCTCGCAGACGTACTCCTTATGATAGCTGAGGCAAAGGTGCGCAATGGTCAGAGCGGACAAGCCGAGTTCGACGAGGTACGGCTGCGCGAAGCCTTAGCTCTCTCAGTTGGGATTGAACCGCGCGAAGCCACATTAGACAATATCTATTACGAGCGATGGCTCGAACTCATGTGGGAAGGGTGGCACCGACAAGACATGATACGGTTCGACCGCTATACCGCACCGCAAGAACTCACTAACACAATGTCGGCAGACGACAGATATCTCACCGTGTTTCCAATTCCGCAAACAGCGCTGCAGACCAACACCAACCTCACACAAAACAAAGGCTACTAAGCCAAAGGCTGTGCCCTGCAGAGCAAGACCAAAAGACAACAAACTACAGACATAGATTTGGTCAATTCATTTTTTTGTCGTACCTTTGCGCCCGTTTTCGAAACAGCCTTGGTAAAGGCGAGGGTTAAGCCCTATAATATTCCAACTATTAAAGGGTTTAACCATGACTAAAAGACTATTTTTACTTTTAGGATTGGCATGCACTCTATCTGCCAATCCTTCTTTTTTTGTGTGCGCTGCCACTTCACCCGACGCTGTTAGCACACCCGGCGAAACGGATACAGACCATTCGGTTGCCATGCCGACTGCTGCCGACAGCTTACGCTTAAGTCTGCACGATATCTTCAGCATGGCAGACGCTGAGAGCGGCATCATCAAAGTGTCAGAGCATGCTTTGCATGTGGCTGAGCAAGGAGTGCGACAGGCAAAGAACAGCATCCTGCCGAGTGTGAGTGTCGACCTGAGCGGCAGTTATATCGGTGACGCCTACCTGATGAGCCGCAGCTTCAGTACCACCGGCACCACGCAGGTTATACTGCCGGGGTTAGGAGAACAGACTGTCAACAACAGCAGGCAGCCCTCACCACACTGGGGTAACATGCTGTCGGTGCAAGCCACGCAGGTCATCTACAGCGGTGGGGCACTGACAGCAGGGGTAGAACTCGCGAAGATAGGCGAGCATATCGCCGAGCTCGACCTACAGAAAAGCCGCCAGGAAGTGCGCTTTATGCTGACGGGTTACTACCTCGACATGGTGCGTCTGCTCAATCAGACAGAGGTGCTCGAGAACCATATCCGCCTTACTAAGGAAGTGCTTTCACAGATGCAAGCGAAGGAGCGAGCCGGCGTGGTGTTGCATAACGACCTCACACGCTACGAGTTGCAACTCAAGCAGCTGGAGCTCAGCCGAGTGCGACTGCAAGATGCTTTGTCTATCATCCGCCACCAGCTACAAACCTCTCTACACACCTCCCCTTCTCAGGTGCTGATGCCCGACACGGCAGCTGTAGCTCTGCAAATATTACAATTAGAGAACTCTCTGTCCGAACTCGACTGGCAGAGCTCGGCTGCAAGCGGCAACCTCGACATCAAACAGGCGGAAGCCGCAGCCGAGCTCACCGAACAGCAGGTGCGGCTGACGCGCGCTGCTTCTATACCCACCATTGCTGCCGTCATCAAAGACGAGCTTTTCGGACCTTACACCACCGACCTCATTCCTGTCAACGCTAATGTCAACGCTTGGTTTGTAGGCATAGGCATACACTACGACCTCGGCTCGGCATGGAAGAACCACCGTGCCATCAAACAGTCGAAAGTCAAGAGCGAGCAGTCGAGAGCCGAAGTGCAGTTAGCCCGAGAGCAGGTGAGCAACCGTATACATGCAGCCTACATAGGCTTCCTGACTTCATTCACCGAAGTAGATACCAAACTCAAGCAAGTGGAGCTGGCTGACGAGAACTACGAGACAGTAGAGAAACGCTATAACCACGAGTTGGCACTGCTAACCGACCTGTTAGACGCCTCGAACATGAAACTACAGTCTGACATGCTGCTGGTCAATGCCAAAGTGAACCTGCTGTTCAACTATTACCAACTGAAATATATAACACATTCGTTAGACCGCTGACGCTGTTAGAAGTTAGACCGCTGATAGTATAGGTACGCCGGTTTGTAACCGGCGGCAATTTCGACAGCTTCGCTGTTAGAGGTTAGATAATTAACATTTTACAAATATAGATATTATGGAAAAGACCAAACTCACTACTTATATCTACAATTCCGTCATTGTAGTTTTGCTGTTGGCGGGAGTATGTTATGTAGTGTTGCAATTCACTCATTTCGGGCATATTGAATATACCGACAACGCTCGTGTGTGCCAATATATAGCCCCGCAGAACACTCGAGTACAAGGCTTCATCCGCGAAATACGTTTTGAAGCCTATCAGCATGTCAACAAGGGCGATACGCTTATTATCATCGAAGACAGCGAGTACCGTCTGCGTCTTGCCTCGGCTCGTAGCGACTTGGCGCGTGCAGAGCAACAACAGAAAGCCACAGGCTCGACTATCAGCACTACGAAGTCGAGCATGAACGTGACAGAAGCCACGATAGAGGAAGCGCGAGTAAACATGGAAAACCTCAGCCGTGAAGACAAGCGTTACAAAGCCTTGTTAGACGAGAAGGCTGTCACTCAGCAGCAATACGACCAGATACATACCGCTTACCTCAGCGCCAAGGCTCGTTATGCGCAAGCCTCGCAGACCCGCACCATGCAAAACAACGTGGTGGCAGAACAAGGGTATCACCTATCCGCGTCTGAAGCCGCTCTGAGGCAGGCACAAGCAGCGGTAGAACTGGCAGAGCTAAACCTCTCGTACTGCTATATCATCGCTACACACAGCGGTGTAGTGGGAAGCCGTGATGTCAATATCGGTCAACTCGTTAACCCGGGGCAGACGCTGGTCAGCATAGTGGATGAAGAGTCGAAATGGGTGGAGGCTAACTATCGCGAGACGCAGCTGCCGCATATCAAAGAAGGAGCCGAGGTGAAGATACATGTCGATGCCGTGCCCAAGCTCGAATACAAAGGGCGCGTCGAGAGACTCTCAGATGGCACCGGCAGCGCCTTCTCGCTCATTCCCGTGGACAACGCTACCGGTAACTTCGTCAAAGTAGAACAACGGCTCACCGTCCGGATATCGTTAGACGAGAACACACCAGAAGACCTCGCCAAACTCAAAGCAGGCTACAGCGTCGAGTGCGAAGTAGCGTATTAGTTGAAAGGTGTTTAGAGTGCGTGTTATGGCAGTTATTCCTCCTTTTTCTATGCCGATGTTCCGTTCGTGGGTACCTAAATCCCTTCGACCATGGATATATATCGTTCAGGTGTTTTGTGTACAGTTCTCAGGTGGCGTCTACCTCGGAGCTTTAGAAGCCGTTCGCGGCACCACCGGTCTGATGATAGAGGACCTTCTGATGCTGCTATACGCAGGTTTAGCGGGCATGGCAGTATACTTCCCGATGCTGTTTCGCATGAAGTTCCGCTTTACCAACCAACAGCTGTTATGCGGTGCGGCAGCGGTGATAGGCATTTGTAACCTTATCACCATGAGTACCACCAACATGGCGGTCTTGCTACCTGTCTGTTTCGTGGCAGGCATGGCGAAGCTGCAAGGCACGTTCGAGTGTATGAGTAACATACAGCTGTGGATTACTCCCAAGCGCGACTTTGGAGTGTTCTTCCCGGTGCTGCATATCATTCTGCTTACCGCAATAACGGGCAGCGCATGGTTAGCAGCGGTGGTGGCGTTTCATTTCTCTTGGCAGATGATGCACGTGCTCACCATCGGCACCATGTGTTTTATTATCGTTGTGCAACTCACTCTGTGTCAGCCGTTCTGCCCGATGCCGCAACGCATGTCTCTAAAAGGATTAGATATATGGACAGGACTTCTGATCAGCCTGCTGATGCTGATGGTTTGCTACTTCATGGTATACGGCGACTATCTGCTGTGGCTCAAATCGTTGCGCTTGCGCCTTGTGCTCGGGTGCAGTCTGATAGCGCTTGCCTTTGTCCTCTATCGCCTCAAGACGGTAGAGAAGCCATATATCTCGTTTGAAATCTTCCGTTATAAGAACGTCCTGCCGATACTGCTTGTCACTGTTATAGCCGAGATTATGCTCGGGGCGGAGCACACCCTCGAGGAGATTTACTGGAGCGAGGTTCGGGGGTTAGAAGAGCACACGAAGACGGGGTTGGCTTTGTGGTCGTTGCCGGGCGTGTATATAGGCGTCTTGATAACCCTCTTTTGGCTCGGGCGGCAGAAATGGAAAGTGTGGAAACTCTTTGCCATAGGCTTTGGCTGTATCACTGCCTACGCCGTAATGATGTATATGCTGATAGATGTCAATGTCGCTCTGTCAGTATATCGTCCGGCACTTATCTTGCGCGGCTGTGCCTACTCTATTCTGGCTGCGTCGCTGATGTGGAGTCTGCATGAGTTGGTGCACGACCTCGAACATTTCTTTATGAGTCTGTTTATCTTCAATGTGCTACACATGTATCTTGCCGGAGCTGCCGGTTATGGGTTATACACCACCCTGTTTCAGCACTTGATGGCAGACAACATGTCCAACTACGGAGCATACCTTACACCTACAGCTCTCGATGCTCTAACCTCTAACAGCGTCAGCGGTCTAACCTCTAACAGCGTCAGCGGTCTAACGTCTTTTCTCCACTCGATGATGTCGGTATCGCTCAAGCAGATATTCGGCAATATCATCTGGGCTGCAGGTATTATGACAATGGCGTTCTTGCTACTTGACATTCCGCGTGTTCGCACCGGCATAGAGAAAGTGCCTTACTGGTCGGTCTATGGTATCAAGATGCTGACACGTCTTACAAGTCAAACGACAAGCAGATAGCGCCTGCCGACAGTAACACAAAAGAAGGCAACCCTTTGGTTGCCTTCTCTTCTATACTGTGGATATGTTGTACTATAACTTTCCGCTAAGGAAATTCTTCCAACTTACCACTTTATTGTATCTCTATCTGTTTTGCAGTTTTGCCTTCCACTTTCTTAACCTTTGGCAGTTCGATAGTCAAAATACCGTCTTCAGCCTTAGCCTTGATTGCCTCCTCGTCAACATCATCAGGCAGAGTATATTTCTGCTCATAGTTGGTGTACGAGAACTCGCGACGCAAATAGTGGGCATGCTTGTCTTCCTCCTTGTGCTCATACTTGTTCTCGATGGCAACACATAGGTTGTGGTCTTCGTCGATATTTACTCGGCAGAACTCCTTCTTAACACCCGGAGCAGCCAACTCAACAATATAGGCGTGTTCCGTTTCTTTTACGTTAACCGATGGAGCAGTAGTATTGGCGCTGTTCATAATGTCTGAGTTCAAAAACTCATCGAATACTGTCGGAAACCATCCGTTTCTGCGATAAATCATAGGTTTCATAATTTTACCTCCTATTGTTTAGTTAATTATTCAAGATTACGTTTCAAAACTTCGACCTTCGACTTTCGACTTTCAGCCTGTGGCTTACTGCCTTTGACTTACTGTCTGTGGTCTATGGTCTGTGGTTTTTCAACCTTCGCCTATGTAAGGTCAACTTTCGTGCCGAAGCAGGCAAATCACCGTTTTATGTCATTTTGTCCATTTGACCATGCCAAAAAGTCCATTTCTTTGACTATTTGTCACACAAAACTTATATCTGCTCACTAATACAAATTCTCCACGCCATTGTAAGTAAGTCCATTATGGCATGTGTATTGCTAAATTATATCGCACGTGAATAAAACTTCTCCACGTTATTGGATGTATGCTCATTATATGTGTAGATTGCTATTTATATCGCGTATAAATACAACTTCTCCACGTTATTGGATGTATGCTCAATAGCGTGGAGAAAAGTCAATACCAATGGTGAGGGGTCATCACATCGGACGATTTTTGTGTTTTTGTTTGCGGGTGTATTGTTTGCGGTTGCGCTCGACGATAGTGCGTGGCAGAGGCTTACCATGCAGACGAATCTCGTCTTCGCGGTTCTTCCGTCGCAGAGCCTTCAGTGCCGAGAGTGCATCTTTCTTATTCATAGCCTTTTCGATAAAAGTAATTGTTCGACTTGTCGTATAGTATCTCATTATAACACTTACAAAAGTCATACCATATCTGTTTGCAAGATAGCATTTTCACATCAAAGAAGCGAAAACACATATTGAACTCTCTTTCGGTTTGCGCAGTTGAAAAAATATTCCTATCTTTGCGTTACAAATTATCATACTTTATGAGCTTGAACTTAAATTACAAAAAAAGATGAACAGCGACATTAGTCATTACGAGATCATTTCCGACCGCCAGGAGCGGGTGCTGCGGTATCTGACGGAGCACGACATACCCTTCACTACTTACAACCATCCCGAGGGCAAGACCATCGAAGAGGCTAAGCGTTGGTGGAAAGACGATGGCAGCGTCCACTGCAAGAACATCTTCATGCGCAACCACAAAGGCGACCAACACTACCTGATATGCTTCCCTTGCGACGACGACCTCGCCATTCATGACATCGAACATTGGCTCAAGCAGGTGCTCGTCTCGCAAGGACACAAAGCACCCGGCAAACTCTCGTTTGCCTCGCCTGAGCGTATGATGCGCTACTTAGGTTTAGAGCCCGGCAGCGTCAGCCCGTTCGGACTCATCAACGACCTGGAGCACCATGTCATCCTCTTCCTTGACAGCCGTCTTCGCGATGCCGCCACGCTCAGTTTCCACCCCAACGACTGCCGCGGAACGGTAGTCATCAGCCAAGACGCCTTTCAGAAGTACCTTGCAAGCGTCGGAAACAAAGTGGAGTATATCAACACACAAGAAAGATGATCAAGCTATCAAGAGCACAATAATTTAGATTTCAATATTTGCTTATATAAATATCTTTTCGTACATTTGCAGCCTAAAAGGGCGAAAACATAAATTACGATTTCAAACTTTAATTACTGCAACTATGAGTTAGTTGCTGTTGGCACAATTAGATGTGCTCAATCATATAAGAGAGGTATAAACACAAAAAGCGATTACGTTGAGTCTAGTAGAATCTTTCGATAATAAACACGTTGTTTATCGACATTAAATAGCAAATACCTGACACCGACAGCGTAAAAAAGCGGTGATAGAAAAGACATAACAGGCGCAAAGTGTTGCGCCACAAAATAGCGTTATAAGCCAAACTTGATTACTTGAAATCTGGACAATTTCGGTAATTTATTAACTCAAGTACGGGTTTATGCACGCTCATGCTTTTGGCGTGAGTTTTCTGTGCGTAATTTGAGTTAATAAGGTAGTCCAGAACCTCAAGTAATCAAATGAGCGAACGAAAGTTCACGCTTTTTGCGTGTTTATAGTCTTGCTCAAATTAAAACAATTATAAAATTCTTGATGTTATGGAAACAAACAATTATTCAACCGAAGATTTGGTCTTGTGGTTAGACCGAGAAATGCCTAAGTATCTCCGATTAAATAGAGGTGAAGAGCACTATGTCCCAATCATCTATAAACATGAATGGACAGGGCATAAAAATTCATGGATAGCGATGTTTGCAAAAGAAGGTTGCAAGTATTTTAATCCTGCTAATTGCATTTTATGCGTCGAAGGCAGTGATTTTGCTTCCACAATTCAGAAGTTCCGCGATGAGTTTAATCGCTTTGCAACGATAGGTGTATTTGTGGGAAAAGAATATCATCCTGAAAAATTACCTGAAGATAAGAAAGGATTACGTTATGCGTATGACATTAC
This sequence comes from uncultured Bacteroidales bacterium, assembly GCA_946185835.1. Lineage (GTDB taxonomy): Bacteria > Bacteroidota > Bacteroidia > Bacteroidales > Paludibacteraceae > Colicola. The sequence continues at coordinate 62,349 of CAMHKW010000010.1, forward strand.
TTCATGTAAAATAAATACTAAGTTTGCATAATTTCAATTATTTGCATTTAGATGTATCATGAAAAGAATACTCTCTATTTTGATTTGCATTAATGCAATTTGTACTATATCCTTTGCTCAAGGACAAGGCTTTTTTATGGACATGGAGGATGAAAACATTTCTGCATCTGATGTAATTAA
>CAMHKW010000011.1 GCA_946185835.1 uncultured Bacteroidales bacterium
CTGTCATCTTCCTGTCATCTTCCTGTCAAGAACGAGTAATGATATTTTTTGACAAGGGATCAACCGAAGTGGGAAACTTTAGAAAATGAAAGATTTTTTACAAAATATTTGGTAGTTTCATAAAAAAGCCGTACCTTTGCACCCGCTTTTGGGAAAAAGCTGAATCAGTAGCTCAGCAGGTAGAGCACATCCCTTTTAAGGATGGGGTCCTGGGTTCGAGCCCCAGCTGGTTCACAACGATTGGCTAACAACATGTTAGCCAATTTTCGTTACATAAGTGCGCCGAAATTGCGCCAAATTTTCTTTCACAGGTTTCTTTGGTTAGAATCGGATTTTAAGAGGAGGATATTACTCTATCGGATTTCAGGAGGATATTACTCTATCGGAGTTTAGGAGGATTTTAGAGTTAGAATATAGGTATAAAAAACCGCCTGCCATTGCTGACATACGGTAGTTGATGAGTTCAATTATTGTTTGTACAAGCGAGTTGTTCGGATTGTACTTGATGGTAATTGTTTTGTATTGAAGTTTTTATAAAAGTGTTATACTTGCGAGTTTTCTTCCTATTTCTCTGATGCCATTTTGGATTTTGAGCATTTGAGCTTTTGAAACACTTTGTCCTCTTTTGTATTGGCGCATAAGAGATGGATTGATACCAATATACTTAGCTGTTGCACTTACATTGAGAAACGGAGCTTCGTTTAGCATAGAAGATACGTCATACTCGTATTCAAACTGAAGATCTTGTAATTCATCAGGAATAGGTTTATTTTCTTCAGTGTAAGAATCGAGCATTTCTTGATAGCTGTTAAGAAAGTCTTGTTTAGCTTCTTCGACAGTATTGCCGTCTCCCCAAAAAACATTATTTAAGTCTGGAGGGTAAATTCCATAAGTACCATCGTTTCCTTTTTCTATTATTGCTCTTGTTTTCATATATTTAATTTTTTATTAGTTTTAATAATTTTATTTGCAATCCATACTTCACCTCTTGACTACCATGTCTTTCAATTTGTATTTCATAGTCTTTATCCGGATGATAGTATATGTCATGCTTATTTCCATTTCGTTTAAGTTTCCATCCATTTTGAATGGCAATTCTTTTAAGTTCTGACCATTTCATATTTCATAGGCTTTAATGATTGGTTGCGATTGCAAAGATATAACATTTTTGTTATACTTGCAAATTATTTTAAATTTTAATTAAAAACTCCAAGATAGCGAACATAATTCACCATCGAGGTATTCTTCTTGTTATGAAAGTCGAGACTAAAACTAATAACATCGTCTCAACGAAAAAAGTGCTGAATGGTTTGGTTGGTGACTTTGCCCTGCGAAGGGCGTTGTTAAAACGTCTTGATACCTGTTCGAGCGGCTCTGATATTTTAGTATTGTTGTACACGATAAATATACATAATATCAGCCACTTGAACATTTTTTTTGCGATAAAGATTTACTCAAAAAACACTTTTTTGAAGGCTTATTATGAGTGGTCTTATTGACCACTACCACACAGCTGCCAACGAGCTGAACTTCTTATGGTAGCAGTACTTAACTGCTTAATATAAAAACATAAACTATTTTTTAACTGAGTATTGTTGAATCTGCCGTTTGCTAAATTAGCTTATCTATTTTCTTGTATCATTATTTTTTTGTAATTTTGCAGCCTATATCCGCCGATTATCCTAAGCCGTTGATAATAGTTTGTGTCGGCTTGTGAGGGTGAAGGCGGTGCCAGTTGAAAAATTGTACTTATGTTTATATATTTTTTCTTACTCCGCATTGTCTCTCTGTTCAATCCAAAGGCGCGGAAGTTAGTTAAGGGGCAGGCTCGTACTATTGAGCAATTGTCGCAGTTACGTAGACCGGGCGAACGTTGGGTGTGGTTTCATGCAGCCTCTGTCGGTGAGTTCGAGCAAGGGCGTATGCTTATCGAGCGGCTGCGGCAGCAGCAACCCGAGGTTAAGATATTACTAACATTCTTCTCCCCTTCGGGGTATGAATTACGCAAGGATTATCCGTTGGTTGACATGGTGGCATATCTGCCATTTGCGACTCCGCTCCGTGCTAAGCGTTTTCTTAATATCCTGCAACCGGAAAAGGCAATATTCATCAAATACGAATATTGGCCGGCTTACCTTCGTGCCCTCAAGAAAAGAGATATACCTACGTATATCGTCTGTGCTATCTTCCGTCCGACGCAGGCCTTCTTTCGTTGGTGGGGTATGCCCTATCGTTCGTTGCTGGGTAAGTTCACTCGTTTGTTTGTGCAAGACGACTCCTCGCGTGAGTTGCTTGCCAAGTATGGTATCGACAACGTGAGCGTAGCCGGTGACACGCGTTTCGACCGTGTACATCAGGTGTACCTCAAGACCGAGCCGCACCCGTTGGTGGAGTATTTCGCGCAGCAGTCGAAAAAGGTAGTAGTGGCAGGCAGTACGTGGCCCCGTGATGAAGCCTTGCTGATACGTTATCTGCGTGAGAACCCCGAGGTCAGACTCGTGCTAGTGCCGCACGAACTCACCGAACAGCATCTGAGTGAGTTGTTTCAACGTCTAAGTGGCAGGTATGTGCTCTTGTCGGAGGCTTCGAAAAACAACCTGACAGACACGCAATGTTTAGTTGTCGACCGTGTGGGGTTGCTCTCGTCGCTATATCGCTATGCAACAGTCTCATACGTAGGCGGTGGCTTCGGTGTAGGGATACACAATACGCTTGAAGCGGCGGTCTATTACTCACCTGTCGTCTTCGGACCAAACTGCCGCAAGTTCAGAGAGGCAGAGCGGCTGCAACAGACAGGAGGGGGATTTGTGATACATAACTATGCTGAGTTGGCTGCTTGTTTAGATCGGCTGCTTGCCAACCCCGCCGAAGCGGGCAAGGCGGCGGGAGATTATGTGGAGTCGGAGCTTGGCGCGACAGATAAAATCTTCGGACAGATATTTCAGTAACAATACAGATACTAACGTATATGACAAAACCATCAATACCTAAGGGAACTCGCGACTTCTCACCTCTTGAGATGTCTCGCCGCAATTATATATTCGACACTATACGCCGTGTCTTCGGCAAGTATGGTTTTCAACAGATAGAGACGCCGGCAATGGAGAACCTCTCTACCCTAATGGGTAAATACGGAGAAGAAGGCGACAAACTACTCTTTAAGATTCTCAATTCCGGCGAATGGACTGCTCCGCTTGCCGACAAAGACCTTGCCGACATGAGTGCTGCACGTGCTGCTACTCTTGTCTCAGAGAAGGGACTGCGATACGACCTGACCGTTCCTTTCGCACGTTATGTCGTTCAGAACCATGACAAGCTTCAGTTCCCTTTCAGGCGTTATCAGATACAGCCCGTATGGCGTGCCGACCGTCCGCAGAAAGGGCGTTATCGTGAGTTCTACCAGTGTGACGTCGATGTGGTAGGTACTAACTCGCTGCTTGCCGAGTTGGAACTGATACAGATAGTGGAAGAGGTGTTCTGCAACTTAGGCATACGTGTCTGCCTCAAGCTCAACAACCGCAAGCTCCTTGCAGGTATAGCTCAGCAGGTGGGAGCACCCGACAAACTCGTAGACCTGACCGTCGCTATCGACAAACTCGACAAGATCGGACTCGACAAGGTCAATGCCGAACTGCTCGACCGAGGGCTGACGCAAGAGGCTGTCGACAAGCTGCAACCCATACTTGCCCTCTCGGGTACCAACAGCGAAAAGCTCGACAAGATAGACACGCTGCTTGCCGACTCGCAAATCGGACAGAAGGGTGTGGAGGAGTTGCGATACCTGTTTTCACTAATAGAAAAAGCTGAGGTGAAACTCGATATCGAACTCGACCTCTCACTCGCACGTGGGCTGAACTACTACACCGGCGCTATCTTCGAAGTGAAGGCGTTGGACGTGTCGATGGGTTCTATCACAGGTGGCGGACGCTACGACAACCTCACCGGCATCTTCGGCATGCCGGGCTTGTCGGGTGTAGGCATCTCTTTCGGTGCCGACCGTATATACGATGTACTCACCGAACTCAACCTCTTCCCCGACGGCAAGTATCAGGGACAGACAAGGCTGCTCTTTGCCGTCTTCGGCGAACAGGAACAGCTCTATGCCATCGGCTGGGCCAAACAAGCGCGCCGGCATGGCATCAATACCGAGATATATCCCGAAGCGGTGAAGATGAAACGGCAATTGTCGTATGCCGACCAAAAGCAGATACCTTTCGTGGCTGTTGTCGGAGCCGACGAGATGGCGCAAGACAAGGTGATGCTGAAGAATATGGCAACAGGCGAACAACAACTCGTCAGCTTCGACGAGCTGATAAATATCGTAAAGCAATAAATTATGAAAACAGAACAACAATACGATGCAGTGATAGCTCAGTGCCGACAGATATATCGGCTAAAGATGAAAGACTATGGTCCTTCATGGCGTATTATGCGCCCGCAGACAGTCAACGACCAGCTCTTCATCAAAGCCAAGCGCATTCGTGAGATAGAAACCACGGGGGTGAACCTCGTTGGGGAGACAATCGACGATGCTATGATGGCTATTGTCAACTATAGCGTCATCGGACTGATTCAGCTCACTGAAGGATATGCCGATGCGGTGGATATGACAGCCGAAAAGGCTATAGAGCTATACGACAAGTTTGTGGCCGAAGCCAAAGACCTTATGCTTCGCAAAAACCACGACTATGGTGAGGCATGGAGAGAGATGATGCCTTCATCACTGACAGATATCATACTCACCAAGATAAACCGCAATAAGTCGATAGCCGCCAATGACAACAAGACCCTCACCTCCGAAGGTGCCGACGGCAACTATTTCGATATGCTCAACTACGCAGTGTTCTACCTGATAAAACTAACAGAGGGCAAGGCGTAGACAATATGGTTCGGTACAGAATTTTTAATTTGACAATATATGAATAATCTTAAACGTATATCTGCTGTTGTAGCACGTGTGTTGTTGGGTGCTACGTTTATCTTCTCGGGCTTTGTAAAGGCTGTCGACCCATTAGGAACAACCTACAAGATAGAAGACTACCTAAAGGCCTTTGGCGGGTTCTTTACCTCTCTGTTGCCTCTTGCCGAGGCGGCTGCCATCTGTCTTATCACTTTCGAGTTTGTTCTTGGAGTATGTCTTCTGCTGAACGTGCGTACCAAAGTCACCTCATGGCTTGCCTTGCTGATGATGGTGGTGATGACGCCACTCACTCTCTACCTCGCACTTACCAACCCGATTTCCGACTGCGGATGTTTTGGCGATGCTATAGTGCTGAGCAACTGGGCTACATTCTGGAAGAACGTAGTACTGCTCGCACTTGTCATAGTCTTGCTCTTTACGAGAAATGCTATTGCGCAGACCTTCTCGGGCAAGGTGGAGGCAGCCATCACTGCTCTCGCTATAGCGGCAGTAGCCGTCTTTATGTGGTATAACCTCTCACATCTGCCCGTCATCGACTTCAGACCATACAAGGTTGGCAATAACATACCCCAACTAATGGAATACCCCGACGACGCTCCTGTCGACGAATATCAGACAACACTTATCTATGCCAAAGACGGAGTAGAACAGGAGTTCACTATAGACAACTATCCCAAGAACGACCCCGACTGGACCTTCGTCGACTCGCGCTCGGTGCTGATAAAGAAAGGCTATGAACCGCCTATCCACGACTTCGAGATAGTGACTTATACCGACGCCGAAGATATCACCGACCAGGTGCTTGACGACGAGAATGTCACTCTTGCCGTCCTCTACGAGATAGAGAAGACCGACCAGCGTCAGCTCGGCAAACTGCTCAAACTCGCACTCGGCTGCTATGTCGACGACCGCTCGTTCTTCCTGCTTACCGGCAGCGGAATGAATGTGATAGAAGACTTTATGCAGCAACGTGTGGCGCCGGTGCTCGAAAACCGATTCGGCATGAGGTATGCACTGTCGGCAACCGACGATAATGCCGTCAACGACTCACAGATAGAAGGCTTCTTCGTCAATTTCTACGATTATATCGAACGAGCAATATGCACTACCGACCCTGTGACACTTAAAACAATAGTGCGTGCCAATCCGGGGATAGTGAGACTCAGCGAAGGAACGATAACAGAGAAATACAACCTGCGCAATATCGACGATGACAAGCTTAACGAGCCTCTTGAAAAGCTGCCGCAGACGATACAAGCGATATACGACTCAGCCGACTACGACGACGGCGCTGCCGACACCGAAAACTATACCGACGACGACGTCTATACCGACGAGCAGGAGTTTTAAGTTAGACCGGCTTCGCCTGTTAGAGGTTCGACCCCGTGTTTGACCGCCGGTTACAAACCGGCGTACCCGCTACGTGGTTAGAATTAGATAACAACATATACAACAATTAAAATCAGTAAAATAATGAGAACAAAAATGGTAGCAGGCAACTGGAAAATGAACAAGACCCTGCAAGAAGGTGTAGCATTGGCTACTGAACTGAAAGAAGCATTGAAAAATCAAACCCCAAAATGCGAAGTGGTGATAGCTACTCCGTTCATTCACTTGGCTACCGTGGCTGAGGTGATAAAAGGCAGTTGCATCCGTCTCGCCGCAGAGAACTGTGCCGACAAGGCATCGGGAGCTTACACAGGTGAGGTGAGTGCCGCTATGGTACGTTCTACCGGTGCAGAATACTGCATCATAGGTCACTCGGAGCGCCGTGCCTATTATCACGAAGACTACGAGATTCTGCGTAACAAAGTGCTGCTCGCACTCGAGAACGGACTCAAGCCTATCTTCTGCATCGGCGAGGTGAAAGAAGAGCGCGAAGCTAATATCCACGAGCAAGTGGTGAAAGACCAACTCGAGGGTTCGCTCTTCGGTCTTACTGCCGAACAGTTTGCTAACATCACTCTGGCTTACGAACCCGTTTGGGCTATAGGTACCGGACTGACAGCAACACCTGCACAGGCACAAGAGATGCACGCATTCATCCGCAAGACCGTGGCACAGAAATACGGTGCGCAAGTGGCAGACGACACTACCATTCTCTATGGAGGCAGCTGCAACGCTAAGAATGCCGCTGAGCTGTTTTCTAACCCCGACGTCGATGGCGGTCTGATAGGAGGCGCCTCGCTTAAGGCTCAAGACTTCTGCACTATCATCGCAGCACGTTAATATCTACCTACACCTTGTGCGGGATACGAGCGCATGCCCGTCGTCCCGCACATTTGCAATTATCAGTATAGACTATGGCACTAATAAGAAGCGTGAGAGGGTTTACCCCTCAAATAGGTAACGACTGTTTCCTTGCTGAAAACGCCACTATTGTAGGCGATACCATTCTCGGCGACGGCTGCTCTGTATGGTTCAATGCCGTTTTGCGTGGCGATGTCAACTCGATACGTATCGGCAACCACGTCAATATCCAAGACGGTTCGGTGCTGCATACCCTCTATCAGAAGTCGACGATAGAGATAGGCGACTACGTGTCTGTCGGACATAACGTCACCATACATGGGGCACATATTCGTGACTATGCACTCATCGGCATGGGCAGTGTCCTGCTCGATGATGTGGAAGTGGGTGAGGGAGCAATAGTGGCAGCCGGAGCACTCGTGCTCAAAGGCACCAAAATCGGACCTTACGAGATATGGGGTGGCGTGCCTGCTAAGTTCTTGAAAAAAGCCGACCCCGAGCAGACTGCCGACATCAACCGTCGCATCGCACACAACTACGCCATGTATGCTTCGTGGTATACGGATGAGAGTGCGCGTGTTTAGAGTGCATGTTTAGAGTGCGAGTTTATGAAGACTCTATGGCGTAGCATAATAGACCTGTTTTTTCCGCCGCTGTGCCCATGTTGCGGTAAGGCTATCGACGACGTCAGTGCTTTAGTATGCAGCGACTGTGTGGCGTCGTTCGACACTACGCGTCATGTGATAGAACCCGATAATAGAGTGTTGCAACTCTTTGCCGACCTCGAGAAGGTGAAAGCCGCTGCCTCGTATGCATACTATTACCGGCAGTCAGCACTGCGAAAGGCAATACTCAGGCTAAAGTATGGCGGGCAGCCCGAACTCGGAGCGTGGCTCGGACAACTCGCAGCAATGCATTTCTTGCAGCTCAATGCCGACTGGTTCGACGACGTAGACGTAGTGGTGGCCGTCCCGATGCACCCTAACAGAGAACGTGCACGTGGGTATAATCAAGCCGAAGAGATAGCACGTGGTATCAGTCAGGTGATACACAAACCTCTGATATCGGGTGCTTTGGCTCGCGTGGCTGACAACACTTCGCAAACGCACATGACCGGCGAACAGCGGCGAAAGAACGTGGTAGGAGCCTTCGAATTGAAAGACAATCAAAAGCTAAAAGGACAATGTGTTCTGTTGGTCGACGATATAGTCACAACCGGCTCAACGCTACGCGACTGCATCAGGTGTCTGAACCCACTGAGGGGAACTACCTTTAAGGTAATGACAATAGGTGTGCCGATGCACGAAGGACAAATAGACGAGAGTATGGTTATTGATAGGGCAACTGACTAACGCAATGTGATATTTATTTGCATAAATGAAGATATTTATGTAACTTTGCAACCATAATTTTTGGAACGCGGTCGTCCCCGCCCGCAACAAAGTTTAATATAAAGAGAAATAAGAAATTTGAAATATGTACAATCGTATTTTATTAAAGTTAAGCGGTGAGTCGCTCATGGGGCAACAGCAATATGGCATCGATGCGCAGCGTCTTGCCGACTATGCCCGACAGATAACCGAGATTACAGCCCTTGGTGTACAGGTGGCAATAGTGATAGGCGGCGGAAATATCTTCCGTGGTTTAAAAGGGTCACAGCAAGGCTTTGACCGTGTGAAGGGCGACCAGATGGGTATGCTTGCTACCGTCATCAATTCGCTTGCACTCAGTTCGGCATTGGAAGCTCTGGGTCAGCGCGCAAGAGTGATGACCTCGGTGCGCATGGAACCCGTAGGCGAACTCTATCAGTCGCACAAAGCTATCCGCTCGCTCGAGAAAGGGCAGGTGGTGATAGTGGCAGGAGGGACTGGTAACCCTTATTTCACTACCGATACCGCCTCTGTGCTCAGAGCTATAGAGCTAAAGGCTGATGTCATGCTGAAAGGCACACGTGTAGATGGTATCTATACTGCCGACCCCGAGAAAGACCCGAGTGCCGTCAAGTTCGACAAGATAACATATAACGAAGTACTCGAGCGTAACCTGCGTGTGATGGATCTTACCGCAACCGCGCTTGCAAAAGACAATAACATGCCGATATATGTGTTCGATATGGACACTGTCGGCAATCTTGCCAAGGTGATACGCGGACAACAAATAGGCACTCTGGTATACCAACAAATCTGAAATTTGAAATAAGAAATAAGAAATAAGAAATAATAACCCTCTAAATTCCTTCTTGCCATGATCGATCCTAAGACTATCCAAACCGACGCTGAAGAGTTGATGCAGTCGGCAGTAATGTATCTTGACGATACTCTCGCACACATTCGTGCAGGCAAAGCCACTCCAAAGATTCTCGACCCAATCAGAATCGACTATTATGGTTCGCTTACGCCTCTTGCCAACGTGTCGACCATCACCACGCCCGATGCTCGCACTATCGTTATTCAGCCATGGGAGCGTAAGCTTCTGAGCGATATCGAGCGGGCTATCATCAATTCTAATATCGGACTTGCCCCATCTAACAATGGTGAGGTGATACGCCTCAATATCCCGCCTTTGACGGAGGAGCGTCGTCGTGACCTTGCAAAACAATGTAAGGCAGAAGCCGAGAACGCTAAGGTGTCGGTGCGCAATGCACGACGTGATGCTATCGAGACTCTGAAAAAGCAGATTAAAGAAGGGCTCTCGGAAGACAACGAAAAAGATGCAGAGGCAGAAGTGCAAAAGCTGCACGATAAGTATATCAAGCAGATTGACGAGATATACGCTAAGAAAGAGAAAGAGATAATGACGGTATGATGCCTGAGTGTGCGCCGGTTTGTAACCGATAGTGCAATTTGAAATCTGAAATTTGGAATTTGAAACAAGCATTAGTAATAAGAAATACCGGTAAGTCGTATACTGTCGCTCTTGGCGATGGTACTGAGCTTACGGCATACGTAAAAGGGAACTTCAGAATCAAGGGCATTCGCTCTACTAACCCCGTTGCTGTGGGTGATAATGTCACAATAGAGCAACAAAGCGATGGTACTAACTGGATAGTGGAAGTGGTCGAACGTCGTAACTATATAGTACGCCGTTCGACCAATCTGTCGAAAGACATACATATCCTCGCTGCTAATATCGACCGTGTAGCGTTGTTAGTCACTATCAACCACCCGCAGACTAATACTATTTTTATCGACCGTTTTCTGGCTACCGCCGAGGCATATAGTGTGCCTGCCGTGTTGGTGTTCAACAAAGTGGACCTGCTTACAGCAGACGAGTTGGAATACCTCAAGGCGATGCGCGGACTTTACGAATATCTTGGTTACGCTACCTTTGCCATCTCAGCTTTGAGCTTTTCTGACCGCGATGCCGACTGTCATTCTTTGCGAAAGCTACTCGGCGGCTCTACTACGTTGCTATCAGGCAACTCCGGTGTAGGTAAGTCGACTCTTTTAAATGCGTTATTCGGTGAACAGGTGGCGCGAACAGGAGATATATCTTCAGCGCACGACAAGGGTATGCATACTACTACTTTCTCAGCGATGTATACACTCACCGACGACCATTCGGCGAGAGTCATCGATACTCCGGGTATCAAAGGGTTCGGCTCGTTCGATATGCAACCCGAGGAGATATCTCATTACTTTCCGGAGATTTTTCGTGAAGGCAGTCGCTGTCGCTTCTCTAATTGTACCCATACTCATGAACCTGACTGCGCAGTGCGCAAGGCTGTTGATGAGCAACGTATAGCGCTCTCGCGCTACCAAAGCTACCTGTCGATGTTATCTGATTACGACGAAAGCAAATATAGATAAAGCACTATAAGTCTACCAAAGTTAAATATAGGTTTTATCTTATTTGGGTGTTACTTCTTCTCTCTTGTCAAACGATACCGAAGCAAGAATTAGAAGAGGTACTGAACACTATCGCCGAAGCTGATAGTATGCTTGTCGGTAATGATATGTATACCGATACCTGTAAACTCCTAATTGGGGCGAGGCTGCAACCGTATGTTGTCTTTGCTATTTGTACTCTTGTGCCGCTGAGGTCAGTTCTTGAGCTTTGATGGTGTCGCCTAATGTCTGTGCTTCGTGTGCGAGAACCAGATAGCGCTCGTATATCTTCTGTCGTGTGGCTGAGCGGATGGTTTCGATGTCGGACTGATTGGCATTGAGTTTCAGACTCAGGTTGCATAGTTCGCTGACAAAGAGCAGGTCGGCAAGCGACTGACGTTCGCTTTTAGCCTTAATAGTCTTGTTGCAGTCGGCGAGGATAATATCGAGATTCCCTGCTTTCTCTTGTTCGAGTAGCAGGTCGGAGTCTAAGATGCGCTGATAACATTCGCCCAGAGTCTCTGAGTCGTAGTTTTTTATTGCAAGAGTAGCCTGTTGTCGGAGCAGTGTGGCTAAATGACGGCGCTCTGACTGGTAGATACCTTCCACATATAGCATTTCCGGTTGCCATACCCATTTGTCGTTCTGCCCATGCAGAGGCATCTTCACACCACGTAGATTGTCTTCGATAGCTGCCATCTGCTTGTGTGCTTTGCAGCGTTGCTCGGTGCAGTCGATGTCGTCTTGCAGGTTGTTGCGCTCTATAATAGACTGCCATTGTTGCACCATCTTGTCCCAGTTGTTGTGTATATATTGTTTGGCATTGCTGTTGTTCTCATTGCGGGACAGCAGCAAAGTGGCATAGTACATGCCGCTCAGATAGTCTTTCTGCTGTCGGCAGCGTGCCAACCTCGAAGTTAATGCCGCATCGTTAAGCTCAGCAGCGGAATAGGTGTCGTCTTTAATTGTATTGCCGGTTCGTTGGGCTGAGGCACCGAGGCTTAGTGTAAGACACAAGGCAAGAGTAGATAAAAAGAGACGCATAGTAGACGGATTTAGAGTATTAATTATGGCAGCCCAAATAAAGCTACTCACGCTACATGGTACAAAAACAGTGCCACGTTGCGTGAGTAGAAACAGTTAGGCTGACGTTATTTTGCTTGATTCAGTCGTTTGCCTGTTGTGTCGTAGCGTATACCATCCGGCAGTTCAATGACGATGGTGCCGTCTTGCAGCAGCAGTCGCGGTTGCAGTTTCTGGTCGGTGGTGACGTCTACTATGCCGCTTTCCACAGTGATGGTGTATGTGGCGCTTATGATGTCGCTTGGTGAGTATCCTTCGCGAACGGCGTATGCTTCTATCGTGGTCTCTTCGTTGATGGTGAACTCGACTTGGGCAAGTGCATGTTGCCATTCTCCTTCATTAGCACGGGCATAGACAGTGTCGTTTTTAGCTCCGATGACTTTGACCACCGTTCCCTCTTTCACTTCTCCTTCGCCTATTGAGAAGAAGGGTTCCGGGGTGGTGCCTAATGGCGCAGCTGTCACTGTCAGTCGGCAGGTGGCGGTGAAGGCTCCGTCGGTGGTGGTGACGGTGATGTCGGCGTTGCCGGCAGCTATGGCGCTGACGGTGCCGTTAGCGACTGTTGCTACAGCTTCATCCGAGCTGCTCCATGTCACTGACTTGTCGTTGGCGTCGGCAGGTGTAACGGTGGCTTTGAGCTTAGCTGTCTTGCCGACTTCGAGTTCAAGAGTCGTCTGGTCGAGACTTACGCCTGTGACATGTATCGGGGCGGGTGCCTCGAAGTGACGCACATAGACATATACATATTCGGCACCTGCTGAATTGCCTTTGTATGGCTTGATGGCTTCGGTGTTGATGTTCTTAAGGTACTTGAAGTAGGCGTTGGTGTTACCTGTATTCTGAACGTAAACGCCATTATTACCATCGGCTACGAACTGCCACAAGCGGTTGTTGTTGGCGGTAGCGTCTACGATGTCGTTATTCTTCTCGGCTAAGCCTTTTGTTGCCCCTACGGGTGTAAGGGTGAAGCCGTCTTTCTCTTTGCCCAGCACAAGTCTCAGTGCGTCGTCGGCAGCCACGCTGTTGTCGGTAAAGATGACGTTGTCGGAAACAACGGTCAGCTTCTTACCGTCGCGTGCTCCGGCTGCAACAGCCCATGTCTCGGTCTGTCGTGCAAGGACGATGGTATCTTTGTCGCCGAGAGTGGCGGGGTCGGTGACAAATGCGAAGGTCGAAGGTGCCACCACCTCTATGGTGACAGACGTCTGTTTGTTGCCGGCTGCGGCAGTGATGAGTGTTGAGCCTTCGGCTATACCCGTAACCAAACCCGTACTGCTTACGGTGGCTATGCTCTCGTCGGCTGATTTGAACGTGAGTTCGTTATCGGTTAGTGCCTCTTGCGGTGTGACGACGGGCTGCAGCTGCAATGTCCCGCCCTTGGCTACTTGTAGTTTGGTCTGCGGGAAGCTGATGTTCTCTACTTCGTATGGTATCACGTTGATGTCGACGGTAGTCTTGATGTCGGCATTGGCGGTAGTAGCTATGGTGAGCACGGCTTTGCCTAAAGCCTTGGCGGTGATCAGTCCTTTGGCAGATACTGTTGCGATGTCGGTGTTGTCGATGGTGTAGCTAACCGTCATGTTGGCTCCTTGTGGCAAGACGTTGACTTTCACTGTTGTCTTCTCACCGACATGCATGTTCAATATGGCAGGCTCGGCTGTTACGGCAGTGGGTTCCGGCACTTTGATGGTGACGTCGCATTTGGCAGACACCTCAGGTACGGCTACCGAGCTAACGGTGATGGTGACTTTGCCTGAGACAAGCGGTGTGAGTACGCCGTTTTGGTCGATGGTGGCAATAGTGGTCGAGCTGCTTTCCCAGCGGAGCGACTTATCGGCAGCATCAGCCGGAGCCAGAGTGACAGCTTTGCTCAGGTCAAGTGTCTGTCCGACGAATGCTGTTTTCTGTGCCTCGTCGAAAGTGATGGAGGTCAGTTTCACGGTGTTTCCTACCAAGGTGAGGTTGATAGGGAAGCTACCCTCCATCTCGTCTTTTTGTATGTTAGTGGTCAGGTAATCGAGCTTAGCATCTACTTTCCCCGTCTTTGTGCCCTTGCCGTTGTAGGCTATGGTCAGCTTGCCTGAGGTGCGGCTGTTGTTGACATCTTCGGTCAGGGTGAAGAGCTCTTTGTCGTTGCCGGAGATATCCCATAAGATGTCGTCTTCGAGGTATTCGGCGGTATAGGTCACTTCCACTTGTTTGGTGGCAGAGAGTTCTACTTCACCAAGGTCGATGTTGCCTGACAGCGTAAGCGTGCTCTGCAGCTCGTGACTCTCGCCGGTTTTCTTATATAGGGCGATGTCGGAACCTGTAAAGTTCTTGTAAGGTTTGAAGCGGTCGTTGTATCTTACTGCGAACGACTGATCGTCGTCGGGTCTTGACACCACAGCTACGCCTTTAGAGATGCTGATACCCCATCCTGCGAGGTGTTCTTTGTCGGTGTCGCCGTAGCTGAAAGCTCCCTTGCCCGAGATGTCGAGCAGCAGTCGACGGTCGGTGGCAGTGTTGGTGAATTGCCAGTTGCCGTTGTACTTGCTTAGTTTGAAGGAGTGCGCTGTCTCCGGTATCTCGGCTGTGCCTTTTGCAGCGTCTACTTTCACGTCTTGTGTGATAGCTTCGAGGGCAGTACCGGCGTTGTCGAGAGCCCCACCCACGGCACCTGCCGACTCGCTGACGAACACCACGATGTCGTCGACGGCAAGCTCTGAGGTGGTGTTGACGCGCGTGTAGGTGGTGGTCTTAGCCACGATGGCATCGCTAGTGATAGTCACGCTTACGTTGATAGTTTTTTCTACGTTGTTGAAAGAAGTGTCGTAAGAGTAGAAACGTATCTTGCCGTTGAAGGTACCGGCTTTGTATGCTAAATAGCCTATGGTGAAGGTGGTAGAGGTGGTGTACTTGGCACCATATCCGAGATAGTAACTGTCGGTTACGACATAGAATCCGCCTCCTGCTTCCTCGTCGGCTTCGCCTTCGGTCACTTCTGCGAACATCGAAACGCCTTCGGTGCTCAGACCGTTCCATGAGACATTGAGGTCGGCGGTGTTGTCGAGCATGGTCTCACCTTTGATGCTGGCAGTGGGAAAGGTGAAGTCGCTGACGTTGATAGTAGCTGCTAACATGCAAGTGGTGCATGCGAGCAGAGTAAATAGCATTGTTGATAGTCTTTTCATGATATGTGTGTTATTAGGTTTATCGTATCCATTCGAATCCTGTGAAGGGTTGCAGTGCGGCGGGTATGTGTATGCCTTCGGGTGTCTGGTTGTTCTCGAGCAGTGCGGCGACGATACGTGGCAGAGCGAGAGCAGAGCCGTTGAGGGTGTGGCACAGTGTCACTTTCTTGTCGTCGGCACGGCGATAGCGGCAATGCAGGCGGTTGGCTTGGTAGGTGTCGAAGTTACTTACCGACGACACTTCAAGCCAGCGCTGTTGTGCTTCGGAGTACACTTCGAAGTCGTAGCAGATGGCTGCTGTAAACGACATGTCGCCGCCGCAGAGGCGTAGCACGCGGTAGGGCAGTTCGAGTTTCTGAAGCAGACCTTCTACATGTTGTAACATCTCTTGGTGCGACTGCTCCGAGTGTTCGGGTTTGTCGATACGTACTATCTCTACTTTCGAGAACTCGTGCAGGCGGTTGAGTCCGCGTACGTCTTTGCCGTAGGAGCCTGCCTCGCGGCGGAAGCACTCGGTGTAGGCGCAGTTTTTGATGGGCAGTTCGCTTTCGTCGAGTATGACGTCGCGATAGAGGTTGGTCACCGGCACTTCGGCAGTGGGGATGAGGTAGAGGTCATCGACCTCACAGTGGTACATCTGTCCCTCTTTGTCGGGCAGTTGACCTGTGCCATAGCCTGAAGCTTGGTTGACAACAGCGGGGGGCATGATTTCGGTATATCCGGCTTTGCCGGCTTCGGTGAGGAAGAAGTTGATGAGTGCGCGTTGCAGCTGTGCTCCCTTGCCGATGTATACGGGGAAGCCGGCGCCTGTGATTTTCACTCCGAGGTCGAAGTCGATAAGGTTGTATTTCTTAGCGAGCTCCCAGTGTGGCAGTTTGGCGTTGTCGTTTTTAACTGTTGATGTCCAGTTGCCTACTGTCGAGTCTTCGTGGCATTCGCCTACGTTAGAGCGCACCACCTTGTTGTCTTCGGCGCCTGTCCCTTGCGGTACGAGGTCGTATGGCACATTAGGTATGGTCAGTAGCAGGGCTGTCTGTGCTTCTTCTGCCCGGCGCATCTGAGCTTCGTAGTCGGCGATGTTCTGTTTGAGCGTGGCAGTCTGTGCTTTAGCCTGTTCTGCCTCAGCCTTCTGACCAGCTTTCATGAGTGAGCCTATCGACTTACTCAGTCGGTTCATCTCTGCTTGTGCTGCGTCTTTCTTTTGTTGTGCCGACTTGCGTTCTGCGTCGAGAGCTATCACTTGTTCGATGGCCTGGGCAGCTGCGCTGAAGTGCTTCTTCTCAAGACCTGCTATCACAAGGTCTTTGTTATCGTAAATCTGTTTTAGAGTAAGCATGGTTGTATGATTTTTTTAGTTGTTGGTTTCTTTTGTGATGTTTTGTTTTCGAAATCTCGTGATCTTGAGTACTCGATATGTCGAGATTTCGTGATTTCGTGATGTCGAGATTTCGATTATTTCTTAATAAAAAAGCCCTCTCGGCTGAGAGGGCTTTTTTGTTAAGCGTTACGCCTCAGCCGTTTGGACTGGCTGTATGGAGACGTATGACTTGTTGTTACGTTTCTTATGGAAAGTAACCACACCGTCGACGAGTGCATAGAGAGTATGATCTTTGCCCATACCCATGTTCTCGCCGGGGTTGTGTACGGTACCGCGCTGACGCACGATGATATTACCGGCTTTTGCAAATTGTCCGCCCCAGATTTTTACACCAAGACGTTTGCTTTCTGATTCACGGCCGTTCTTTGACGAGCCCACACCTTTCTTATGTGCCATAATCTTCTGTGTGTTTTAGGGGTTTAACAAACAATTTCTTTTACGAGTACTTCGGTGAAGTTCTGACGGTGTCCGTTGAGTTTGCGGAAGCCTTTGCGACGTTTCTTGTGGAAAACGAGGACTTTCTCT
The DNA here is from genome assembly GCA_946185835.1 of uncultured Bacteroidales bacterium. Classification (GTDB taxonomy): domain Bacteria; phylum Bacteroidota; class Bacteroidia; order Bacteroidales; family Paludibacteraceae; genus Colicola. The sequence goes on from CAMHKW010000011.1 coordinate 17,158, forward strand.
CCGCGGATGGTGTTGTCGACTACTTCACAGATTACTTTAGCGCCCTCAACGTAGGGAGCACCAACGGCGATGCTGCCTTCGTTATCTACGAGCATTACTTTTTCGAATTCCACCGTCGAGCCTTGCTCGGCTTCTTCCATACGATGGATGAACAGCTTACGACCTGCCTCGGCCTTGAATTGCTGTCCTTGCATGTCTACGATTGCGTACATTTAACAAGATGTTAGTTAATTATATCGGTAAGGCGAGTTGTCGGCAGCGCGTCGCGACGCGCTCTAACAGAGCTTCTTGGGTGCCCTTTTCCGAAAGCGGCTGCAAAATTAGTATATTTTTTACTAATACACAAATTTTTGCGTTAATTTTTAGAAATAATATTTGTTGCTTAGTATAAGATGATGTCGTTGTCGCCGCATGGCATATATATGCTGTCAGGCAACAGATGTGTGTCAACGCTCACAGTGTAGGCTGTATGCTGCTCGGCAAGTGGGATGTCGAGTTCTATGAGTCCGTCGGCAGTAGGCTTGACGTTGTATCCAGCGATGCTGACGTTCAGCTTTTCGGGGTTAGGCTTGTCGCCTCGCAGTCGCACCTTGACATGTCCGTAGAGGTCGGCATCGCGCTCAATAGGTATTTGCATCTGCTGACGTAGCGGTAGCATGGTGTCGATGGGTAGGTAGCCGGTGCCGGTGAAGCAGATACGCACCTTGCGCCCCACAAATCGCCGTGGTATGTTGCTGAAGACGACGGGCGCGTGGAGGTCGATAGAGTCGGCTGTCTTCTGTTCGTTGTCGAGCGAGACGATGAGCCGTGCATCTTGGCATAGTGGCAGATGCGGGTTCTGTTCGGTGGTTTCTACCGCTTGTAGTCTTATGTCGATGCTTCGTGCGAAGTACCACGTCAGAGCCAAAGCCGTGGCTACAGCTAATGCTATCAGTGTGATTGCTATCCGACGACGTCTACGGCGTTTGACTTCTCTGTTCCATAGGTTCTCGAACTCGAGTCCGAGCATGCGTGCTATCACCATCAATACCGCGCGTTGTCGTTTCCAACGCTTGCTGCCGGCTCCCTCTTCGTTGATGTTGACGCCCAAGATCTGATGGTCGAGCATGGGGTCGGCATTCTTCGGGAAATTGCGCCGTAGCGCCTCGGGGTAACATTCGGTGTCGGGGTCGCCGGAGTAGGGTATGCCGTCGACGATGAGTGGTATGATACGGTCGCGACGTCCTAACGAGATAAAGTAGTCGATACCTCCGTTCACGAAAGTCGACTTGGCAGAGCGTGGCGAGCACAACACAATCAGGTATTCCGACTGTTCCATGCGCTGCTTTAGCTCTTGCATCAGCTCCTCCGAGAGGTTGATGTCGTTGAGGTAGCAGAAGCAGGGACGCATGCGCTTGGGCAGCGAACGAGTGCGACTGATAGCTGTGGGTAGTCGGTAGTTCTCTATCGCCTTCTGCACCCATAGAGCTTCTTTAGCATCTTTACTTTGGAAGCTGATGAATGCGAAATATTTATATGTCTCATTCATGCTCATATAATAGGTCGTTTGGCGAGGTGGTCGATGATGATATGATAGTTGCGGAAGTCGACTTCGGTCATGTTGCTGTCGTGTACGCAGATACGCAAGGTTTTGCAACAAGCCCTCTGCTTGGCAGCCATGAAGAAGGTGGCTATCATAAGGTCTATCTTCTGCTCGGTAGAGAACTCTGCCGGCAGATCGACGAAGCGGTTGCCCATGACGGCTACGTTGACGGTGTCGTGGCGGAGTAAAGGCTGTGCGAGGTTATGCCACATGTCGAGCAGGAAGGTGGTGTATTCCTGACGGTTGATGGCAATACTGCCATTGGGTTGAAGGTGCGTGAAGCTTACCATGCAGAAGTCGCCTTTGTCGGTGAAGACGGGGCATACCGTACCAAGCGGGTAACGGTCTTTTTTGCCTGGTAGGTTCTCGTCGCTGTCTGTCGGCTTGACAAATTTGAGCCCTTTCGTTATCTCTGCCTCTACGTCGATGCCTTCGGCTTGGCAATATCTGAGGAAGATGCCGTGTACGGACCGTGGGTTGATGATACGCCCGAGTTCGTTGTCGAAGGTGTCGACGCAGTGCACTACGCGAAGCCCGTCTTGCTCGAAGATGTCGCAGCACTCTACTATCACGTGCAGGTCGCTATGCGGGTCTTTATACACCGATTTGGTGGTAGGCCAGTTCATCACTATTCCGATGAACACCAATATGGCAAGTGCGATGAGTAGTGTGGCGGGGTGGTCGAAAGGAAGGTAAACGAGCCGATGCAGGAGGTGGTGCAGAAAACTCTCCTTGGGCAGGACGTTGAGCAGAGCGTCGGAAAACGTGATGACGAGTCCGAAGCCTGCAACGGTGGTCTTCACCACATCCCACATCAGTTGTTTCCAGTGTCGACCTAAGTATTTGATCTTGGTCTTTAGCATGGGCTGTCGCGTGTGGCAGAGGTTATAGTATTTGTTTGACTTGTTCGCAGACGTTGTCGGCGGTGAAGCCGAGTTTCTGGTCGAGTATCTTATAAGGTGCCGAGAAACCGAACGAGCTCAGTCCCCATACCTTGCCGTTAGCTCCGACCAGACCTTGCAGAGTGACCGGCAGTCCGGCTGTCATGCCGAAGCGTGGCAGTGCCGGTGGCAGTACGGCGTCTTGATATTCTTTACTTTGTTTGCGGAAGAGTCCTTCCGAAGGTACGCTGACGACTTGTGTGCGTATTCCTTGTTCACGCAGTTTGGCAGCGCCTTCTAACAGGGTGGCCACCTCCGAACCTGAGGCAAGCAGTACTACTTGCGGGTCGTCGTCTTTGGCAACGATATAGGCGCCATGGCTGAAGCCTTCGAAGTCTTGAACGGGTAGTGCGGGTATGTCCTGGCGGCTGAGGATGAGTGCCGAAGGCGTAGAGGTGTTCTCTAAAGCAAGTCGCCATGCCATGGTTGTCTCTTCGGCGTCGGCGGGTCTGAGCACGAGCATTGAGTTGTTGCCCGAGTGGTTTTGCAGGTGCTCCATCAGACGTATCTGTGCTTCTTGCTCTACGGGTTCGTGAGTGGGACCGTCTTCGCCAACGCGGAAGGCGTCGTGCGACCAGATAAAGATGACGGGTACCTCCATCAGTGCTGCCATACGGACAGCGGGTTTCATGTAGTCGGAGAAGACGAAGAAGGTGCCGCAAGCGGGGATGACGCCGCCATGGAGTGCCATACCGATACATAGACATGCCATCGTCAGTTCGCTGACGCCGGCTTGAAGGAAGGCACCTGAGAAGTCGTCGCGGGTGAAGGCGTGGGTCTTCTTAAGGAAGCCGTCGGTCTTGTCGGAGTTGCTGAGGTCAGCACTCGACACAACCATGTTACCCACTTGCTCGGCAAGCGAAGAGAGTACGGTGGCTGAGGCGCCACGAGTAGCAGCTCCTGCCTTCTGCTGTATCTTGCTCCAGTCGACGACAGGTGCTTCGCCCGAGAAGAAGGTGTCGTATTGTTTGGCGAGTTCGGGGTTGCTATGGCGCCACTCATATTCCTCGGCATAGCGGCGGTCGACTATCTGCTTGAGTTCAGCAGCGCGCTTCTCATATAATTTCTGTACGTCGTCGAAGATGACAAATGGGTTCTGAGGGTCTCCACCGAGGGCTTTGATGGTGGCTTCAAACGAGGCGCCAGACTTCGAGAGCGGCTGTCCGTGGGTGGAGCATTTGCCTTCGAACGACTCGCCTTCGGCTGTCACGGCTCCCTTACCCATACGTGTATGTCCGATGATGAGCGACGGACGATGTTGCTCTGCTTTGGCAGCGTCGAGGGCGGCACGTATCTGAACGACGTCGTTGCCGTCGATTTCTTGTACGAACCATCCCCATGCCTCGTATTTGCGTTTTACGTCTTCTGACGATACGGCATCGCACATGGTTGAGAGCTGCACGGTGTTAGAGTCGTAGAACATGATGAGGTTGTCGAGCCCGAGATGTCCGGCGATACGTCCTGCACCTTGCGAGATCTCTTCTTGTACGCCGCCATCGGAGATGAAGGCATAGATAGTCTGATTCATCACCTTACCGAAACGTGCCTTGAGGAACTTGGCGGCTATGGCAGCGCCCACTCCAAAGACGTGTCCTTGTCCGAGCGGTCCGGAGGTGTTTTCGATACCCCTCTTCACGCAGCGTTCGGGGTGACCCGGTGTGACGCTGCCCCACTGACGCAGGTTCTTGAGGTCTTCGAGAGTGAAGTAGCCCGCGAGGGTGAGCTGAGAGTAGAGCATGGGAGCCATGTGACCGGGGTCGAGGAAGAAGCGGTCGCGTCCTTCCCATTCGGGGTTCTCAGGATCATAGACGAGGTATTCGGAGTATAAGGTGTTGATGAAGTCGGCACCACCCATAGCACCGCCCGGGTGACCTGACTTAGCTTTTTCTACTGCAGCCGCTGCTAATATGCGGATGTTGTCGGCTGCGCGATTCATTAGTTGTGTTGAATTCATGGTTATATGTTTTTTAGAGAATTTAGATGCTTTAGATGATTTTCGAGGATTTAGAGGCTTTAAAGGCTTTGGATGATTTAGAGTTTAAATCCTATGTAATAGTTAAACGAGAAGGCGGTATCTTGTTTGTATCCGTATCCGGGTATGTAGTAGGCTGTTAGTGCGCCTGTTCTCCCTCGGCTGAAGAGTATCTTGTATCTGATATACCAACCCATGTGGAAGTTCTTATAGACTTGCACTTGTACTCCTGCCGTAATCTCTCCCCATGCGTCTGCTCTAAAGCGATCGACATAGTTGATAGTAGAGTAACCCCAATAGCTATTGCCTATTATCACGTCTTTGGTTGAACAGCCTTGCATGGCGGTGCCGATGCGCAATCCGACGAGCAACATGTTCATCGACCGGCGTTTCTTCAATGCCGAGAGGTCGAGTCCGACGCGAGCAAAACCTCCGTAGCCTATGAAGTTACCGCTGGCAGCCGAGAGTTCGGCTTGTGCATACCCCATCTCAAGAGTGGGGAAGAAGCGGTGCATGATGTCGGTATTGAGAGCCATCTCGTAGCTCTGTATCTTGCCGCGTGAACGCAAGGGCTCGAAAGCGGAGTTGCCAAGGTCGAGTTTGAGGTTTATCCCTTGGAAGATGGCGGTGTCGGCATACTCGCGGGCTGCCAAGGTCAGGGGCAGTAAGGCAAAGACAACCAATATGTAAAATAGTCGGCGCACAGCTATAGTCGGTAGGTTGAGAGGTAGAGTCTTAGGTTGTCTTGTTTATAGTTTTCTATAGTGGCATTTAGTATGGTCAGCGAGTCGATAAGCCTATGTGTGGCATCAACATTGGTTATGGTATGGAAGACGAAACATCCGCATGCCAAAGAGATGAAGTTGACGTTGTTGTCGTGGTAGATATAAAGGGTGTCAGTGGCGTCGTAGGCTTGTATAGCGTAGGCTGTGAGGTTGTTGTCGGTACGTAGTGGCAGAAAAATAGACGAGAGTCTCTTCTGGTTGTCGTATAAAAGCGAGTCGTTGCCGATGCCACGGACGCTGATGCTGTCGATTTGTGAGACGCGAACAGGCAAGGTGTCGCCTTGTAGCGAGTCGATGGCAAACACTATCTGCACGCCTATGTTGTTGGCGGTGCGACATTCGGTATCGGGTTCGCACGACAATAGCAAAAGGCTCAATGGAAGTATGTAACACAAACGTTTGAGCATGTGGGTTCTTCTGAAAGGTCAATATAGATTGCGTGCTTCCTCTTTGAGCATCTTCAGTGCAGCCTGGTTGGGCGTCTCACCATTGAGCGTGTAGGCTTCTATCATCAGGTTGGCGTATTGTAAGGCTGTGGCATCTTGAGGCAGCTGTTGGCGACAGGTTGAGATGAAACGCAGCACCTCTTCTTTGGCGATGACAACGGCAGCCCACACTTGGTCGGAGACATACACCTGTTGCGACACGTTATGGTCGAATTCAAGCCGCACGGTCTGCAACATCTGCTGCTGTAACTCGGTGGCGCTGAGGTTTACCAAGTCGGCATTGAGCAGTATGTGCTCGGGTGTGATACGTTCCAACAAAAGCGTCAGACGCTCATAGCCGCGCAGACGAATAGGTATGGTTACTTCGCGGTCGCGACGCCGCAACTCGAACTGACGGCGCTCGCGTTCTTCTTTGAGCATACGGCTTAGAATAAGCCATGCTGCAAGCAAAACGATAAGGGAAGGTAAGATGTATTTGAGTATCTCAAGCATAATACGGTGCAAGTTTCGGTATACTTAATGCGGTGCAAAGGTAAGAAAATATTTTTGTATTTGCAAATGTCTTGGAATTGTTGTTGTATTTGGCAGATTCAACATCAAAGTGCAAAATTAGTAGAAATGTTTGAAGAAGCAATCTTTAGGTGTCATAAAATTAAGTTTTTCTCTTTGTCTTCGGTTAATTTTGTATTGTATTTGTGTGATTGTATTGTCGTCAATAGTGTCGAAATCTGCCGTAGGCATCTTTTCCGCGGCCGCTGTTAGTCTTCCACGCGCGGAGGACTAACAGCAACCTCAGTTTTGCACGTCAAGTTGAACTTAGCAACAAATATCAGAGATTGTAACATCTGATTTGCCGCTTCGACTAACAACGATTTGTCGGATTGCAATAATTGTTGTACCTTTGCAGTCCGTCGTGAAGTGAGTGTCTTCACTTGCAAAATCCACCACGACGCCTACAAGGTAACTATCAACAAGATAACAGCTTTTTATTTGTCTATTCAATGTCAAGTCAATCAGAACATATTACTATACTCGGCATCGAGTCGAGTTGCGATGATACGAGTGCAGCTGTCATTCGCGATGGCATTTTGCTTAGTAATGTGACAGCCTCACAGAAGGTTCACGAGGAATACGGAGGTGTTGTGCCTGAGCTTGCCAGTCGGGCACATCAGCAGAACATCGTCCCGGTGGTAGATGCAGCTCTACGCCGCGCCGACGTCGACCGTGCCTCGCTGAGTGCTATCGCCTTCACCCGCGGACCGGGGTTGCTCGGCTCACTGCTCGTCGGTACGAGTTTTGCCAAAGGGTTGGCGATGAGCCTTGACATCCCTCTGATAGAAGTCAACCACCTGCAAGGACATGTCCTTGCACATTTCGTCAAGACAGCCGATGGCAACGAGCGTCATCCCGACTTCCCTTTCCTCTGCCTGCTGGTAAGCGGCGGTAACTCACAGATTGTCGTTGTACGCAACACCGACGACATGCAGATTGTAGGTCAGACCATCGACGATGCCGCAGGCGAGGCTTTCGACAAATGTGCCAAGGTGATGGGACTCCCCTACCCCGGCGGTCCATGGATCGACCGCTTAGCCAAAGAAGGCGACCCTAAGCGTTTTCAGTTCAGCAAACCCCATATCCCCGGCTACGACTACTCGTTCTCGGGATTGAAGACCTCGTTCTTGTATTTCCTGCGTGACCGCCTGCGCGAGAATCCCGACTTCATCGAGCAAAACAAAGCCGACCTGTGCGCCGGACTGCAAAAGACTATCATCGACATACTGATGGATAAACTGCACAAAGCGCGTGTTGACCTCGGCATCAAACAACTGGCAGTGGCAGGCGGTGTGAGTGCCAACAGCGGACTACGACAGGCTTTCGAAGACTACGGCAAACGCTACCGCTGCGACATCTACATTCCACCATTCTCCTTTACCACCGACAACGCTGCCATGATAGCTCAGACAGGGTATTTCAAATACCTCAAAGGCGACTTCTGTCCTCTTGACGCTGCACCCTACGCCCGCACTACCATTTAACCCAAATCGTTTCTCTAACCACACCACTGATGGCTGACAAAGAAAAAATAACGCAGATGCTTGCCCCCTACAAAGAGATTATAATCTTCGTAGTGGCGTTGTTGGTGTCGAATTACTTTTGGAAGTTCACCTTCAGTGGCGATGAAGACGGTCTGATAGTGACGTGGCTCGGTCTTGACGTGACCACTCCTTTTTCCCTTTTGGCGCAACATATAGCTTCGGTGGTGGCATGGTTTGTCGACCTCTTTCGCGACACCGTACGCTACGTAGAGCCTTATACCATACGTTTCGACAGCGGAAACGGAGTACGCATAGTATGGGGGTGCACCGGACTGAAACAGAGTTTTATATGGCTATGCATAATGTTAGCAGCGAGTGGAGCATGGAAACGTAAGCTGTGGTTTATTCCTTTAGGCTGGCTTGCCATATACGTATTCAACCTGCTACGTATCATCACCACAGCCTTCATCGTAGAGCACCATCCCGAGCTCTTCGAGATATTCCATTCGTATATCTTCAAGTATCTGTTTTACTTCATGCTCTTCATGCTGTGGGTGTGGTGGACCGAACGTATCGCTCGACGCTAATACTCAGCAGGTTTCATATTAGGGCATAACGCTGCAAGGTGGCAGAAACGACATGGCTTGGTGTCCTTGGCTTGTGTAAAGGGTTTCTCGGGGTCGAGCATCTCACTTAGTATCTCGTCGAAGAAATGCTCCACCTGCAGTCTGTAAGCTGAGTAGCGTAGTCGGTCGGTGTCTTTCTCGTGTACTGCCGTCGACGTTTTCTTTTCGTTATCGGCACTCAGCGTCTTCAAAAAGTAGATATGCGGTTCGACATTATCAGCCTTGCCATCGGCATCGAGCAACATACAATAGAATAGCGTCTGCAAGATGTAGGGTTTCTTGCCGTCGAACACTTCTTCGATATTGGAGAAACTCATATCGCCACCGCCGGTCTTATAGTCGATGACCCGTCGTGCTGATTGCTGTTGGTCGATACGGTCGATTTTGCCGGCGAGGAGTACTTTCCGACCATCACTAAGAGTCAATACCCTTTGCATATTTACCTCTGACCCCTCGTAAAAGAAAGGAGCCTGACTGACATCGAACTGCAGCATACACTTCACATACTGCAGCAGCACGCTCTGGGTGAGCACGTCGATGCCGCCGAGCTGAGTCTGTTGCCGCGTTCGCGTACCGTTATACATCTCGCTAACGTATATCTCTGCCACTACCCGCTTCAGATAGTCGGTAGCCTTGAGCAGCTCTTGTATGGCAGGCGCTGTCACTTCGCGTCCGATGAAAGGTTCGTACAGATGTTCCATTATAGCATGGAAGACAGTGCCGAACACCTCTGCCTCAGCGAACTGAGACATCTGCCGTGGCTGCCGATAACCCAGCAGATAAGTCAGGCAGAAACGCATGCCACAGCTCAGGTATGTGTTCAGCGCCGACGGCGACAAACCGCGATTGCCTTCGGCTGAGAGGTACTCGTCAAGACGACGAAGTATCATCTCCGTCTTAGGCACCTCCACCGCGTCGGCATTGGCATCGTAGGCTATCGTCGACACCTTCGACGATGGGATAGACAGATGATACTGATGCCGCAACTGCAACAGATAACGGCTCACCTCACCCGACTTATTATCGCCCGAGCTGACATTGGTAATCAGCCATACCCGCTTGGCATGGGACAGCATCCTGAAGAAGTTATATGCCGTGATTGCCTCAGCCCGCTCTGCCGTTGGCATACCGAAGGCTCTGCGTAGCTGCTGCGAGACAAACGACTGCGTGTTATTCTTTTGCGGGAAGACTTCGTCATTAACCGACGTCACTATCAGGTTTTCGAAATCGAGTGTTCGCGTCTCAAGCACACCCATTATCTGCAGTCCGCTGAGCGGTTCCCCCTCGAATGCCACATTCACCATAGAGGTCATGTCGCTGAGCATCGACGAGAGCACCGGCATCGACAACGAAGAAGTGACATCCGAATATGTCGTCCAGATGTCTTGCAAACGGTTGACGATAGTAAGATAACGATACGCAAACTCAGCCATCATACGGTCACCCGCTCCGATGATAGTACGAAGCATGTTAACAATAAGCGCAAGCATCGACACCGGTGAACTAATAACTGTAAATATCTCAGACGTTACCCCTGTACCGGCAAGTATCTCAGAGGGCACATATACCATATTGTCTTCCGTTATCTGCTTGACGAGCGCGGTAGTGTCAACCTCACAGATAGCACTAAGGCACGGGTGTAGCAGCAATGCCAACAGCGGTTCGCTATAGAACCATGTACGCTCATCTTCTGTCCTTACCGTGGTCTGCAGGTCGAGTAGCAGCTTCACAAACGAGAACACCTGCGTATAAGACAGCGGATAACCCATCGTCACGTTGACGGAACGAATCTGCTCGGGGATGGCGTACATCTGCGGCAAGAGCATCTTCTCGTCAGGCAAGACGACAACAGTATCTATCAAAGCCGATTCGTCAAAAGAAGCGTCAGCAGGATACAACGACTCGAGTATCGACGACACCGCAAGCGTCTGCTCCACATCGGTCATGGTCTCCACCTGCTGTATCTTGACTTGCTGCAAGTCAACAGCCGGCATGGTGACTTCGAGTTGCGACGGGAACAAAGAAGTGTTATGCTCTGCGAAAAGCGAAGCGTTATTCTCGTTGTCAGAGAGCAATGGTGCGGTGTAGTCCCAATAGTAATCTCCCCTACCCTCGTTACGGAAGGCTGTCAGCATAGTCTCCTCTACCGGTGTGAGGGCATTAAAACCCACGAAGACGACCTTGTCGAACTGTTGCACCAAAGTGCTATCTGTTGCGAGTTGTTCTGCCACCGCACGTTGCAACATACCCTCGTATGCCAACCCTTCGGACTGAAGCTGCAGGCGCAGAGCATTATACATAGGATACAGATAGCTCCAGAAGGTACGTTGCCGCTCGATAAGGCGAGACGGACGGTCGAGTATCATATCTATCTGATGCAAGTCTTCTACATTAGTCAGCAGACGCTTGGCATCGACAAGGTGAGTGTCTATCTCGTTGAAGTCGGACAGCAAGACACGTTCCCAATAGATAAACTGCTCGAACGGTTCTGCCTCTGGATTTATTTGGAAGTATATGCGATATAATCGGAAGAGTAACGAGGTGTTATCTATTCGCCTGAGCGGTGTGGAGAGCTGCGAGGCAAGAGAGGCGAACAAGTCGCCCAGAGTAAGCATCTGAGGCGACAGCATCGGCGATGTCTGACCGTCTGACAGATAACGGCGAAAAAAGAGAGACGCACGACGGTTGGGGAACACGAAACACATACGCGACACACCATTACCGTAACGCTCTACAAAAGCATTGGCTATCCGACGTAAATACTGTGACATAACTTAAAGAGTATTCGTTCTCACATCATTTATTCCAACGTCTGCCTCCGCCGTAGCAAATTAAGTAACCTGCTTTTGAAGCGGTGACGATTAGCGGTATTGTCGGCTACCGTATCGCTCAGATACAGATTGACATCAGCGGCTACTGCCGACTGTTCAGGATATATGACCAGAGTGTTATAATCGTTGAAAAAGCGCTGTACCATCGATGCCGTCTGCTCAAACAGCGGGTTGTAACTAACGGTTGCAGGTCTGGACTGCACCAACACCACCATATCGTTTGGTCTGAGGTCTTTGGCTATCATAAGCACATCCTCCCAATCAAGCATTTCCTGAAAACGGGCAGAGATCTGCAATCCTTTTCTTGCGCACAACGCCTCAAGATAAACCTTTGTCTCGCTGTTGGTATAGAACACCACTTGCGCCGCGAGTTGCAAACTCAAGGCACGTATCTGCTCAAACCATTTTATCATCGTGGCTTCGAGATGTGCATGCACCGGCACTGCCACCCTGAGTCGCTGTATGGTAGATAGCGGTTGCACCCCTCGATAGACATCCAGAGTCGGACTGACACTGTTGATAAGTCCTTCAAGAATAGGTGAGTAATCTGCCGTCGACGAAGCACCCACCACCACATAACCTATTGAGTAACGCTCTATTGCTTCGCTGATACCATTATATATATTAGCAGCGGGTTGTATCTGTCCTTCGAGCGGAGTCCGGTACGATGATGCATGTCGCTTGGCATGCTCAAGTAGGCGTTCGGCACGCACCACCTCGTCGGGATGAGTGGTAACAGCCAAAGCCGTCAGGCGCGGACGTGAGGTGGTTATCATCAACTCTGCCAAGTCGACGAGACCGGTGTCGGTAGCTGAGTTGCTGACCGCGATCAGTATGTTCTCACTTTTCTGCTCGTCTTCCAACTCTCTCTGCTGAAGTTGTAAGGCTACCTGCTTGGAGGCATGCTCGGTAAGGAAAGAGGCGGTGGTGCACAACACTAATATCATTATCACCGAGGCATTAAGCACATCGGAAGTGAACACCTGCATCTGATAGCCGACAGTAACCACCGCTAATGTACCGGCCGCGGTAGCCTGCGTGAGGGCGAACAGCAACGTCGTCTCAGCCGACGAGAGACGCAGCCATCGGCGTGCTATCAGAGCTGCCAAACCCTTGCCGCTTAGCTTGACCACACACATCGTCAGAGCAAGGATAACAACAGTCCAGCCGCTCCAAAACATACGAATGTCTATCATCATGCCGACAGACAACAAGAACAAAGGGATAAAAAGAGTGTTGCCCACGAAGTTCAGACGATTCATCAGTGGCGACAAATTAGGTATCAGCCGGTTGAGAGCCACGCCCGCAAGAAAGGCTCCTAAGATACCACCAATACCTACCCATTCGGCAAGCCACGAAGAGAGCAGCAATAAGAAAATCACAAGCATGAACTCAAGTAGCGGGTCGTTGACGTTTTTTATAAACCGCTGCGCCAACATCGGAAAGAGCCATAACACCACTACCGCAAAACAGATAGTGCCTACACTCAGACGAATCCAATAACTGCTGCCGATGATGCCCTGCTTATAACCTATAACGCAAGAAAGTACCAACAACGAGAGCGTAACGGCCACCATCGTAGCACCGACAGTGATATTTATCACACTCTGCCTTTGCAAGTTATAACGACTAACAATAGGATAGGTCATGAGTGTATGCGAACCGAGCATACTGCCAAAGAGCACCGACGTAAGCAGCGGCATCGACAACAACCAATACCCCGCCACAAACGCCAACAAAGCAGGACACAAAAAAGTAAGCACACCCAACAGCGCAGACTGACGAAAACGACGTTTGAAGTCACCAATGTCTATCTCGATACCCGAGAGGAACATGATATATAATATCCCCATCTGCGCAAGGACATCTACCGCACCCGACATCGAAAGCCAACCGAAGCCGTACTGACCCACTGCCATTCCGGCAAGGATAAGACCGACAATGGCAGGCAGATGCAACCACCTACAGATAAGCGGGACAAGGAATATTATCCCCGCCAACAAGACCAATATGAATATAGAAGAGTCCAGAGGTTAGACCGCTACGCTGTTAGAAGTTAGAACGCTACGCTGTTAGAGGTTAGAACGCTACGCTGTTAGAAGTTAGACGAGGACCGCAGCACTATTAGTGTCATCCGGCTGCAAGAGTTCTTGATAGAACACTGCGTGTGCCATGTTGATATAGGGTGCAACCCACAGCGCCGGTATCACAAAGATACACAACACAAGCCACCCGATGAAAGTCAGGTCGAGCAAGAAAAGCTCCCATTTATGCCCGTTCATCATTCGCTTACTCTCACGCATGCAGTCGATAGTAGACCATTCAGGATTGTCGTACATCAAGAAATATGTCATCGAATACTTATACGATATATACATTACCCACACAAACAACGCCGCCACCACCACAATACCTATCACAATAAAGAGCGCTCCCTGCGCTGCGAAAATGTCGATAAGATGTTGTAACGCGTCATCAGATGTAATGTCCATATCCTGTGCTAAAGTCTTAAACGGAACGCCGGACATAAATACAGCTACATATACTACGAGTAGCACTATCGCAACGATATACCATGCTAAGAATACACCCACAAATATCAAGCTGAGCAGAATAAGATATGCTATCGCCCTTCCCATATTAGCATAGCCTATAGAGAACATGTCGCGCAGTATACTATCCGACTCTCGCCGGTTAGCCTTCACGAAGGCTGTGCTCAAGCCCATCGACAAAGGACACTCTACGAAGAAATACGCAAGCAGAAAGACAAGAAAGGCAGTCGAACCGGTCCATGTCCTTACCAACATACTCTCAATCTGACCTCCCCACATCGTATGTGCTTGGTAAGGTCCCTGACACAGCGCCATCAAAACGCAATAAACAACAAGGGCAATGGCGGCAGAACCCCACCTGCCCTGCATCGACTCACGAGCCTGAGCTCTGATTTCAGAATAGGTTTTCATATCTATCAGGATTTAAAAAGATTTACGTTTCGCAAAGCCACCCATAAGCAGACCCATCACTAAAGGTAGTGCCCCGTGATGCTGTTGGCGTTCTGACGTATCTGTTCGACAGTGCCGGTCGCCACCACCATTCCTCCTTTTCTGCCACCTTCGGGACCCATGTCGATAATCCAGTCGGCAGCTCTGATGACATCGAGGTTATGCTCGATGATGATAACGGTATTACCTCGGTCAACGAGTTGCGAGAGCACCGAGAGCAGTACTCGTATGTCTTCGAAATGCAGACCGGTAGTGGGTTCGTCGAGAATATATAGCGTCTTTCCCGTGCCGGGACGCGAGAGCTCAGCCGCGAGTTTCATACGCTGGCTTTCACCACCCGACAACGTTGTCGAGGACTGCCCGAGTTTGATATATCCCAATCCCACATCTTGTATCGTCTTTATCTTCTTGAGGATGGCAGGCTGAGACTCGAAAAATTCGACAGCCTGATTGACCGTCATATCAAGCACATCGGCTATGCTCTTACCTTTGAAACGTACTTCTAACGTCTCGCGGTTATAACGTTTCCCTCCACATGCCTCACATGGCACATATACATCGGGCAAGAAATGCATCTGTATGGTTTTGTAGCCGTTGCCTGAGCATTGCTCGCACCTGCCACCGGCGGTATTGAACGAGAAACGTCCGGGCTTCCATCCGCGTATCTTCGACTCCGGCAGCTGCACAAACAGGTTTCTTATATCAGAGAAGACACCGGTGTAGGTGGCCGGATTGGAACGAGGCGTACGACCTATAGGACTCTGGTCGACAGCAATTACCTTGTCGATATTGTCCAAGCCCTCGATAGCAGTATATGGCAAGGGCATCTGCAGCGAACGATAGAAATGTTTCGAGAGTAGCGGATACAGCGTCTGGTTGATGAGCGTCGACTTGCCGGAGCCCGACACACCGGTAACAGCTATCATCCTGCCAAGCGGGAAACTGACGTCTATGTTCTTGAGGTTATTGCCGGTGCAACCGCGCAGTGTCAGCTGTTTGCCATTACCCTCGTGAGGGTGCGTAGTACGGCGCTCTTCGATAGTTGAGTTGAGGTAACGAGCCGTGAGAGTGTCGCATCTAAGCAAATCGGCAGGTGCCCCCTGGAACATGATATGCCCGCCTAAACGCCCCGCCTTAGGTCCTATGTCGACTAAGTAATCGGCTTCACGCATAATCTGCTCGTCATGCTCGACAACGATGACAGAGTTACCTAAGTCGCGCAGCTGCTTGAGCGAACGTATGAGTCGCTCGTTGTCGCGCTGATGCAGACCTATGGAAGGCTCATCAAGGATATATAGCACATTGACTAATCGCGAACCTATCTGCGTAGCCAGACGGATACGCTGACTCTCGCCGCCCGACAGCGACTGCGACGAGCGCGACAGCGACAAGTATTGCAACCCTACATCAAGCATAAACTGCAGACGTGTGCGTATCTCTTTGAGTATCTCAGAAGCAATAGTGCGCTGCCTCTCAGTAAGCAACGGCGGTAACTCGTCAAGAAACATAGCAAGCTGGTCGATGTCCATATCCGAGAGCTGCGCTATGTTTTTGTCAGCGAGACGGAAGCTGAGACTCTCGCGGCACAGGCGGGCACCACCGCACTCGGGACATACCATCTGCGTGGCATACTGGTTTGCCCAACGCTGCTCCTCGGTAGAAGCAGTAGCCTCGCGTTGCAACTCTATATAACTCAGAATACCTTCGTAACGTTGGAAATAGTTAGAACTGCCTAACGACTCGTTTTTTATGTTCAACTTCTCCTCTGTACCGTTCATTATGTCGTCGACAGCCTCCTGAGGCAACTGCGAAAACGGAGTCTTCAGACTAAGAGTGATCTCCTTGCCATCGGCTGTTTTAACCGGACTGTATTTCTCCAATATAGCCTCAATCTGCCAGAAGATAGTGGTGTTCTTGTGCTTGCCTAAGGGTACGATGGCACCATCGTAGATAGATAGCTCGTGGTCGGGCACCACCTTGTCCATATCGATAAGGTTGACCGTTCCGAGTCCTTTGCATTTAGGGCACCATCCTTGCGGACTATTGAACGAGAAAGTGTGAGGAGCAGGTTCGGCGTATGCCAACCCTGTCGAAGGACACATCAGACTGCGAGAGAAATAACGCACCTCATCAGGTCGGTCAGGATCAGCTATCATCATCACACCCTTACCCTGCTGCATGGCTTTTGCCACCGACTGTCGCAATCGAAGTGTATCTTGAGTATCAGCACACGAGAGCTGTTCCGGCAGTTTCAGACGGTCGACAACGACCTCGATAGTGTGGTTCTTATAGCGGTCGACCTTCATATCTTGCACCACCTCTTTGAGCTCGCCATCGACCCTTACATACACAAAACCTTTCTTTCGGATCTGGTCGAACAACTCACGATAGTGACCTTTGCGGTTGTTGACTAACGGTGCTAAGACCAACAGCTTCTTTCCTGCATAACTCTGCTCTATAAGTTCCACTATCTGCTCATCGGTCAGGCGCACCATCTTCTCACCCGTCAGATAGCTATAGGCATCGGCAGCACGAGCGAACAGAAGACGCAGATAGTCGTATATCTCGGTGACAGTGCCGACAGTAGAACGAGGGTTGCCATTGGTGGTCTTCTGATCAATAGAGATGACAGGCGACAAACCCGTTATCTTATCCACATCCGGACGAGCTATGTTACCTATAAACCCACGGGCATACGACGAGAACGTGTCGATATAGCGACGCTGACCCTCAGCATAGATAGTGTCGAACGCCAACGACGACTTACCCGAACCCGACAGACCCGTTATCACCGTCAGCGAATGACGAGGTATCGTCACATCGACATTCTTAAGATTGTTGACACGTGCACCTATCACTTCTATGTTACTACCCGGATTCATATATACTGATTATCAAAAGTGCGCAAAGTTACGAAAAAATATCGAAATAGCAAAAAAGAGGTTAGACCGGCTATGCCTGTTAGAGGTTAGACCGGCTATGCCTGTTAGAAGTTAGACCGCTGCGACTGTTAGAAGTTAGACCGCTGCGACTGTTAGAAGTTAGACCGCTGCGACTGTTAGAAGTTAGACCGCTGCGACTGTTATATTCATCGCCAGAGGAAGGCAACATGTGCGGGGATGTCGCCGGTACGTACCGACCAGAGCAGAGTACCTTGCCTTGAGAAACAATAGAGAGTGCCTGGAGTGACATAGTCCTTGGCATCGGTGACATAAATCTGCTTGGTGAGAGGATGGACACTCACTCCGTAAGGCTTCTTGATAATACGGTCTGTACCATCGGTGATAAAATTACTCTTTACCACCCTATGAGTCCTGACATCAACAATACAATAAGAGGCAGCAAAAGTCTCACCGAGATACGACCATGGCTCTGAATAGAGATAGAGCGAGTCGCCATCGAGCCAGAAGTCAGACACCGACGTCTCCACCGAGTCGATGACGACATCGGTAGCAGTGTCGACACAGTAGAGACGTGACGGATGACCATAGTAGTCGCCTCGCGAACTGACCCACAACTGCCCGTGCGAATCAGCACAGACGCGGTTGAGGTTGATAGCTACCGGTATGCGATACTGCTCGGTAAAAGTGGCAAGGTCGATGACTGAGAGGGTATTCTCGTAGTTCGGCACCATATACCCGCCACTATTAGCGACATAGAGTTTACCCTCCGCCACCGCAATGCCATCAGGTTGGAAACCTACCAGACAGCGATCTATAATCTGCAACGTAGCAGTATCAAACCGAGCCACATAACCTATCTGCTCGTAATGGTCGTTGAGACTGACAGGTCCGGCATACGACGTCACATAACCATAGCCGCCACTGAAACAAAGGTAGCGGCAGTTAGGTACATCAATCTGACCGATACGAATACACGTTCGGGCATCAAGCACCTCTATCTTATTCGAACAGTTGATGACAGCATACATACGCGAGCCATAAATACGAAGGTCGTTGCCTACATCTCCCAACTCCTTCGCCACATAAGGGTTAATCTCGGAATAGATATTACGATGATAGGTAGCATTAAGAAAGTCGTAGTAGTCGAGCGTGGCTTTGTTCGACCCCATATTACCTTCACAAAGCAGATAGAAGCCCGCAACAGCATCGTACTGAGCCGTACCCTGCTGCTCGGTCTCGCTGTTGTAAATGACGACTTCGTGCCGACAGCCTGCGACAGTCAGCAGCAACAACAGCCACGACGCTGAGAAACATATATGTGAAAGCCTTCGTTTAGACATAATAGCGTATTAAAACATCACCTTGACTATCCCCTTGCCGTTGATGCCGGGCATCGGATAGTTGAGTATCACTTCGTATTGTTGGTTGAACATATTGTTTATCTCTACCGCCACCTGCATGCGCGGCGTGTTATGCGACTTGCCCGCACGAGCGAGAGCGAACTCATACGACACCGACATGTCGTGCGTATACCATGGTTGCTCGTAGTTGACAGGTATATTGGCAGAGCTATGATAGCGTTCACCTACATAGATAAAACTATAGTTGACAGTCAGTCCACGCCATAAGAGATTAGCCGTCAGCGAACCGCTATGCCAAGGTATGTAAGCTATCTGTCCGCCATACGTAATCTCATGCGGGTCGGTCAGGTCGCGAGCACTCTGAAAAGTATACGACAACGCCGCCGACAAAAAGACCTCAGCAGGCAGACGGAATGTCACCGACGCATTGGCATCACAACCAAGGATATGCACCTTGCCATAGTTCATCATCTGCCAACGATATTGACCATTACCTTTCGGTATCGCCACTATCTTATTGGTTACATTATTGAAATACCCATCTACCTTGGCACCCGCCTGCTGCACTACACCATAAGCGAACTGCTTGTCATACTGCAAACCTACGTCATACTGCGTGGTGTATTCGGGCTTCAGTGAGATATTACCTATGTCTGTATAGTAAAGGTCGTTGAAGGTAGGCATTCGGAAGATATGCTTATAGAAAGCGCGCACGAAAAACTGCTCTGCCGGCAGCGGCTGATACGAGACGAAGACGGCAGGCGTGAACTGCGGCTGCTGCCTTATCACGGAAGGCTGCTGCAAAGCGGGCTGATGAAGCTTATCGACAACAAGAGTAGAAAGCAACGACGCCTGCGCACGGACATACGTCCAGTACAGCTGCGAAGCAGCAGCCACCAACACCGTATGACGCTCGGGAAAGACGAAGTTAGCCAAGTTGCCGGCAAGAGTATTATACTGATAGTCGGCAGACAACGCCACATCCCACTCCACCGGCGACGACTGCCACTCTTGGACCAGAGAGCGCGCTCCCGAGAGAATAACACGATGTGCCATCGACAGATACACCTCCTGCTGAGTGAAGTCATTGTCAATATACATCAGCGTAGTATCAGGGTTGAGATAACGCATCCTGTCGTTCGAATATTTGGCACTCAGCAAGAAGTCATACCCCTGCGTTATCGTCTTCGTAAGGTTGCCCTGCACAAAGGCATTGCGGTCCCACTGACGCTGCGCGTTCTTCCACACGTTATTTACGATAGCACCGGGTATGCCCTTCTCGCTGTCGTAGAAATAGCCCTTCACATGCCACTTGCCTTCGGGCATATATCCGAAAAGCCCCACCTCAGCTCTCCATTGACGCACATCACCGTTCTGACGCACCGCCGTAGTATCCCATGCCACCTGACCGGAAGGCAACAGACGACGATAACGGAAGTGATAGCGGCCATGAGCATAAGCGAACTCGGCGCTTGCAGAGAGGTGCAGGTTGTCGGTGAGTCGCTGCTCGTACAGCACCGAGGGATTGGCAAGACCGAAAGTGCCTGCCTTCATCGTCAACGAGACATTATAACTCTTGCCTCCAACAAACCGCGGCCGACGAGTGCGTAGATACAACGTACCTGCCGAACCGAAATCCTTGGCAGACTGAAAAATCTCACTCTTCTGGCCATTATATAACGACACCTGCTCCATATTCTCCATCGAGAACTTACCAAGGTCGACAGTACCATTCTGCGCGTTACCTATCTCTATCCCATCGTAAAACACTCCTAAATGATTAGACCCCATACTCCTCACATCCACCGTCTTCAATCCTCCCACTCCTCCGTAGTCTTTGATCTGCACCCCACTGAAATAACGCATGGCATCTGCTACGCTCTGCGTCGACAACGCCTGCAAACGACTCCCCTGCAACGCCTGCACCGGCACCACCGGCTCTTCATGCCGACGAGCCGACACCGTAACCTCATCCAGAGTGAGACGACGAGCTACACTATCGGCAAACGACAGCGAAACAGAGTCGCCCTGAGCCATCAGACTCTGACTGCCTGACATAGCACAAAACGACAACATACATACCGATATCAACAAACGCAAATGCATAAGAGCCAAAAAACGTGCAAAGGTACTATTTTTTTTCGACATAACCAACACTAAATGTCCGAACTACGACGCTCCTGCACTGATACAACCCTTTCTGACAGCTGACACAAAATACTGCCTTTCAAAAAAAACACAAAGTATTGCGGTTTTGAAAAAAAAGTTGTAAATTTGCGGGCTGAATTCAAATTCGTACACAAAACAATAAACCAAAATAATAACATGAAGACTTACAAAGCAAATGAGATTAAGAACATTGCCTTGATGGGAGGCAGTGGTTCGGGTAAAACCACCCTCATGGAGGCAGCTCTGTTCGAGAGTGGAGTGATTAAACGCCGTGGTACTGTGGAAGCACAAAACACCGTATGCGACTACTTCCCTGTTGAGAAGGAATACGGATACTCAGTATTCTCGACCGTATGTAACATTGAGTTCGGCGGCAAGAAACTGAACATCATCGACTGCGCCGGCTCAGACGACTTCTGCGGCGGCACCATCACGGCACTCAACGTAACCGACACCGCCATCATCACACTGACGGCTAACGGCGGCGTAGAAGTAGGAACACAAAACAACTTCCGCCACGCTGAGAATCACCACAAACCTATCGTGTTCGTCATCAACAAACTCGACCACGAGAACCAGAATTTCGACCAAGCCTTCGAACAACTGAAAGATAACTTCGGCAACAAGGTAGTCCTGCTACAATACCCCCTCAACCCGGGTGCCGGCTTCAACCAGATTGTCGACGTACTGAAAGGCAAACTGTTAGAATATAAAGCCGAGGGCGGCGCACCTACAGAGAAAGACATACCCGCCTCTGAGGCAGGCAAGGTAGAAGAACTCTTAGGAGCACTACACGAGATGGCAGCCGAAGCCGACGAAGCACTGATGGAGAAATTCTTCGAAGAAGGTACCCTCTCAGAAGCTGAGACCCTGAACGGACTGAAGAAAGTGTTCGCCGAAGGCGACATGTACCCCGTGATGTGCTGCTGCGCACAGAAAGACATGGGCGTACGTCGACTGCTCGACTTCCTCGGCGAGATGGCACCTTCGGTAGCCGAAGCTCCGGCTCCTAAAACTACCGATGGCAAAGAGGTAGCACCCGACGCTGCCGGTCCCGCTTCGATGTTCATCTTCAAGACCTCTGTCGAACCTCATATCGGTGAAGTCAACTACTTCAAAGTGATGTCAGGCACTATCCATGGCGCCGACGACCTGCAAAACATAACACGCGGCACCAAAGAACGTATCTCGCAACTCTATGCCGTCGACGGCTCTATACGTCAGACTATCGACGAAGTAGTAGCAGGCGACATAGCAGCTACTGTAAAACTGAAAGATACACGTACAGGCGATATCCTCAACGCTAAAGACTGCGAATATACCTACCCCGCCATCGTTTACCCCGACCCCAAATACCGCCGCGCCATACGTCCTCAGACAGAAAGCGACTCAGAGAAACTGTCGGCACTGCTCACACGCATGCACGAAGAAGACCCCACATGGATCATCGAACAGTCCAAAGAACTGCGACAGACAATAGTATCAGGACAAGGCGAGTTCCACCTGCGTACCCTCAAATGGCGCCTCGAGAACAACGACAAGATGATGATAGTATTCGACGAGCCTAAGATCCCATACCGCGAGACTATCACCAAAGCCGCACGCGCCGACTACCGCCATAAGAAACAGTCTGGCGGCTCAGGTCAGTTCGGTGAAGTACACCTCATAGTAGAACCTTACGAAGAAGGCGCACCTGTAAAAGAAGTGTATAAATTCGGCAGCCAAGAGTTCAAGATCTCTGTCAAAGACCAACAAGAGATACCACTCGAGTGGGGCGGCAAACTCGTGCTCATCAACTCCATCGTCGGCGGCGCTATCGACGCACGCTTCATCCCCGCCATCCTCAAAGGTATCATGGACCGCATCGAGCAAGGCCCTCTCACCGGTTCATACGCCCGCGACGTACGCGTCATCATCTACGATGGTAAGATGCACCCCGTTGACTCCAACGAAATCTCGTTCCGTCTTGCCGGACGTAACGCCTTTGCTGAAGCCTTCCGCAACGCTAACCCCAAGGTGCTTGAGCCTATCTATGATGTCGAGATCTTCGTGCCATCAGATATGATGGGCGACGTGATGTCTGACGTCACCGGTCGTCGCGGCATGGTGCTGGGTATGCACACTGAGAAGAACTTCACCCGTCTGCAAGCCCAGATACCTCTCAAAGAGATGTCGTCGTACTCTACTACCCTCTCGTCGCTCACAGGTGGTCGTGCTTCGTTTACTATGAAGTTCCACTCGTACGAGCTTGTTCCTGCCGATGTTCAAGACAAACTCATCAAAGAGTACCAAGAGAGCCTCAAAGAAGAGGAGTAATAGACACACACCCACACACCCACGGTTGTCACCAAGACGACCTACTGCAAGCCGCCACTCCAACACCGGGTGGCGGCTTCTTTTTCACGCTGGCAGTGCCACCTAACACAACGACGGCAGGGGTAACGCTGGCAGTGCCACCTAACACAACGACGGCAGGGGTAACGCTAGCAGTGCCACCTAACACAATGATGGCAGGGGCAATGGTGGCAGCCCCCCCCTCAAAAAAAAGCAAAAAGGCAAAAGGTGAAAAGGCAAAAAAAAAGGCAAAAAAGGCAGAGAACACCCACGTGTGGCATCCTTCCGTTGCAGTCGCGGTGTTAGCCGCCACTGGCGGCGTGGGGCAGGGTGGCAGCAAGGCTCTCGGCGGTGGTGTTGAGGTGGACACATAGCTCTCGGGTGAGCCGTGCATGCGGGTTATAGGGTTGGTCGGAGAGGATGAGTAGGCGTCCTTCGGCACATGCATCGAACAACTCACGCGGCGGTTTGTACATCTGCTGGAAGCCATAAGAAGCAAGGAGTATCAACGGCAGTTTCTCTTTCATAGCAACGTGCATCACTGCCCTCTCTTTTTCGCTGATGAAAGGGCTGATCAGCACCGCCCCTTGTCGCGCCGCAAGGATACAACCGTTCATATACTGACGTCGTTGAGCGTCGTCGAAGCTACGTCTGACATGTACTGCCATCATCGCCTCAGCATCTAACAGAGCTATATTTCCCACAGCAGCCATTGTCAGATCGCCGACCTGTACCGCCTGCCTCACGTGGAACATATCGGGATGGGCACGTCTCACAGCCAATCGCCGCGGGTTGTCGGCTATATAGTCGAGCATGTTCTGCAGCTGACCTTTGTGTTTGAGTATTCGGTCATGGTAGCCGCTCTCGAACAACGATGGTAGCTTTTGTTTCTTCTGTCGAGGAGAGGGCTTTGGATTGTTGCCTTGCGGATTACGTGTCTGTGTTGTTTGTTCGGAGGTCAGTGCACCTGTCGTCTGCCATAGAGCTTTGTTACAGCCATATTTAAAGCCGCTCACCACATCTCCTAAGTGTTTGTTTCCCATGTCTGTATCCACAAACACTACCATGTGTAGATGGTCGGGCATAATCTGATAGCCCAGCACTCTGACTTGCGGATGACGTGTTGTTATTTGTCTGATGCAGTGCTCCACCTTTTCGCCAAGTTCCGTAAGGCATATATGGGCATCTTCGATGCTTCCCTCTAAGGTCCCGAGGTTCTGTCGCCGGGCAGCCGTCACCATGGTGAGCATATAGATACCACGTTGGTGGTAGTCGTGCATGAAGGCTCGTTGGTGCATGTCGACGACCTCATGACGTTTGCCTCCGGTGCCTTTGTCACCGTCGGAGGTAGCGCTCGGCACCGCACGGGCGTTTGTCCCTGGGGGCTCTTTGGCGACTGTTGCGGAAGCGCCTTTAGTGGGAAGTGTTCTACGTGCTTTGACGGCTGCCATGTCGCAACCTAAACGTCCAAGGCGTAAGGCGATAGCATTCTCCGAACGTCCGAAGCGGGCAGAGAGAGCAGCTATCGACTCGCCTTCATTGAAAAAAACGAGGAGCAGAGACTCTTCGTCTCTGCTCCAACGTTTGCTTTTATTGGGATATTCCATCTTCGACATAGCCCACATGCTTTGTAAGCACCACCAATAACTATAAATTAGGGGGTTACCGTTTGATGATAGCTACTTCAGCAAGTATAACCTTGCGGGGGTGATGGTTATATTTTGGTTTTTTATTTTCTGTGCGGGGGCGTTGGCAGACGTCTTCCACGAGTATATCACTTCGCCACTCTCGTTGCGGTATTGGTATGTATCCGACTCTAAGTTCTCGGTAAGGATAAGTCCGTTATGATAGCAGGTGAGGGGTTCTTCGTTTGCTGACATGAGGTACTTGATATTTCCTTTGGTGTCGATGACGGTATAACGTTCGCTTTGCTCAACTACTGCCAGTCCATCGCTGAACATATTCGCGTTCTGGTATTGGAAAGAGAGTTTGACATTGCCGTTCTTGTCGATATATCCCCATTTACCATCTTTAGCTACCGGCAGCCAGCCTTCGTTCCATAGTGACATCTGCCCGTATGAATATTCCAGATTGGCTGATTCATATTCTGCTTGTGCGCGTACTACGCCTTTGGTATCGAGCAGTCCGAACTTATCTCCGAGAAGGAAGAGTATACGTTCGTTACCTATCGACAGCAGTGACTGATACGTAGGTTGTATTACTGTCTGTCCGTTAGCATCGATACAGCCCCATTTCCCGTCTACAGAGACGGCAGCCACACCGTCGACAAACGGTTGTGCTCCCTCGTATGTCTTCTCGATGACCTGTTCACCTTTAGCATTGACGAAGGTGCATATCTGTTTGTCTTCCGCATCAGAGACCTTCAGTATGATGCCATCTTTGGTCATGCTGTAAAGAGTGAAGGCACCCGGTTCGATAGCATATTTGAATTTCCTGTTTATCAGTGCACTTTTCTGGTCGAGGGTATACACTACGCTGTAGTTATAATAGAAGCTTTGTGCTGAAGAGAGTGAAGCTACTGACTGCTGTACACCTTTGGTATTGATAAACTTATTATCGTCGACCACTGCATATCCGCACGAGAAGGGGTTAGTGGTTGTAAACTGTGCGTCGATGACCATATTTCCGGCTTTATCGATATATCCGTACTTGCCGGAAGCGTCGCCTGCCGGCCACAGTTGTGTGGAGTCGAGTTCGGGTGTGGAGCCTCCTTTGCAACCGTTGCAAGCGAGGGCTATCAGCACCATTAACGAGAGATAACCTAATGACTTTTTCATTTTATTTTTTGTTTTTGTTTTTCTTCGTTTTTGTCTTTGCAGCGCTTTTCGTGTTGTCGTCTTTTTGTCCGAGTAGCACCTTAGCGCTTGCGAGTTGGAACTCTGGGAAGTCGCAGTTGAGTCGTCCATTAGAGAGTCGTCTGATATCGTCGACTATCACCTCATCGTCGACTTGGTCTTTGTTATACAGCAGGTAGTTACGTTTCATTCGGTTAGCGATACGTACTATCAGCTCGTTTTTATGGGCTGTGTCTGTCTGTTCGATAGCCGAGTCGATCATCAGTTCTACTATTCTGCCATATTGTCGCATCTTGATGGGGTTCTCGGGATAGGAGAGTGCTTTGGGCTGATAGCGCATCTCGTCTCGTACGGGTCGTTCGTAGGGGAAGTCGATGTCGAGGCGGAAGTCTGACATGATAGCGAGGTGGTCGTACATTTTATGCCGTTGTGCTTCGTCTTTTAAGTAGGGGAAGAGGTTGCACATAGTCTGCATGATAGCCTCCACACATCTCTCGCGCTCTTGGCGGTCGTCGAGGGTGAGGGCATATTCCACCATCCGTTGCACGTTACGTCCGTACTCGGGGATGACGATTTTTCCTTCTTGGGATGAGTATTCCATTATTTCTTTTTCTCTCTTATCACGTATATCATCGTGGGATAGTGGTCGGCGTATCCGTCTTGCCATACGTTGGCTTTGTGTGTACGTAGCGGAGTGCCTTTGTCTTTTCCTTCTTGGACGGTGAGGAATGGCTTGTTGAATATCTGAGCCTTCCAGTATGTCCATTTCTTGCGGTCGCCATTGAGTAGCGACTCTGAGATGATAATCTGGTCGAAGAGGTTCCACGAGCCGTTATATGCGAGCGAGCCGTTGCCGCGGTCGAGGAACTTCCACATAGTGTTATACAGTCCCTGCGGTTCTACCTCTTCGCGATCTTTTTTAGCATTAAGCACCTCAGCGCACGAGTGGTTGAAGGGGTCGTCGTTGAGGTCGCCCATGATGATGATCTTGGCAGCAGGCTCTTTGAGATATATCGAGTCGCATATCTGTCGGCAGAGCATGGCAGCTGTATCACGTGTAGGTCGTGAGGCAAGCTCACCGCCGTAACGTGAAGGCCAGTGGTTGACGATGATATGTACCTTCTCTCCTTCAAGATAGCCTGACACGAGCAGTTGCAGACGTGTCTTCACTACGCCTCCGTCAGCATAATGAGCCTTCAGCTCATGACCTTTGACATTGACGGGCTGGAATAAGTCGGGGTTATAGAAGAAGCCAACGTCTACACCACGACGGTCGGGACCTTCGAGCAGGATGGGCACGTAGTTGCGACCATACTCTCTTTTCATCTCCTCTGCTACATCTTCCAAACAGCCGAGGTTCTCTACCTCAGCAACACCTATACAAGCTGCACCGCGGGGTGTTACGTCGGTGCCGAGTTGTGCAAGGGCGTATGCCATGTTATGCACTTTGTGACGATACTTCAGACCAGTCCAATGCATACCGCCATCGGGCAGGTACTCGTAGTCGTTTTTCCCTTCGTCGTGAATGGTGTCGAAGAGATTCTCGAGGTTATAGAACGCTATACAGTTTACGGCAAACGACTGTGTCGTCTTGTCCGCTTTGGTTTTCTTTGCAGCGAAAGCGCCACTGCAAAATAGCACACATAGGGTGACGAGAACAATTTTTTTCATGATATTATTATTAGAGTGTATAAATTTTTTGGCAAAGGTACGAAAACATTTGCACAATTCCAAAAGTTAGATTATTTTTGCAGCCGATTTTGAAAAAATATAGTAGTCTGATACTGCCAGAGGGGCACTATTGATGCTGTTTGCAGTGTAGTATAGACTCTTTTAGTAACACTTAAAAATTTTTATCATGTCATCCGTAAACAAAGTTATTTTGATTGGCAACGTAGGTAAAGATCCTGAAGTACGTTACCTCGATCGTGGCGCGGCTATCGCCAATTTTTCACTTGCTACAACCGAACGTGGTTACACAATGCAGAATGGGACTCAGGTGCCTGATAAGACTGAGTGGCACTATATCGTGTTGTGGCGTAATCTTGCAGAGTGGGCTGAGAAATACATTCGCAAGGGCATGAAGATATACGTAGAAGGCAAACTGCAGACCCGCACATGGGATCGCGAAGGCGTACGTCATCAGCGCACTGAGATAGTAGCAGAGAACATCCAAGTGCTGTATCGTCCGCAAGAGTTGATGCAGACCAAGCCTGGCACAGAAGCTCCCGAGAGCCAGCAAGCATCCGACACAACAGAGGTTGAAAACGTATTCGACAACCTCGACAGCGACTTTATCATCTAATAATCAGGCCATAAGACCATAAAAGGGACGGCGTTTGCCGTCCCTTTGTCTTTCCTTCGCAAGGAGAAATCAGCTTGCGAGTACGTTGCCCACCGCAGCAAGGAAGAGGATAGTGCCGTACCGCTTTTCTCTGATTACAAGCAGAAAGGGGCGGTCGACGACAAACTGACGACTTTCAGAAGGAGCAGCTTCCTCTTTCATCGAACCCCATGTCACCGCGGCCGCCTCCGTCCCTTCTTCGTCGACATTGACTTGACAATATTGCTTCACCTGACTGAGGTACAGACTGTTGGGACTCATCTTGCTGAAATCGGCATCAAAAGCAAAGGCATCGGTAATACCCATGGCTTTGAGTACATCGGTCAAATCGGTGTTATAACCCAACTTGAACTTAGGCAGACCCACCTCCACTTTATAATTCATTAATGACGCAACAGCTGTCTTCCATTGGTCGGCATTGAGCTGCTCTAAAACCGACTCGACAGTGCCGTTAGCTTCAGGTAATAACACGTCCATACAATACTTACCTTCCTTGTATTTCATCTCGAGCATTGTGGCATATCCGAGGTCTGCGAAACTGAACTCCTCGGTCAGCTGCATGCGCTCGACAGTCAGCTTTTGACCACGAGAGGTGGTAAACTCTTTGGTAGCAGTATTATCCTTGTCGAACTTATTTGCCCATACACCCTTAAAATACAAAGCATTAGCCAATAGCATACGTACACCGTTCAGATCGTTAGGGTCAACGACTTCTTTAATTAGCTTGTTGGTATTGTCGGATGCCCACTTATTGATTGTCCTTGCAGCCCCTGAAGCATTCATAAAATCGAGATTCTGAATCTGAGCCGAGAAATAATCTTTGTTTACTTGCTTGAAATCGTCGTAGAAAGGATAGCCTTCTTGTGCCCATATCGAATTGGCTATCTTCACTATATTGGTCTTGTCTAAAGCCGGCAAGGCCTCTATAAGTTTTTTATAGTACTCATTTATCTCATTGATATCATCATCTGCAAAGCCAAGCGTTTGCTTCATCTGAACCAAAGTATTACCATCTGCGCCGTTCATCACCATTCCCAACAGCATCGAAGCTGAGAGCGGCGAGACAATAACATTCTCTGACTCTTGTTCGTTGTTATAGACCTCGCGGAGCAGACTCCACGAGAAGTCGTTGCAGGTTGTTGTCAAACGAACTTGCTGTGGGGCAAGCTCAAGACTGACAGGTTTAGTTACCCCGTTACCGGTGCAAGAGCATAATAGTAATGCTACACATGCATAAGAGATGAGATTTTTCATATCGCTATATTTATTTTGTATTACTGCTTTTGTATGCCGATGGCAGTATCTGCTATTACAAACGATGCCGCAAAGGTACTACATTTATGCATGCAAACCAAACAAAAGCGTGGAAGACTGATTCCGACTAAATCGCTGCATTACTGACATGTATCAAAATCGGGTGTCTACAATTTGCGTTGCTGTCATTTGGCAACAGCTATTTCGACCGGACCCATAGCATAGCTTGCTATCTCATATTGGTTGAAATGGAAGACAACGCTGTCGTCGGTGACATAGAAGTTGCCATTGGGTTTGATATCCTCAACGAAGAATCCGGCGTCTTCCAGTTCCCCGACAGTAACCCCCGCACTTTGAGCTAACGAAGTCTTCATCCTCTCGCTGAGTTGCTCTTCTGTCATATCGGGCAATACATCTTTTTCGGCAAGTTGTTGTCCGGTTCGCAGGTTGATGTTATAATACATCACCGTATTTAATCCGTGCGCTCCACCATAGTAGCGATAGGTTGAGACCATGTAATACATCACATCGTCAACTATAGAGTGCACCGATGCCTGCAAATCGTATGAGGCACTGAAAAACAGCGACTGCTCCGTCTCTTCAATAGTGTCTTCAGACAGAAAGAAGTTATTGTCTTGCTTATATACTTTCACCAGCTCACTGACCTTGGTAGCCATGGCCTGCGATGGCGATGAAGCAGGGTCGACATATACGCTGTCGATATCGGTATTGAAAACGCAGTCGATGACAAAACGTTTGACGGAGTCGAGCATCTGTGGATACGCACTTTCCGTGGGATATTCGAACACCATAGAGACATCCATCTGCTCGGTTTTATTATCATTGGCATACACCGTTTTTGTAGTCTTGTATTGTTTGGTTGCCAACAAGTCGCCATGGTTCTGATGGCATGCCGTCAACGACAGCAATACCACACAAACACCTAAGAAGGAAAACTTTCTCATGTTAGTAGGTTTTATTATATTTATTGGATATTATAAAACAGCATCGGCTGACGCCCTGAGGTCTCAGTACCGTCAGCCGATGCCTGTTATTGATGATTATTCTTCATCGTCGTTATCCATTTTTGCTTGCATCTCGGCATATTGTTCCTTATTTTGAACAATCAGCTGCGAGAACTCACGGAGTCCGGTACCGGCGGGTATAAGGTGTCCGCATATCACGTTCTCCTTCATGCCCTCTAAGTAGTCGACCTTACCATTGATGGCGGCGTCGTTGAGCACTTTCGTAGTCTCCTGGAACGAAGCAGCCGACATAAACGACTTGGTACCGAGTGCTGCACGTGTGATACCTTGAAGCACCTGCGACGAGGTAGCCGGCATGGCATCGCGCACCTCAACAAGACGTTTGTCACGGCGTTTGAGACTCGAGTTCTCATCATACAGACGACGTGGTGCCACTATCTGTCCGGGCTTGAGGTTCTCTGAGTCGCCGGCATCAACAACCACCTTCTTACCCCAGATACGGTCGTTCTCCTCGAAGAAATCGTTCTTGTCGACGAGTTGACGCTCGAGGAAACGGGTGTCACCCGGATCTTGTATCTCGACCTTACGCATCATCTGGCGTACGATAATCTCGAAGTGCTTATCGTTGATCTTCACACCTTGCAGACGATATACGTCCTGCACCTCGTTGACGATATAATCCTGAACGGCGGTAGGACCTTTGATGGCGAGGATGTCATCAGGAGTGACGGCACCGTCAGAAAGCGGAGTTCCGGCACGTACGAAGTCGTTCTCTTGAACAAGAATCTGCTTCGACAGAGGGATGAGATACTTCTTCTCTTCTCCGAGTTTGGAGACTACCGACAGCTCGCGATTACCACGTTTGATCTTTCCGAAGGTCACCTCACCGTCTATCTCACTTACGATAGCGGGGTTCGACGGGTTACGTGCCTCGAAGAGCTCGGTTACACGCGGCAGACCACCGGTGATATCGCCTGCCTTACCTACGGTACGAGGAATCTTGATAAGCAGCATACCTACCTTAACCTTGTCGCCGTTGTTGAGCACAAGGTGAGCGCCCACAGGCAAGTTGTAAGAACGCAGTATATTACCCTTAGAGTCAACGATGTTGGCAACAGGCAGTTTGTTCTTGTCTTTCGACTCGATGATGATGGTCTCTTTCAGACCTGTCTGTTCGTCTGTCTCGGTCTTAGCGGTGACGTTTTCTAATACGTCTTCGAAACGCAGCTTACCGTTGTTCTCGATAACGATAGAAGCGTTGAAGGGGTCCCACTCGCACACCAACGTGCCTTTCTCGTATTTCTTGCCGTTTTCGACATAGAGTTTGGCAGCGTAAGGTATGTTGAAGGTGGTGAGGATGACACCGGTAGCCTCATCTTTCAATCGGAGCTCGGTCTGACGGCTGACCACTATCGTCTCTTTCTTTCCGTCATCGTTTTGAGCCTCTACCGTACGAAGCTCATCGAGTTCGATGATACCATCGTACTTGAGTGTGAACGAGTTCTCGGTAGCGACGTTACCTGCCACACCTCCGACGTGGAAAGTACGCAGTGTCAGCTGAGTACCCGGCTCGCCGATTGACTGTGCGGCGATGACGCCCACTGCCTCACCTTTCTCTACCAGTCGACCGGTAGCGAGGTTACGTCCGTAGCACTTGGCGCATACGCCATGACGCGACTCACATGTGAGCACCGAACGTATCTCTACCGACTCAATAGGCGAAGCCTCGATCTTCTCGGCAGCGTCTTCGCGTATCTCTTCGCCCGCTGCTACGAGCAGTTCGCCGGTAAGCGGATGATAGATATCGTGCACGCTGACACGACCAAGGATACGGTC
Organism: uncultured Bacteroidales bacterium; assembly: GCA_946185835.1. Taxonomy (GTDB): domain Bacteria; phylum Bacteroidota; class Bacteroidia; order Bacteroidales; family Paludibacteraceae; genus Colicola. Next base: position 49,382 of record CAMHKW010000011.1, read on the forward strand.
ATAGAGCGTTGCCACCACGTTCTCGTTTTTCTTTATCTCAGTAGCCACCAATCCACGCAGCGTACCACAGTCCACCTCGGTGATGATGACGTCGTGACTGACGTCGACAAGACGACGGGTCAGATAACCGGCATCGGCAGTCTTCAACGCGGTATCGGCAAGACCCTTACGGGCACCGTGAGTAGAGATGAAGTACTCGTTCACCGACAGACCTTCTTTGAAGTTGGCAAGAATAGGGTTCTCAATGGTCTGACCGCCCTCGGCTCCTGCTTTCTGAGGCTTAGCCATCAGACCACGCATACCCGAAAGCTGCTTAATCTGCTGCTTCGAACCACGGGCTCCGGAGTCCATCATCATGAACACCGCATTGAAACCTTGGTCGGCAGCCTCCATCTCTTTCATCAACACTTGGGTCAGAGAGTTGTCGACATGAGTCCATGTGTCGATGACCTGATTGTAACGTTCGTTGTTAGTGATAAGACCCATGTTGTAGTTGTTGGTAATCTCCTCTATCTCGGCATTACCCTCGGCAACTAACTGAGCCTTCTCTTCAGGAATGATGATGTCGTTGAGGTTGAACGACAGACCTCCTTGGAACGCCATCTTATAACCTAAGTTCTTGATGTCGTCAAGGAACTGAGCAGTACGAGCCACTCCGCATACCTTAATCACGTCACCAATCAAATCGCGCAACGTGCTCTTCTTCATTACCTCATTGAAGTAACCCACTTCTTTGGGAACGAACTGATTGACGAGCAGACGACCGGCAGTGGTTTCGATTATCTTAGTCACGAACTTACCATCTTCAATATCTTTGATACGCACTTTGATGGGTGCGTGCATGTCGATACGCTTCTCGTTGAGTGCTATCTCAGCCTCTTCGGGCGAATAGAATATCATTCCCTCACCTTTGGCTCCGGTTCGTGCTTTGGTGATATAGTACAAACCAAGGACCATATCCTGTGAAGGAACGGTGATAGGTGCACCATTGGCAGGGTTGAGGATGTTATGCGAACCAAGCATAAGCAGCTGAGCCTCAAGAATAGCTTCGTTAGAAAGCGGGAGGTGCACTGCCATCTGGTCGCCATCGAAGTCGGCGTTGAAACCCGTACATGCTAACGGGTGAAGCTGAATAGCCTTACCCTCTATCATTCGAGGTTGGAAAGCCAAGATACCTAAACGGTGCAAGGTCGGAGCACGGTTCAGCAGAACAGGATGACCTTCCATCACATACTCAAGGATATCCCATATCACAGGATCTTTGCGGTCGATGACTTTCTTCGCCGACTTAACGGTCTTTACAATACCGCGCTCGATGAGTTTACGGATGATAAACGGCTTATACAGCTCGGCAGCCATGTCTTTGGGCAGACCACACTCGTGCATCTTCAGTTCCGGACCTACTACGATGACCGAACGAGCCGAATAGTCGACACGTTTACCGAGCAGGTTCTGACGGAAACGTCCTTGCTTTCCCTTCAGCGAATCACTCAGCGACTTAAGAGGACGATTGGCATCGGACTTAACAACCGACGACTTGCGCGAGTTGTCAAGCAACGAGTCGACTGCCTCTTGAAGCATACGCTTCTCGTTACGAAGGATGACTTCGGGGGCTTTGATCTCGATAAGACGCTTTAGACGGTTGTTACGGATGATGACACGACGATAGAGGTCGTTCAAATCGGAGGTCGCAAAACGACCACCATCAAGCGGTACGAGCGGACGAAGCTCAGGAGGTGTAACAGGTATCACCTTCAGTATCATCCATTCGGGTTTGTTCCGGTTTTTCGACGCACGGAACGACTCCACAACCTGCAGACGTTTCAAAGCCTCTGCTTTGCGCTGCTGAGAATTGTCTTTCTGAGCCTTGTCGCGAAGCTGATACGACAGCTCATCCAGGTCTATCTTGACAAGCATATCATAGATAGCCTCAGCACCCATCTTCGCAATAAACTTATTCGGATCGTCGTCGCTCAAGTACTCGTTGCCTTGCGGCAGACGGTCGATCAGCTCAAGATACTGGTCCTCATCAAGTAAGGCATTGTTCTCTACCGTGGTATCGCCCACCACTTCGCCTTCGAGCACACCGCTTTGTATCACGATGTACTTCTCGTAGTAGATGACAGCATCAAGTTTCTTGGTAGGCAGTCCGAGCAGGTAACCCATCTTATTGGGCAGCGAACGGAAGTACCAGATATGAGCTACAGGAACCACGAGATTGATATGCCCCATACGTTCACGACGCACTTTCTTTTCGGTAACCTCAACACCGCAGCGGTCGCAGACGATACCTTTATAACGGATACGTTTGTATTTGCCACAACTGCATTCATAGTCGCGTGTCGGACCGAAAATACGCTCGCAGAACAGACCATCACGCTCGGGTTTATAAGTACGATAGTTGATGGTCTCGGGTTTCATCACTTCACCGCTCGACTGACGTAAGATCTCCTCAGGCGAGGCAAGACCTATCGTAATCTTATTGAAAGCGGTGGTTTTCTTGTTATTATCTTGTTTGTAAGCCATAATTACTTTTATTTTAGCGAGAAGACAGAATATTCCCGCCGGTTGACGTTATCATTCCATTTGCAAGCTTAGTCCGAGTCCTTGGAGCTCATGCAGCAACACATTGAGCGACTCCGGCAGTCCGGGCGTCGGCATCGGTTCGCCCTTGACGATAGCTTCGTATGTGCGAGCACGACCGTTGACATCGTCCGACTTGACGGTAAGAATCTCCTGAAGTACGTGAGCTGCACCATGTGCTTCGAGTGCCCATACCTCCATCTCTCCGAAACGCTGACCACCAAACTGTGCTTTACCTCCAAGAGGCTGCTGAGTGATAAGACTATACGGACCTATCGAACGAGCATGCATCTTGTCGTCCACCATGTGACCAAGTTTCATGAAGTATGTCACACCTACCGTTGCAGGCTGGTCGAACATCTCGCCCGTACCACCATCGTACAGATAGGTCTTACCGGCACGAGGCAAACCTGCCTTGTCGGTCCACTCGTTAAGACTCTCCATCGTACAACCATCGAAGATCGGGGTGGCGAAACTTACGCCTAACTCCTTGCCTGCCCAACCGAGCACGGCTTCGAAAATCTGACCAAGGTTCATACGGGAAGGCACACCTAACGGGTTAAGAACGATATCAACAGGCGTTCCATCCTCGAGGAACGGCATGTCTTCTACACGAACTATCTTACTTACAATACCCTTGTTACCATGACGTCCTGCCATCTTATCGCCTACACGTATCTTACGTTTCTTCGCGATATAGACTTTCGCCATTTGAAGTATTCCGTTAGGCAGGTCATCACCAACGGTGAGGTTGAACTTCCGACGCTTCAGGTCGGCATCAAGCTGCTTGTACTTGTCAAGATAGTTGAGTATGCACTGACGAATAAGCTCATTCTTGTGCTCATCGGCAGTCCAACGCTGCAACATAACTGAGGTATAGTCGATTTCCTCAAGTATCTCACGGGTGAACTTCTTGTTACGTCCTACCACATCGGTGCCTACGATATCTTTCACTCCTTGCGAGTTCTTACCATCGGTAAGTACCACAAGTTTGTCTATCAGCTGTTGCTTCAACTCAGCAGCCTTAGCATCGAACTCTGCGTCCATCTTAGGCAACTGTATCTTATCATCAGCCTTGGCTTTTCTGTCTTTCTGCACTTTCTTATAAAGACGTTTTTCGATAACCACGCCCGACAACGAAGGACTTGCCTTCAGCGATGCATCTTTTACATCGCCCGCCTTATCACCGAAGATGGCTTTCAACAGCTTCTCCTCCGGCGAGGGGTCTGACTCACCCTTCGGGGTGATCTTACCCACGATGATGTCGCCCGGCTCGATATGAGCACCTATACGAACGATACCGTTCTCGTCAAGGTCTTTGGTGGCATCCTCACTTACGTTAGGTATGTCGGAAGTAAACTCTTCAGCACCGCGCTTGGTATCACGCACCTCAAGCAACTGCTCTACCACGTGTACCGAAGTGAACATATCCTCACGTACGATGCGCTCCGACAATACGATAGCGTCCTCGTAGTTGTAACCTTTCCAAGGTATGTATGCCACCTTGAGGTTCTTACCGAGTGCCAACTCACCATTCTCGGTGGCAAAGCCTTCGGTCAGGATCTGACCGGCAGTCACACGGTCGCCCTTACGAACGATAGGACGAAGGTCGATAGTGGTATTCTGGTTGGTCTTTTGGAACTTAGGTATCTTATACTCGCGCTCTGCGGTATCGAACGAAACGAATTCCTCCTCTTCCGTACGGTCGTAGACGATACGAATGACGTCAGCATCAACGTATGTGACCTCACCTTCGCCCTCTGCCTCTATCTGTGTACGAGAGTCCTGGATGAGCTGTCCTTCTATGCCTGTTCCTACTATAGGAGCCTCAGAACGAATCAAAGGCACTGCCTGACGCATCATGTTCGAACCCATAAGGGCACGGTTGGCATCGTCGTGCTCGAGGAAAGGAATGAGTGCAGCTGCTATAGACGCAATCTGCGAAGGAGCTACGTCCATCAAGGTTATCCTCTCAGGCTCTACTACCGGGAAGTCAGCCTCATAACGAGCTTTCACCTTCGAACGGATAAAACGTCCACGCTGATCAAGAGGTGCATTACCTTGAGCTACCATGTTGTTCTCCTCGTCCTCTGCCGTGAGGTATACCACGCCCTCATCCGAGAGGTCAACAACAGCTTCGTTAACCTTGCGATAAGGTGTCTCAATAAAACCGAGATCGTTAATCTTGGCATATATACACAACGATGAGATAAGACCGATATTCGGGCCTTCAGGAGTCTCAATCGGGCACAAACGACCATAGTGAGTATAGTGCACGTCACGTACCTCGAAGCCGGCACGATCACGACTCAAACCACCGGGGCCAAGAGCCGACATACGACGCTTGTGAGTAATCTCGGCAAGAGGATTCTGCTGATCCATAAACTGAGAAAGAGCATTGGTACCAAAGTATGTGTTGATAACGCCCGAGATACTCTTTGCATTGATAAGGTCTGTGGGAGAGAATGTCTCACTATCACGTACGTTCATGCGCTCACGAATGGTACGAGACATACGAGCCAAACCTATATTAAACTGATTATACAGCTGCTCGCCTACAGTACGAACACGACGATTCGACAAGTGGTCGATATCATCCACCTCTGCCTTTGAGTTAATAAGCTGAATCAGATATTTGATAATCTCAATGATATCGTTCTTTGTTAGAATACGTACATTACTGTCGGTATCAAGCTGCAACTTGCGATTGATACGATAACGTCCTACATCACCCAGGTCATAACGCTTCTCTGAGAAGAACAAGTTATTGATAGCCTCACGAGCTGTAGCATCATCAGCAGGTTCTGAGTTACGAAGCTGACGATAGATATACAGCACAGCCTCTTTCTCTGAGTTACACGGGTCTTTTGCCAACGTGTTGAAGATAATACTATAATCAGTTGTCTCGTCGGTTTCGCTATGTACCAATATCGACCGGGCATTATTATTGATTATATCCTTGATATTCTCTTCTGTTAGCTCTACCTCACGATCAAGAACCGTATCATTACGCTCGATGGTCACCACCTCACCGGTATCCTCGTCTACGAAATCCTCAGTCCATGTTTTCAGCACACGAGCTGCAAGACGACGACCTATCACTTTCTCAAGATTCTCTTTGCTTACCTGTATCTCGTTGGCAAGATTGAAGCACTCGAGAATATCCTTGTCGCTTTCATAACCGATAGCACGCAACAGCGTGGTAACAGGCAACTTCTTCTTACGGTCAATGTATGCATACATCACATTGTTGATATCCGTAGCAAATTCTATCCAAGAACCGCGGAAGGGAATGATACGAGCCGAATACAACTTAGTACCATTACTATGCATACTCTGTCCGAAGAACACACCCGGCGAACGATGAAGCTGACTCACTATGACACGCTCTGCACCATTGATAACGAAAGTACCTTTGGGAGTCATGTAAGGAATCATGCCAAGATAAACATCTTGAACTACAGTATCAAAGTCCTCATGCTCAGGGTCAGAACACGACAGCTTCAGTTTCGCCTTAAGCGGAACACTATAGCTCAAACCACGTTGCAAACATTCCTCTATCGAATAACGAGGAGGGTCAACGAAATAATCCAAAAACTCGAGGCTGAAATTGTTTCGAGCATCTGTGATTGGGAAATTCTCGGAGAACACACGATACAAGCCTTCATTACGACGCTGCTCAGGCGACGAATCCATCTGGAAGAAATCGTGGAAAGACTTCAGCTGTATCTCCAAAAAATCAGGATAGGGCATCTGCTTCTGTATCGAAGCAAAATTAACTCTTTTTGTTTTTGAAGCCATTGATTTGTTTGTTTTAATCTCACAAGACTATATGTTCATATCAATTGCAGCCCTGCGAGCGAATGACTAATATATATTGTGACTAATTATAATCTTATTCTACATGCGTACCCCCGAAAGGGAATTATGCTCCGGCATACTTTTCTTTAACCTTATTTTAATACTTAAAAAGAAATTTACTATATAATTACCGCCGTTTTTAATATTTCTTTTTATGAAGACAAAAAGGTATAGAACCTGTGGGGTTCTATACCTATACCGAATGTTAGTCGGTTCTTATTTGAGTTCAACCTCAGCGCCTGCGTCTTCAAGAGCTTTCTTGAGAGCTTCAGCAGCTGCTTTGTCAAGTCCTTCTTTGATTGTCGAAGGAGCAGCGTCAACAAGGTCTTTAGCCTCTTTAAGTCCAAGACCGGTTTGCTCTTTAACAGCCTTAACGACTTGGAGCTTAGCAGCACCGGCTGACTTGAGAACTACATCAAACGATGTCTTCTCTTCCTCTACGGGAGCTGCAGCTGCGGGACCGGCTGCTACTGCAACAGCTGCGGCTGCGGGTTCAATACCATACTCGTCTTTCAAAATTTGAGCGAGCTCGTTTACTTCCTTAACTGTAAGGTTAACTAATTGTTCAGCAAAAGCTTTAAGATCTGCCATTGTTGTATAATTTTAAAGAGTTTTGTTTTTAAATAAAGTTAGTTGTTTTTTGAAGAAGAGCAGGCATTAACCTTCTCTTTCTGATAAAGTTTGAAGAACACCGTGAATTGTGTTGGCACCCGATTGAAGAGCCGAAACCACATTCTTGGCAGGCGATTGCAACAGTGCAACCAAATCTGCAATGAGCTCGTTCTTCGACTTGATAGCTGCCAAGAAGTCAAGTTGCTCACGACCTACGTAAACACTCTCTTCTACAAATGCTGCTTTCAATATCGGCTTTGCATCTTTGTTCTTCTTGTCCTTCTCGGTGAACTCCTTTATAAGCTTTGCAGGAGCATTACCGGTCTGTGAAAGCATAAGGGCTGTATTGCCTTTCAGAACTGCTAACAGGTCTTTGCATGCCTCGTTCTCCTCAAGAGCCTTGGCAAGAAGAGTGTTCTTTACCATCACAAGCTTGATGTCATTCTTAAAGCAAGCACGACGCAAGTCACTCGTCTTCTGAGCATTCATACCCTCTATATCCGTCAAATAGAAATGAGGATATTCAGCCAACTGAGCTTTCAGTTGTTCAATGATAGCACTTTTATCTTCCTTTTTCATACTAATCGGCTTTTAGTTATTCAACAGATTTAGGATCTACCTTGAGACCTGTACTCATAGTACTTGAAAGATAAATGCTCTTAATGTATGTACCCTTCGATACAGCAGGCTTGAGCTTGATAAGAGTAAGAATAAACTCTTTAGCATTCTCTGCTATCTTGTCGGCGGGGAACGATACCTTGCCTATCGAAGTGTGAACAATACCGAACTTATCAACCTTGAAGTCAATCTTACCTTGCTTAACCTCTTTTACTGCCTTAGCGATATCCTGTGTCACAGTTCCGCTCTTAGGGTTAGGCATAAGTCCACGAGGACCAAGAATACGGCCCAGAGCACCTATCTTACCCATAATCTGAGGCTGAGTGATGATAACGTCAATATCAGTCCAACCACCCTTTATCTTTTCAATATACTCGTCAAGACCTACATAATCGGCACCTGCCTCTTTGGCGGCTGCCTCTTGGTCTGACGTACACAATGCAAGAACTCTCACTTGCTTTCCTGTTCCGTTGGGCAGACTTACCACGCCACGAACCATCTGGTTTGCCTTGCGCGGATCTACACCCAAACGTACGTCTATGTCAACCGAAGCGTCAAACTTGGTAGTGGTGATCTCTTTCACCAATGCAGCTGCTTCTTCAAGTGTATAGGCTTTACCTGCTTCAATCTTTTCTAAAGCCAACTTCTGATTTTTTGTTAATTTAGCCATAGTGCATTAGAAATTATTTAACAGTTATACCCATACTCCTTGCCGTACCGGCTACCATCTTCATAGCCGATTCTACGGTGAAGCAATTCAAGTCGACCATCTTATCGGTTGCGATCTGACGGCATTGCTCTTCGGTTATAGAAGCTACTTTCTTACGGTTAGGCTCAGCTGAACCACCCTTAATCTTTGCAGCCTCAATAAGCTGAACAGCTACAGGAGGTGTCTTTACTACAAAGTCAAACGACTTATCGGTGTAGTAAGTGATGACCACAGGAAGAACCTTACCTGCCTTGTCCTGAGTTCTGGCATTGAATTGTTTGCAAAACTCCATAATGTTAATACCCTTCGAACCAAGAGCAGGTCCTACTGGGGGCGATGGATTTGCAGCACCGCCTTTAATCTGTAACTTAATAAAGCCAGCAATTTCTTTAGCCATAATAAAATAAAACTGTTTTGTGTTAATAGTATTGTGTTTACTATCGAGTAGTACAAACGGCCCGTAACACAGCCTTCTACTCCTTATCTACTTGATTGAACGAAAGCTCAAGAGGTGTCTTACGACCAAATATGGTCACTTCTACCTTTAGTTTCTTCTTGTCTGTCAGAATCTCGTTGATAACGCCGTTAAATCCATTGAACGGACCGTCATTAACCTTAACGGTATCGCCGACATTATACGGGAAATCATCGAAACTCTTCGAAGCCTCCTCATCTATCTTACCCACTATCCTATTGATTTCAGCCTGACGTACAGGCGTAGGAGGAGCAAAACGCTGATCGGGCAGAAAGCCAAGAACATCGGGAACAACACGCAGACGAGGATAACACTCTTTAATCAAGCAGCACTCGACAAGTACATAACCCGGCAAATACAAACGCTCCTTGACAACTTTCTTATTGTTGTCGTTACGAGACTTCATGTATTTTTCGGTAGGCACCAAAACCTGACTCACATAACGACCTAAATCGCCCGTCTTGCAAGCCTTTTCGATGTACTCCTTGACCCTGTGTTCCCTTCCACTGAGTACTTTTAAAACATACCATTGATAGCTGTTATCAGACATAGTCATTGACTTTTAAAACAAACCATAAATGAATGTCATCAAATGCTCAAAGCAAAAGTCCATAAGCCATACTACCAGCGCCAGTATTAGGGAAGCTATTAATACCAAGACCGCACTGTTAGTGAGCTCTTTACGAGTCGGCCACGTCACTTTGTAAACTAACTCAGTGTAAGAAGCCTTAATGCTATCTACGATTTTCATATCAAGTAAATTTATTTGTCTTCGTAATATTCGCCAAACATTGACTTCAACTACAACGAGCTCTTAGCCCGATTAGCCAAAGTCAACGGAAGCATTCTATTTTAACGGTGTTTACTCAACATAGCGGCTCATAACACTATGAAAAGTCTATCACACCACTTTTTGTAACTTGCACGGAAGGCAGGAATCGAACCCACATTGACGGTTTTGGAGACCGCTCTCCTACCATTGGAGGACTTCCGTAAAATTGCTCGGGGCTCGACACCCCGAGCGTTTTCCCTAGGACTACCCGGGTCAACCCAGGTTTACCTAGCGATCGACGAATTAGTCGATCAGTTTGGTGATCTGACCAGATCCTACCGTACGGCCACCCTCACGGATTGCGAAACGCAGACCCTCAGAGCAAGCTACCGGATAGATCAGCTTAACCTGAATCTCGAGGTTATCACCCGGCATTACCATCTCAGTTCCTTCCGGCAGAGTGATCTCACCGGTAACGTCCATCGTACGGATGTAGAACTGCGGACGATAGTGGTTGTGGAACGGAGTGTGACGGCCAC